>NZ_JAIUHP010000010.1:0-235933 GCF_020165175.1 Mesorhizobium sp. CA16
GGGGAGAGGTGGCTCGGCGAAGCCGAGACGGAGTGGGGGTCGACCAGCGCTACATTAGCCAATGCATGCGCCAAGCTCCAATGCACGCTATCGCCATAGACCAGCCACTTGGAAATGTGTGCATCCCCCAGGCAATTCCGGGCGGAATTGCTCTACTGCTTGCGCAACGACTTGCCGGTCTCGGCGTCAAACAAGTGAATGCTTTCCTCGTCGAAGCTGTAGCGCACGGGCGCGCGTAACTCTGGGCATTCGCGCGCCGGCACCAGCGCGCTGATCTCCTTGCCGCCGGAGCCGAAGGTCACCAGCGCGTCATTGCCGTGGAACTCGATGAGATCGGCGGTGCCTTGCAGGACGTTGCTTGCACCCACGCCGGCCAGCGTCAGGTCGGGCGGCCGGATCCCGAGCACCACGCGATCGCCGTGCTGCAGGTGGAAACTCTGGCCACCGAGCGACAGCACCGTCCCCGCGCCGGTCAGCGTCCAGCCATCCTTGCCCTTGCCGACCGTCACGTCGATGAAATTCATGTTAGGCGTTCCGATGAAGCCGGCCACGAACAGATTGCCTGGGCGGCGATAGATCTCCGCCGGCGAGCCGATCTGCTCGATCACGCCGTCCTTCAACAACACGATGCGGTCGGCCAGCGTCATCGCCTCGAGCTGATCATGCGTGACATAGACGGTGGTGGTCTTCAACGATTGGTGCAGCCTGGCGATCTCGACGCGCATATGATTGCGCAGCTTGGCGTCGAGGTTGGAGAGCGGCTCGTCGAACAGGAACACTTTCGGCGTCTTGATCATGGCGCGCGCGATCGCCACGCGCTGTTGCTGGCCGCCGGAAAGCTCTGTAGGCTTGCGGCCGAGATAGGACTCCAGCCCGAGCGTCTTCGAGACCGCCTCGACCCGCTTCCTGATCTCGTTCGCCGGCACCTTCTGCCGCTTCAATCCGAAGGCGATGTTGTCGAAGATCGTCATGTGCGGATAGAGCGCATAATTCTGGAACACCATGGCGATGCCGCGGTCACCCGGCTCGAGATCGTTCACCACCTTGCCGCCGATCGACACCTCGCCGCCGCTGATATCCTCCAGCCCGGCCAGCATCCTGAGAAGCGTGGACTTGCCGCAGCCGGACGGCCCCAGGAACACGACGAATTCATGTTCCTCGATCGCGAGGTTGAGATCGCGGATGACGGTCGTGGCGCCGTAGGCCTTGTCGACATGGGAGCAAACGATGGCGGACATGCCTTATCCCTTCTCGCCGGTCAGCAGGATCTGCAGCTTGACGTCCTGCGGCTTGCCTTGGGCGGCGCGCTCGAACGCCTTGATGCTCTCGGAGAAATCATAGGTGCCGGTGATCAGCGGCTTGAGGTCGACCTTGCCGGAGGCGATCAACTGCAGGGCGCGGTCGAAGATGTTGGCATAGCGGAACACGGTCTCGATGCGCACTTCCTTGGAAATCGCCGCCGGCACGTTGAGCTCGACCGCCTCCACCGGTAGCCCGACCAGCACCACCGCGCCGCCCGGCCGCACCACGTCGAACAGGTTGGCGAAGGCCTTCGGGCTGCCGCTCGCCTCGAACACGATATCGGCGCCCCAATTGTCGGTCGCCGCTCGCACCGCATCGACCAGCGACTGCTTGCCGATATCGACCGGCACGATGCCGGGATACTGGGCAGCGATCGCAAGCTTCGGCGCGGAGAAGTCCGAGATCAGCACTTTTGCGCAGCCGCCCGCCAGCGCGGCGAGCGCGATCATGATGCCGATCGGGCCGCAGCCGACGACGACGGCGACATCGCCGGGCACGATGCGCGCGCGCGCCGCCGCCTGCATGCCGATGGCGAAGGGCTCGACCATCGCGCCCTCGGCGAAGGAGACATTGTCCGGCAGCTTGTAGGTAAAGGCCGCCGGATGGACGGCATAGGGCGCGAGAACGCCATGCACCGGCGGCGTTGCCCAGAAGCGGACGTCCGGGTCGACATTGTAGATGCCGAGCTTCGTCGCGCGCGATGAAAGGTTCGGCACGCCTGGCTCCATGCAGACGCGGTCGCCGACCTTGAGATTCGTGACATTGGCGCCGACCTCGACGATGGTTCCCGAAGCCTCATGGCCGAGCACCATGGGCTCGCGAACTATGTAGCTGCCGATGGCGCCGTGCGTGTAGTAATGCACGTCGCTGCCGCAGACCCCGACCGTGTGGATGGCGATCCTGACGTCGTCCGGTCCGACGTCTTGCGGCAGCGCGATCTCGCGCAGCGACAGTTCGCCTTTTTTCTCAAGCACCAGTGCCCGCATCGGGTATCCTCGCATCAACTTTTCTTTTGCCGGAAAACGGAATTCAGGAAGCCGCTCAAAACGCCGAGGAACAAAAGCGGCGGCAGCGACAGAAGCACGACCGAGGCGTTGAGGATTCCCCACGGCACGTTCATGCCTTGCTGGGAGAGCTCGGAAGCCACGATCGGCAGCGTCTTGGCGTTGGAGCTCGACAGCATCAGCGCGATCAGGAACTCGTTCCAGACCAGCACGAAGCTGAAGGCGATGGCGCCGATCAGCGAGCGCGCCGCGACGGGAAGCGCGATCCGCCAGAAGACGGCATAAGCGCCGTAACCGTCGACGAAGGCCGCCTCCTCAATCTCCTTCGGCACGCCCTGGAAGGCGGGAATGGCGAGCCACATGATCACCGATATGGTCAGCAGCGAATAGGTGACGATCAGCGCCGGCAAAGTGTCGTAGAGCCCGACCTGCAGCCAGATCACCATCAGCGGGATCGCCACCGCCACCGGCGGCAGGAAACGCAGCGACAAGACGAAGAACTGGATGTCGCCGGCGAAGCGGTTGGGATAGCGCGCCACCGCATAGGCCGCCGGCAGGCCGAGCACGACGCCGATCAGCACCGCCGAACCGCAGGCGACGACCGAGTTGTAGAGCCCGGTCAGCACGCTGTCGCGGCCGAGGATGTAGCCGATGTTGGCCAGCGTCGGCGTGAAGATCACCTTCGGCACCCGCGTGATGATGTCGACATTGTTCTTCAGCGCGTTGAGCGCCGTCCACAGAAGCGGGAACACGGCCAGGAACCCGGCCAGCGCCAGGATGGCCTTGGCGACCAGACGGCCCGGTCTTATCGGATATGGCTTCATGCCTGCACCCGCTTCCACAGCATGGTGAAGGTGATGACCGTCGCGATCATCATCAGCACCGCCATGGCCGAAGCGTAGGAGACCTTGCCGGACTCGATGAAGCCTTGCGAGAAGGCATACATGTCGAGCGTCTCGGTCGCGACGCCGGGCCCGCCGCGCGTCATCACATAGATCAGGTCGAAGGAGCGCAGCGACTCGATCATCTTGACGAACATCAGGCTGATCAGCGGCGCCTTCAGCATCGGCAAGGTGACATAGGCGTGGATCTGCCAACGCTTGGCGTGGTCGAGCCTGGCCGCCTCGATCGGCTGCGGCGGCAAGGTTTCAAGCAGCTTCAGCACGATGACGGCGAAGAACAGCCCCCATTGCCAGACGTCCACCGAAGCGACGGCGAACAATGCGGTGCCGGGCTTGGACAGCGGATCGAAGATCAGCCCGCCGGTGATCAGCCGGTAGGGATAGGTCGCGATGCCGTAGAGCGGGTGATAGGCGAACTTCCAGACGAAGGCGGCCGAGACGCGCGGCAAAAGCACCGGGATGATGAACAAAAGGCAATAGAAGTTGCGCAGGCGTGGGCCGGCGACCTCGAACATCAGCACACCCAGCCCGATCGCCACCACCATCGTCGCTACCACGGTGACGATCTCCCATTTCACCGAAACCCAGACGGCGTTGAGGAAGCGGCGGTCGAGGAAGAGATCGGCGAAGTTCGAGAACCACACCCAGGAGTAACCGGTCGTGCTCAACTCGCGGTTCTGCAAGGCGATCACGATGGCGTAGAGCGTCGGCACCATCGACAGCACCAGGAGGATGGCGAGGGTAGGAACCAGAAATGTGACCGGCAGGGAAGAGCGTCGGCGCATTGCCTATCCTTGGATATTTACTGCTGTCTGGTGAAGGTCCCGCGGCGCGCAGGTTCTGGCATTCGGACGAATGTCGCGAACCGCGCGCCGCGGGCGGGAGGATTACTTCTTCTTCACAAGCTCGTTGGCATAGGCCTCGAGCTCGTTGAGGCCGCCCTTGATGTCGGTGCGGGTGCCGGTGACCAGTTCCTCGAGGATGATGCCCCAGCGGTCGCCGAGATCCGGCCAGCGCGGATCCTGCCAGAAATTCACCGCCGTCACCTTGCCGGTGTCGGCCAGCGCCTTGCCGAGGTCGGCACCGTAGATATCGGCGAATTCCTTGCTGGAGAGGACGCTGGTACGGTTGAGCTCGCCGAACTGATGCGCATCGAGCCGGCGCTTCTCGTTCTCCTTCGAGGTCGCCCAGGCGATGAACAGGCCGGCGCATTTCTTCGCGGCGTCATCCGCATTGGCCTTGGTGCCGATGGCAAGGCCATGCCCGTAGCCGCCGCCCGGCAGCGGCGAGGGCGGCGGCAGGAAGCCGACCTTGCCGACCACTTGCGAGGTCTTCGGGTCCACCGCCATGCCCGACAGCGGCGTCGATTCGACGAGGATGGCGACCTGGCCGGAGAGGAAGGCGCCGGTCGATTCATCCCAGCTGCCGGTCTGCGTGCCCGGGGCCGAGTCCTTGAACAGCTTCAAATAGGCCTCAGTCGCCTTCACGGCGGCGTCCGAATTGAAAGCCGGCTTGTCGCCGTCGAACCACTTGCCGCCATAGGCCTTGAAGAACGGCATCCAGCGCCAGACATTGGCACCGGAGCCCCGCGCGCCGCGCAGCGCGATGCCGTACATGCCCTTGTCGGCATTGGTCAGCTTCGGCACGTCGGCGATCAGCTCGTCCAGCGTCTTCGGCGGCTGGATGCCGGCGGCCTCGAGCACGTCCTTGCGGTAGACCATCAGGTCGCCGCCGCCGGTCAGCGGCGCGAACCAGACTTTGCCGTCATAGGTGGCGACCTTCTGGCGGCCCGGATCGAAATCGGCGAAATCGTATTCAGCCGGATAATAATCGGTCAGCGGCGCGATCCAGCCCGAGGAAGCGAACAGCGCGACATTGGCCTCGTCGACATAGTAGACATTGTAGTTGCCGACGGTCGAGGCGTCGGCGCGCGACTTGGCGCGGCGGTCGTTCTCGTTGAGATAGTCGATCTGGAACGAGGCGCCGGACAACTTCTTGAACTCGTCCTTGGAGTCCTCCAGAAGCGTCAGCCCGTCGCGCGGCTGCGCCAGCACCTTGACCGGCGCCGAGCAGACCGGCGCTTGCGCCAGTGCTGCGGTTGAAACGGAAGCGGTAAGCACGAAAGCTGCACCGAGGCTGGCAGCGAGCCGGGTTGATTTCATTGATGTTTCTCCTCCAGGAACAAGCAAGTCCGCGGGCTAAGCGACCCTCACCGTCGCCCGCATGACTGCGACCCGCCGCCAAAATGAGGAGTTGGAAGGGGCGAAACTAGAAGCCCCGTTGCAGCAGACCTGTACTTTTATGCATTGTGCGGCGCAAAAAATGGCACCGGCAGAGTCTGTCCGTCACACGAGTATCAGTACGATTAGAGCAATTCCAGGAAAAGTGTGCAGCGGTTTTCCGTCCGGAATTGCGATGAAACAAAAAGCTAGGTGGCGAAATCAGGCCCGCAGCGTCAGCCGCTGCCGCGACAGCTTGCGGTAGGATGACGGCGTCATCTTGTGCTTGCGCAGGAAGGCGCGGTTGAAGTTCGAGATGTTCATATAGCCGACCTGGAAGCAGATGTCGGTGATCGGGATCTCGGTGTCGGCAAGCAGCTTGCAGGCCTGCCAGAGCCTGAGCTTGGCGACGTGGTCGCTGAACGAGTTGCCGGTGTTCTTCTGGAAGAAGCGCGAGAAAGTGCTTTCGCTCATCCCGGCCAACGCCGCCACCTCCGGCAGCTTCAGATCCTCAGCAAAGTGCTGGAACAGATAGGTCAGCGAGCGCTGGATAATATCCAGCGATTCCGCGTCGAGAAGCGGAGAAAAATCCGGCGACGACAGAAGCTCGTATTCCTGAGTGGTGGCCAGAAGGTCCAGCAGTTCGAGGAACATGCGGAACCTCGCCAGCCCATGCACCTCGCCCATTCGTTCCATCAGCTCGGCGCCGTCGAGCGCCGTCTCGCCATGGAAGACCATGCCGCGCAGCGAGCGTTCCAGGAACGGCTCCAGCTCGCGCAGCTCCGGCAGCAGCCCCGAGGAGCCGCGCAGCCGTTCGGGATCGAATTGCAGCACGATATCGCGGCCTTCGATTAGCTCGCCGGGTTGCACTGCCGTCACCCAGTCATGCGGCAGCCCGCCGCCGACGATGGTCAGATAGCCCGGCCCGAACTCGCCGATATGGTCGCCGACCAGCACGACGCCGGACGATTTCCGCAAGAGATGGATTTCGTATTCGGGATGGAAATTCCAGACATTGCGCTCCCACGGATAATCGTCCAACCGCCACAGGAAGCTCTCGCTGGCCTCCGTCACGATGTGCTCGAAGGCGGGCGCCGTGCGCGGGATCGCGGCTGTGTTCTTTCTGCGCCTAAACGGCATTCGTTCCTCCCGGCATGGCGCGCCGGCTTAATATGCCAGGGCATCCGTAGCAGCCCCCGGCCGGCAAATGAAAGAGGCGTCGCGGAATCCCGGCTCCGCCTGGATCAATCGCTAGCCGGGGCTCGTCCCTTGCCAATATGTCGCATTTCGTTCACAAGGCGACGCAAATGGCGCCATTTTGCGCCATTGTTGTGCGGCTTCCGGCCCTTTGGCCGACGCGCCGTGTTCTGAAAGAGCGGAACAATGTCTGCGATCGAAGCCGGCGCTCGCGCGCCGGAAAACCTTTGGCGTCAGGAAATCAGGGCAACGATCGCGCTCGCCTGGCCGATGGTGCTGACCAATCTCGGCCAGACCGCCATGACCGCGACCGACGTCATGATGATGGGCCGCCTCGGGCCCGACACGCTCGCCGCCGGCGCGCTCGGCTCCAATCTCTATTTCATGCCGCTGATCTTCGGCCTCGGCCTGATGCTGGCGACCTCGCCGATGATGGCGACCGAGCTCGGCCGTCGCCGCCATTCGGTGCGCGACCTGCGCCGCACCGTGCGCCAGGGCCTGTGGCTGGCGATCCTCATCTCGATCCCGATCTGGATTTTTCTCTGGCATGGCGAAGCGGTGCTTTTGGCCATGGGCCAGAAGCCGGAGCTCGCGCATGAGGCGGGCATCTATCTGCATTGGCTGCAATGGGCGGTGCTGCCCTTCTATGGCTATATCGTGCTGCGCTCCTTCATCTCGGCGCTGGAGCGGCCCGGCTGGGCGCTGATCATCGTTTTCGTCGCGGTCGCCTGCAACGCCTTCTTCAACTGGGTTTTCATGTTCGGCAATCTCGGCGTCAAGTCGATGGGCATTGCCGGCTCCGGCCTCGCCACCACTCTGTCAAGCATGCTGATGTTCGCCGGCCTGGCGGCGGTGGTGTTCAAGGAGAAGAAGTTCCGCCGCTACCGTCTGTTCGGCCGCTTCTGGCGCTCCGACTGGCCGCGCTTCCGCGGCCTGCTCAGGCTCGGCCTGCCGATCGCCGGCATCCTCGCCTTCGAGGTGACGATCTTCAATGCGGCCGCCCTGCTCATGGGCCTGATCGACGCGGATTCGCTGGCCGCTCATGCCATCGCCATCCAGATCGCCTCGATCTCCTTCATGGTGCCGCTCGGCCTCAACCAGGCCGTCACGGTACGGGTCGGCCTGGCGCATGGCGCCGGCAACCCTGAAGGCGTTTCGCGCGCCGGCTGGACGGCCTTCGTCATCGGCGTCTCCTTCATGGCGCTGATGGGGCTGGTGATGATTCTGTGGCCGCATGCGCTGATCAGCGCCTTCATCGATCTCACCGATCCGGTCAACGCCAGGGTGATCACGCTTGCCGTATCGTTCCTGGTGTTTGCAGCGCTTTTCCAGATTTTCGACGGCGCCCAGGCGGTGGCCGCCGGCATGCTGCGCGGCTTGCACGACACCAAGGTGCCGATGATCTACGCCGCGATCGGCTATTGGGGCGTCGGCCTGCCGCTCGGCGTGCTGCTCGCCTTCCATTTCGGCCTGAACGGCGTCGGCATCTGGATTGGCCTGGCCTCGGGACTGGCCGTGGTGGCGGCGCTGCTCCTGGCGCGCTGGCTCAGGCGCGACCGCATCGCGCCGCAGCTCGCCTTCGGGCATTGAGGCGGCATACTCTAACGCTACAGACTAATCTCGCGCGAGCCGTAGCTGTCCGGAGAGAGCACGACATAGCCGAGAGCTGCGAGCCGTCTGCCCCAATCGGCGTGGCATGGGCTGAGCCTTATGGTCCTGCTGTTCCACAGCCCGCTGCAACCCTGTGGCCTGAACAGCCTTGCGTCCAGCACCCCCGGCCGGTTCTCGCCGGCGGCCGAGATACTGACCCTTTCAGGCTTCTGCCCGGCGACCATGACCGACTGGGTCAGCCAAACGACGAACAGGCCCGCGAGAGCGACAAGATATTCGCGTGCATCGCCGACCGTCCCCCTCCCAAATTGCCGTTGCTCACAGTGAGGCGTACGCCGGCTTTGCTGCAAATCACGGTTGCGTGGTGTGAGGGGGCGAGGCACCACACCTGCTACTTGAATGTACGGACAAAGAGCCGTATATTACGTACAAAATACCGTACAGATGGCGAAATCTGGAGAATAGCAATGGTTCCGAAAACCGAGCGCTTTGAAATGAGGCTGGACCCGCGGACCGTCGAGTTGATCGACAATTGGGCAGATGAGCACCCTGAGGTGGCATCCAGAGCGGAAGCGATGCGGCAGCTCGTCGAGGCCGGCCTCGCGGCTGATGCCAGCCAAGCTCGGCTTAATCCTTCGCGGAGCGAGAAGCTGATCATCTGGTTGCTGACTGAGCTTCTCAAGCAACAGGACGACTATGAAGATCAGGAGACGGTTAAGCTCATCCAAGATGCCATCTACGGAGGGCATTTCTGGGCGCTCGAATGGAAGTTGACGGGCCTCTTCGACCCCCAGAACGCCAAGCCTCACGAAGTCGATTTCGTGGCTCGCACGATGACGATGTGGCGCCATATCGAAAGTGCAGCCGCCAAGTGGAGTGACAAGGACCGCGATCGTGTCAAAGCGGAGACAGGAGAGTGGAACCGCGATCCCAAGTTCGACGGGTTCGATGGCAACGAGGAAGGCACCTACTTCGGTATTGCACGGTTCCTCGTCCGAAACATGGGACGATTCGAAGAGTTTAAGAACAGGTCGCTCAACTCACATTCCAACCGGGTCGCCGAATACCGGGCGATGCTGGCCGTGTACGATCGCATCGAATGGAGCCCCACGCGCGATGGTCTTACGCTCGACGACGTGATCAAGATCCTGAAGCACGGATAGCCTTACCGTACCGCCTACCGATGAATATCGGCAGGCTGACTTCTTTCTGCCGACTTTGCACTCATCGGACTTTCCCGCTGTACGAGCAGGTGAGTCGTGCGATCACTAATAGCTTGGTTGCCCTCTGCTCAGCGCGCCCCTGCACGCTGCTCCAGCCGCCGTGCATATTGCGTCAGCGGAAAGCACATGACGAAGAAGATCAGCGCCACCAGCCCGTAGACCTTGAACGGCTCGAAGGTCGCGTTGTTGATGGCGTTGGAGGTCCTGACCAGTTCTTCGAAGCCGATAATCGAGGTCAGCGCCGTCGATTTGATGAGCTGCACCAGGAAGCCGACGGTCGGCGCGCGGGTGATGGCGAAGGCCTGCGGCAGGATTATCAGCCTCAGCTCCTGCAGATAGTGAAGCCCAAGGCTGGCGCCGGCGTCCCATTGGCCGCGCGGCAGCGCGTCGACGCCGCTGCGCCAGATCTCGGCCAGATAGGCGCTGGCGAAAAAGGTGAGGCCGAGCGCCGCAGCCGTCCAGGGTTCGATGCGCAGCCCCAGCATCGGCAGGCCGAAGAACATCAGGAACAGCTGCATCAAGAGCGGCGTGCCCTGGAAGAGCGCGATATAGCCCGAGGCTATCCGTTTGACCCATTTGTTCCTGGCGATGCGGAAGAACAGCACCGCCAGCCCGACCAGCGCGCCGCCGACGAAGGCGGCGAGCGACAAGAGCACCGTCCAGCGCGCGGCGAGCAGCAGGTTGCGGACGATGTCCCAGAAGGTGAACTCGATCATGACACGCCCGCCCCCAGAACACGGCGGCCGCCGCCGACCAGCAGCCGGCGCAGCCCCATAGACAGGCCGAGATACACTATCGTCACCACGAAATAGGTCTCGAAGGCGCGAAAAGTGCGCGCCTGCAGCATGTCGGCCTCGTATGTCAATTCGCGCACCGCGATCTGCGACACCACGGCCGATTCCAGCATCATGATGACGATCTGGCTGGTCAGCGCCGGGTAGATCACCTTCAGTGCCTGCGGCAGCACGATCTTGACGAACACCTGGCGGGGCCTGAGGCCGAGCGCTAGCGCGGCTTCCGTCTGCCCGCGCGGCACGGCGTCGAGGCCGGCGCCGACGATCTCGATCGTATAAGCCGCCATGTTGAGCGTCATCGCCAGCATCGCGGCCAGGATCGGGTCGAGCCTGACGCCTAGGCTGGGCAGTCCGAAAAAGATGAAGAACAGCTGCACCAGGAATGGCGTGTTGCGCATCACCTCGACATAGATGCCGATCGCCAGCTGAAGCGGCTTCGGGCCGTTTCTCTTGCCGGCCGCGCCGAGGATGCTGAGGAACGTGCCAGCCAGCGTGGTGACGGCGATCAGAAGGATCGTCGTCGCCGCGCCGCGCGTGATCGCGCCCACAGCGCCCGCAAGCCAGCCGAAGTCCAGGCTGTAGCCCATGGCGATTGACCTTGTTGGAGCTGCCTGACCGAAGAGAGGGTTCGGTGCCCCTTACGGCGCCGAACCGATAGGCAGATCAGTCCTTCAGGTTGTCCGGATTAAGCGGCGTTTTCAGCCAGGCCTTCGAGCTCTCGTCAAGCTTGCCGTCGGCCAGCATCTTGGCGACGGCGTCGTTCACCGCCTTCTTCAGCCGGTCTTCATTCTTGTTGAGGCCGATATGCGAGGGCGAGGTGAGCAGCTGGAATTTCTGCTCCGGCTTCAGCGCGTCCTGCTTGGCTAGCACCTGGGCGCCGACATCGTTGCCGACCACCATCAGCTGCGTCTGGCCGGAGATGAAGGCCTGGATGACGGAATTGTAGTTGTCGAAGCGGCGGATGTCGGCCGAAGAAGGCGCCGCCTGGGTCAGCGAGGTATCCTCAAGCGTGCCGCGATTGACGGCGACCGACTTGTCGGCGAGGTCTTCCTTGCCTTTGACGGCAAGCTCGGCCGGGCCAATGACGGCGATGTAGTAGGGCGCGTAGGCGGCGGCGAAATCGATCACCTGCTCGCGCTCCTTGGAGTAGCCGACGCTCATCAAAATATCGACCCGCTTGTCGGTGAGATAAGGGATGCGGTTCTGGCCGGTGACGCTGACCAGGTTGAGCTTCACCTTGAGTGAATCGGCGATCGCCTGTGCGACGTCGATGTCGTAGCCCTTGATGCTCATGTCGGCGCTGGCCGACGAGAAGGGCGGGAAGTCGGAGAAGATGCCGACATTGATGGCGCCGGCCTTGGTGATGTCGTCGACGGCGTCGGCCTTCGCTTGCGTGGCGAGGCCGGCGGCGCCGAGCAGTAAGGCTGCCGTGATGGCGGATTTCAGTGCGTTGCGAAGTAACATTGTTATTCCCCTGCGGAAGCTTGTTGTTGAAACCGGCCGCCGGCTCCAGCGCGGCGGTCGTGTTGGTAGAGCAATTCCGGAAGACGCGGTTTAGGCTTGGCGCCTTGGCCATAGCTTCCGTCCGGAATTGCGCGAGGCATCAGCCCTTCTTGATCGCCGGGCTGAACACCATCAGGCTCAGAATCTCGAACAGGACTTGGGCGCCGACATGGGCGGTGTTGGTGGTCGCGTCATATTGCGGCGCCACCTCGACCACGTCGCCGCCGACGATGTTGAGGCCCTTGAGGCCGCGCAGCAGTTCGAGCACCTCGCGCGTCGTCAGCCCGCCGACTTCCGGCGTGCCGGTGCCGGGCGCGAAAGCCGGATCGATGCTGTCGACGTCGAAGGAGATGTAGGTCGGGCCGTCGCCGACGATTTTCCGAGCCTTCTCGATGATGGCAGGAATGCCGAGCCCGGTCACCTCCTCGGCATGCACGACGGTCATGCCGGACTCGTAGGTGAACTCCCACAGATATTCGGCCGAGCCGCGGATGCCGATCTGAATCGTGCGCGAGGGGTCGAGCACGCCGTCCAGCACCGCGTTGCGGAACGGTCCGCCATGGTGGAACTTGGTCATATCGAACAGCCCGCTGGTATCGCAATGGGCGTCGATATGGATCATGCCGACCGGCCCCTTCTTGCCGACCGCCTTCAGGATCGGATGGCTGATCGAATGATCGCCGCCGACGGAGAGCGGCAGCACGCCGGCGTCGACGATCTGATTGGTCCGCTTTTCAATGTCCTCGTGGCTGATCTCCAGCCGGTAGCGGCTGCGGAACGGCGTGTCGCCGATATCGGCGACGCGCAGCTCATGCGTCGGCGCGCATTCCAGCACATGATTGTAGGGGCCGATGCGCTCGATGGCGCGCAACGCGCGCGGCCCGAAGCGCGAGCCGGGACGGTTGGTGACGCCGAGATCCATCGGCACGCCGATCATCGCCACCTGCAGGTCGCCAAAATCCGGATTGTCGGCCGCGATTTCGCGGTAGGGCGCGGCGAGGAAAGTCGGGATGCCGGAATAGGGGGCGAGGCGTGTGCCCGACTTGTTGAAGATCTTGTCGGCGACCTTGCGGAATTTCGGGTCGAACATCTCGCCGCCATGGCTCTCGCCATATTTGCGGCGCAACGCTTCGAGCTTGCCGCGATCATAACCCATGTCCGGTCCTCCTCTTGCCTACCTGCAGCGCTGCCCGCATGGACGATTTGCCAAGCCAGCCTGCTGTCCGGCTGGATCGCTGTCCGCCGCTGCGTTGCGGATTCCACGTCTCTTGAAAGCTGTTTCCGGGCAAAAGTGTCGGGCAGCCGCATTGAAAAATCAATTGATATTGTTAGGGTCTTGGCTGTGAGAAAATCTCACAAAGGAGGAGCCCCTCATGGCCAAGCGCCTGCCGCCGCTGAACCCTCTGCGCGCCTTCGAGGCCACGGCGCGGCACGCCTCACTGACCAAGGCGGCGGGTGAGCTCAATGTCACGCACGGCGCCGTTAGCCACCAGATCAAGGCACTCGAGCAGTCGCTGGGCGTAAAGCTCTTCGAGCGCAGCGGGCAGCGCGTGAAGCTCACGCCGCATGGCGCCGAATTCCTGCCGGCGGTATCGGCCGCCTTCGAGGGCATTGCCGCCGCCACCCAGCGCATGACGCGGCCGGCAAGCGCCGGCGCGCTGTCGGTCTCCTGCGTGCCGGCGCTGCTCTTGCTCTGGATGACGCCGCGGCTCGGCTCCTTCACGGCGCAATATCCGGACATCCAGCTGACGCTGATCCCGTCCAACGATCCCAAAGACATCCGCGCCGCGGACATCGACGTCTGCGTGCATTATGGCGACGGCAGCTGGAGCGACTGCTGGATACGCAAGTGGTCCGGCCTGGAGCTGTTTCCGGTTGTCAGTCCGACGCTGATCAACAACCGCCCGATCCGCAGCGTCCGCGACCTCGCCGACCACGTCTTCCTGCATGGCGACGATGGCCGTGAATGGCACACCTGGCTGGCCGCCGCCGACGCGCTCGATCTCGAACGCGGCCGCCGCCATCGTCTGGGCGATGCCCGCATGGCGACGGAGGCCGCCGTGCACGGCCATGGCGTGGCGCTCGGCGATTCCGTCACCGCGCGCGCCTTGCTCGCCAGGGGCATGCTGGTGGCGCCCTTCAGTTTGTCGGTTCCGGCGGTCGATGATTTCTACGTCGTCTGCCGCAATGAGATGCGCTCGGCGCCGATCGTCCAGCTCTTCATCGACTGGCTGTTCGCCGAGAAGGAACAGGACGAGGCCCGCGCCGATGCGCCGGTCGCCGGCCGCGTGCCGAGCCGCAGAAAACGCCCCGCCCTCAAGGTCATAGGCGCCAGGACCGCATCCTGACGGCTGGACTTGCAAAGCTGCTTTTTGTCGGGCCAGCTTGCAAAGCAGCAAGCGCGTTCGAAAATACGGTGCTAAGAGGCAGTTGCTAAAGCAATTCCGCGCAACGGGGTTCCGTCCGGAATTGATCGAACAAGGATTTGAAGCGTGGCGCCCGCGTTCCCGTGCGTTGTGCTTTATGGGTGAGCGAGCATGGCAAAGACCGATATAGCGCGGCGCGTCTACAACCACACCTGGAAGCTCGACCCGATCGTCCGCAGCCTGCTGGACACCGACTTCTATAAGCTTCTGATGCTGCAGATGATCTGGGGCATGTATCCCAAGGTCGATGCCACCTTCTCGCTGATCAACCGAACCACGTCGGTGCGGCTGGCCGATGAGATCGATGAGGGCGAGTTGCGCGAACAGCTCGACCACGCCCGCACCTTGCGCTTCTCGAAGAAGGAAATGATCTGGCTGGGCGGCAACACCTTTTACGGCCGCAAACAGATCTTCGAGCCGGAATTCCTCGCCTGGCTCGAGGATTTCCGCCTGCCCGAATACGAGCTTTCCAGGCGCGGCGGCCAGTTCGAGCTCTCCTTCGCCGGGCCGTGGATGTACACCACGCTTTGGGAAATCCCGGCACTTGCGATCATCAACGAGCTGCGCTCGCGAGCGGCGATGCGCTCCTTCGGCCCGTTCGCGCTCGACGTGCTCTATGCCCGCGCCAAGGCCAAGATGTGGGCCAAGACCGAGCGGCTGAAGGCGCTGCCCGGCATCCGCATTTCCGACTTCGGCACAAGACGCCGCCATTCCTTCCTGTGGCAGCGTTGGTGCGTCGAGGCGCTGAAGGAAGGCATCGGCGATGCCTTCACCGGCACCTCCAACGTGCTTCTGGCCATGGATAACGACCTCGAGGCTTTGGGCACCAACGCGCATGAACTGCCTATGGTCTTCGCGGCGCTTGCCAATTCCGAAGAGGGGCTGAGGCAGTCACCCTACAAGGTGCTGCAGGACTGGCAGCGCTACTATGGCGGCAATCTGCTGATCGTGCTCCCTGACACTTTCGGCACGGCCGCGTTCCTGCGCGATGCGCCGGACTGGATCGCCGACTGGACCGGCTTCCGCCCCGACAGCGCGCCGCCGATCGAAGGCGGCGAGAAGATCCTCTCCTGGTGGCGTGAGAAAGGCAGGGATCCCAAGCAGAAGCTGCTCATCTTCTCCGACGGCCTGGAAGTCGAGACCATCGAGGAGACCTACAAGCATTTCCGCGGCAAGGTGCGCATGTCCTTCGGCTGGGGCACCAACCTCACCAATGATTTCGAGGGTTGCGCGCCGACCGAAACCAAGAGCCTCGACGCCATCTCGCTCGTCTGCAAGGTCAGTGAAGCCAATGGCCGGCCGGCGGTGAAGCTGTCGGACAACCCCGCCAAGGCGACTGGGGACGAGAAGGAGATCAAGCGGTATCTGAGGATTTTTGGCGAGAAGGGCCGGGTGGAGCAGCTGGTGAAGGTGTGAGGCTTAAGGCCCGGACGAATGGAATTCCCGGATAAGCCGAGTTCCTTCGCGCCCCCCTCTGTCCTGCCGGACATCTCCCCCTCTAGGGGGGAGATTACGCTGTCATCTCCGCTTTCGCCAATCTCCGACGTCGCAGGAGGAGAGCTGGCGCCGAAACTGCTAATCTCCCCCCAAGAGGGGGAGATGCCCGGCAGGGCAGAGGGGGGCGCCGTAGAGCGCTATCGTCATAGGTTGGCTTTTCTAGCCGCCGCCCTTGCCTTCCTCCCCACCCCCGTTTTCGCCCATGCCTCCGACCGCGGCCACGTCCTGCTCCTCCCGACCGGTTACTACATCGCCGGCGGCGCGCTGGCGGTAGCCGTCAGCTTCCTCGTCCTGGCCCTGCTGCCGGCCGCTGCCCTCGGCAATTTCTGGCGTCGGCGCCTACCCCTATTTGCCTTCAGCGACACCCCCCGCATTGTCGTCAGCCTGATTTCCTTTGCCGGCTTTGCGCTTCTCGTCGCTGCCGGTCTCTCCGGCAGTCGCGACCCGCTTTCCAACCCTCTCCCACTGGTGATTTGGACGCTGCTCTGGGCCGGCTTCACCCTGCTGCAGGGCATGCTCGGCGACCTGTGGGCGTGGCTCAACCCATGGTATGGGCCCTGGCGCGTCGTGAGCCGGCTTGTGGGCGACCGATGGAGCGAAGCCCAGCCGTCACATCTGCCGTTAAGACTCGGCTACTGGCCGGCCTTCGTGCTGTTCTTCGCCTTCACCTGGTTCGAGCTGATCGATCCGGCACCCGACGATCCGGCCCGCCTGGCCCTTGCCGCCGGCCTCTACTGGCTGGCCAGCCTCGTCGCGATGCTCATCTTCGGCTACGACCCCTGGAGCAAGCGCGGAGAATTCCTCACTGTCTTCTTCGCCATGGTCGCCCGCTTCGCGCCTGTCGAACGTCTCGATGGTCGGCTCTCGCTCTGCTGGCCCGGTGCGAAGCTGCTTGCCGGCGACCCGCTGCCGCTGAGCGGCACGGCTTTCCTCCTGCTGGCGCTTTCTTCAGTGTCCTTCGACGGCCTGTCGAAGACCTTCTTCTGGCTCAGCCTGTTCGGCGTCAACCCGCTGGAATATCCCGGCCGCACCGCGCTGGTCGGCATCGGCAGCTTCGGCCTCGTGCTGACCCTTGTCCTGCTCGCGGCGGTGTTCGCTTTGGCCGCCTTTCTTGGACAGCGCCTCGCCGGCGATGCGCAGTCGTTCGCAAAAGCCGCCGGCCTGCTGGTCTGGTCGATCGTGCCGATCGCGCTCGCCTATCATGTCGCGCATTACCTCGCCGTGCTCCTGGTCGACGGCCAGTATGCGCTGGTCGCGCTCTCCGATCCTTTCGCGCTCGGCTGGAACCTGTTCGGTACCGCCAACAGGATGGTCGAGGCCGGCGTAGTCGCCGGCGCCGAGTCCGCCTGGTGGCTGTGGAACCTGCAGGCCGGCGTCATCATCGCCGGCCATGTGCTGGCGGTCCTCGTCGCGCATGGCCTTGCCTGGCGTCTTCATCCTCAGCCGTCGCGCGCAGCGCTCAGCCAGCTTCCACTCACGCTGCTGATGATCGCCTACACAATGTTCGGCCTGTGGCTGCTTGCCACGCCGACGGCGGGATGAGACAAGGGCCGCCGCCATGACGCGAGGGAAGCTAGCTTGCCACGTCGCGGCTTTGGTGATTTAGTTTGTACACATGCAATTTTCCCATCCCTCGGAAGGGGATGGCTTAGCCGCCTTATCGCTGGTCAAGACTGAAAAAAACAGGGGAACCGACATGGCTGACAAGAACGGATTTTTCGACCTCTCCAAGACGACGCTGTCGCGCCGCACCGCGCTGAAGGGTATCGCCGCCGGGGCCGGCCTGGCGCTGGCGCCGGGCTTCGTCCGTTACAGCCAGGCGCAGAGCTCGGCGCCGATCAGAATAGGCTTCCAGTTGCACCGCACCGGCATCGGAGCCGCCTATGGTCGCTGGTACGAGAAGACGAGCGCCGCCGCTGTCAAGGCGATCAACGACGCCGGCGGTATCGGCGGCCGCAAGGTCGAGCTGGTCATCGAGGATGACGGCACCGATCCGGCGCGCGGCGCCGAGGTGGTCAACAAATTCGCCAAACAGCATAAGACCGACATCGTCTTCGGCACCTTGTTCTCGCATGTCGTGATCGGCTCGGCGCCCGCCGCCGGCGAGAACAAGATCCCCTATTTCGTCGTCAGCGAAGGCCATCACGTCGCCTCCACCAAGCTTAACCGCTACGTCTTCCAGCCCGGCATCACCGACGTGAAGAGCCAGATCCAGTCGATGGCGCCGTGGATCGCGGCGAACGCGGGCAAGAAGGTGACGCAGATCTTCCCCGACTTCGCCTTCGGCTACGACCATCGCGACTACCTGCCGCCGGCGCTGAAGGCGCAGGGCGCCGACGTGATCGCTCAGATCGCCATCCCGCCGACGGAGTCGTCCTTCACGAAATATTTCCCGCAGATCCCGGCCGAGACCGAGGTGATCTACCATGTCATGGTCGGCCCTGCGGTGCTCACCTTCGTCAAGGAGCTCGGCGAATTCTATGGTTCGCAACGGCCGCAGCTCTTCGGCTTCATCGACTCGCTCGAAGCCGTCGACATCAACAGCCCCGGCCTCGAATTCCTCGACGGCAGCCATTTCTGGGAAGGCTCTCCGCGCTATGCGCAGCCTGACGATTCTGCGGCGCAGAAAGCCTACCGCGCCGCGGTCGGCATCGACGACAACGGCGCCGCGGTCGGTGACCCCAAGGACGTCTCCACCGCCGCCCACATGTTCGGCTGCTGGGAAACGCTCTACGTGGTCAAGAAGGCGATGGAAGACGCCGGCTACAAGGGACCCGAAGACCGCGCCAAGCTGGTCGAGGCGACCGAGGCGCTGAAGGAGTTCGCCGAAGGGCCGGAGCATCCGCAGGGACCGAAGACCTTCAACGGCAAGATCCACCAATGCTTCGGCGTCCAGAACATCTCCAAGGTCGAAGGCGGCAAGCTTAAGGTCGTCCACAAGACCAAGATCGAGGACGGTCTCTACGAGCCGGAAGGGGACTACACGACGCAGGCGCTGTGAGCTTAGCTGCTCCTGCAAACGTGAGCGCCAAGGCACCCCCCTCTGGCCTGCCGGCCATCTCCCCCGCAAGGGGGGAGATCGGCAGTTCGTGCGGCAGCGCCTATTTTCTTCCTTTTGAGATTGGCGAAGCCTTAGGTGAAGGCCAATCTCCCCCCTTGAGGGGGAGATGCCCGGCAGGGCAGAGGGGGGTGCCTCGCGCATCCGTTCGCGTTTAGATGCACTTCGGACCCCATCTCCTCCTCGCCGCCCTCGAAGGCCTCGTCACCTCCGCCGTGCTGGCGCTGACGGCGCTTGGCCTGTCTCTGGTGTTCGGCGTCATGCGCGTCGTCAATGTCGCGCATGGCGAGTTCTTCATGCTGGGCGCGGTGCTCGCCTGGGCGGTTTCGACGGCGATTTCCGGCCACCCGGCGATCGGTTTCGTCGCCGCGCTGGTGATCGCGCCCTTGCTGGTCGGGCTGGTCGCGCTGATTGCCGAACGCCTGGTGCTGCGCCGCCTCCACTACAATCCCGAAGGCACCATCGTCGCCACCATCGGCATGCTCTACATCATCCAGCAGCTGGCGCTGACCTTCTATGGTCCCGAGGCGCGCCCGGTCGAGCCGCCTTTCAGCTACCGCATTCTCCTGCCGTGGTTCGGCTATTCCGGCTACAAACTCTCGGTGGTCGCCGCCTCCGCCATTCTGCTGGTCATCACCTGGCTGGTGCTGACGCGAACGAAGATCGGCCTGATCATGCGGGCAACCCAATATGACCGCGAGACGGCGCAGGCCTTCGGCATCCCGGTCGAGCGCGTCTATGCCGGCGTCTTCGCCGTCGGCGCCATGCTGGCGGCGATCGCCGCGGTGCTGATCGTGCCGATCAGCCAGGCGCATTACCTGATGGGGCAGGATCCGCTGCTGCTCTCCTTCATCGTCGTCATCATCGGCGGCCTGGGATCGCTGCGCGGCACCGTGGTGGCCGCCGTCCTGATCGGCCTTTCCGACGGCATCATCTCGATGTTTTTCTCGCCGACCCTGGCGAAGATTATCGCCACGCTGGTCGTCGCCATGGTGCTGGTGTTCCGGCCGCAAGGCCTGTTCGGGACCACGCCGCGATGAGGGATGCTTCGCCGGCAAAGACCTATGCGCTGCATGTCGGCGTCATCGCGCTTCTCTTCGCGCTGAACTTCGTCCTGCCGGACTACCACCAGGGCCTGTTCGCCCGCATCATGGCGCTCGCCGTCTTCGCCATGGGCTACAATCTGCTCTTCGGCTATGTCGGCCTGCTCAGCCTCGGCCACGCCATGTTTTTCTCGGCCGGCCTCTACGGCGCCGGCTTGACCGTCTATCATCTCGGCTGGGGCGTCCCGGAAGCTTTTGTCGCCGGTATCGCCTGTGGCGCGCTGCTCGCCTTGGTCATCGGCCTGCTGGCGCTGCGCACGTCCGGTGTTGCCTTCATGATCGTCACCATGATGTTCGCCCAGGTCTTCTATCTGCTCATCCTCTATTTCGCCGCATGGACGGGCGGCGACCAGGGCTTGGTCATCCAGCAGGCGTCGCGGGTGATCGCGATCGGCGGCGCATCCTTCGACCTGACCGACCCGACCGTGCGCTACATGAGCGCGCTGGCGCTTTTCTCGATCATTCTGCTCGTCACTCTAGCCGTCGTCCGCTCCCGCTTCGGCCGCGTGCTGGTCGCCATTCGCGAGAATGAGGAGCGCACCAAGATGCTCGGCCACGACACGGTCGCCAACAAGCTCGCCGCGGTCGTCGCCTCCGGCGCCATCTGCGCGGCCTCGGGCGCCGCCTATGCCTTGCTCTTCGGCTATGTCGGCTCGGGCTTCGCTTCCGTGCAATATTCCATCCTGCCGCTGCTTTGGGTGCTGCTCGGGGGTGCCGCAACCACGCTCGGGCCGCTGATCGGCACGCTGTTCATGTATTATGTCACCGACATCACCAGCGGCTTCACCTCCGCCTATCTGCTGATCGTCGGCGTGGCGCTGATCCTGTTGGTGCTGTTCTTCCCGAAAGGCATTCTGGGCAGCATCCGCGAGCGCTGGCTGGGGTGGCTGCCATGATGCCGCTGCTCACCACCAAGGGCCTGTCGCGCCGTTTCGGCGGCCTGCGCGCGGTCGACGGCGTCGACTTCGCGCTGATGCCGGGCGAGATCCGCGCCATCATCGGCCCGAACGGCGCCGGCAAGACCACCTTCGTCAGCCTGCTTTCAGGCCGCATCCGGCCGTCCTCCGGCATGGTCGTCTTCGACGGCGCCGACATCACCGCCATGCCGGCTTACAAAAGGGTTCGCCTCGGCGTCGCCTATACATTCCAGATCACCAGCGTCTTCGCCAATCTCACCGCCTTCGATAATGTCGCGCTGCCGGTGCAGCGCACGTTGACCGACGGCCGCACGAATGGCCAGGTGAGAAGCGGCGTGATGGCGGCACTCGAACGGACCGGTCTCGCCGACCGCGCCGGCACGCTTGCCGGGCAGCTTTCCTATGGTCACCAGCGCCTGCTCGAAGTCGCGATGGGCCTGGCGCTGAAGCCGCGCCTGCTGATCCTCGATGAGCCGACGCAAGGCTTGGCCGACAGCGAGATCGACAATTTCATCATGCTGGTGCGCGAGATCGCCAGGGACGCCACGGTGCTTTTGATCGAGCACAACATGCCGGTGGTCATGCAGCTTGCCGACCGCATCACCGTCTTCAATTCGGGAAAGATCCTCGCCGAGGGCACGCCGGAGCAGATCCGCGCCAACACCGAGGTGCAGGACGCCTATCTCGGAGCGACCCATGGCTGACTCCGTTAGAACCAATGGCGGATTGCTCACCATTTCCGGCCTCGATTGCTTCTACGGCGAGGTGCAGGTGCTCTACGGCCTGGACCTCACGCTGAACAAGGGCGAGGTGCTTTGCCTGTTTGGCCGCAACGGCGCCGGCAAGACGACGACGCTGAAGGCGATCATGGGTGTGGTTCCGGCGGCTGCCGGCTCGATCAGGCTGGACGGCAAGGAACTGACCGGGCTCGCCGCGCATGACGTGCCCAAAGCCGGCGTCGCCTATGTGCCGCAGGGCAGGCGGCTGTTCGCCGAGATGACGGTGGCGGAAAACATCGAGATCGGCCTGATGGCGCGCGGCAAGGGCAAGCAAACCCGCGAGAGCGTGCTCGATCTCTTCCCTTTGCTCAGGGAGCGGCTGAGGCAGCGCTCCGGCACGCTCTCGGGCGGCGAGCAGCAGATGCTGGCGATGGCCCGCGCGCTCTGCCTCGAGCCGCAAGTACTGCTGCTGGACGAGCCGACCGAAGGGCTGATGCCGTCGATGATCGCCAAAATCCGCGAGACGGTGGCGAAGCTGCGCGAGCTTGGCGTTTCGACGATCCTGGTCGAGCAGCGCGTCGACGCCGTGCTCTCGGTCGCCGACCGCGTCTCGTTCATCGAGAACGGCCGCAAGCGCGAGACGGTAGAGGTCGAAGCACT
This sequence comes from Mesorhizobium sp. CA16, assembly GCF_020165175.1. Classification (NCBI taxonomy): domain Bacteria; kingdom Pseudomonadati; phylum Pseudomonadota; class Alphaproteobacteria; order Hyphomicrobiales; family Phyllobacteriaceae; genus Mesorhizobium; species Mesorhizobium sp. CA16. The sequence goes on from NZ_JAIUHP010000010.1 coordinate 22,136, forward strand.
GCGCGCCGACCCGTCGGCGGTGCGCAGGTATGTGGGGGTGGGATAGGGCGCCGAATGCGCGTCGGTGCCAAGACTATCGGCGGCTGCGCTGCCCCTCATTGCCCTACCGGGCATTTCTCCCCGTGAACGGGGAGAAAGAAGCTGGCCGCGACCTCGGCGGTCATTCTGCAACGTTGGTGATTGGCGAAATCGGCGATGCCAGCCCCCTTCTCCCCGTTCACGGGGAGAAGATGGCGGCAGCCAGATGAGGGGCAGCGCCGGCGGTGGAAATTGAGTAGCTCAGCTCAACTAAAAAACAAAATCCCCGCAACCAAGAACGTCGGGATCAGCACCAGCCCCGACCACGCCATATAGCCGAAGAAGCCGGGCATCTTGAAGCCGCGATGCCGGGCGATGGCGAAGACCATGAAGTTCGGCGCATTGCCGATATAGGTGTTGGCTCCCATGAACACGGCGCCCGCCGAGATCGCGGCCAAAGTCGAGGCGGCCTCGGTCATCAAGTGGTGCGCCTCGCCGCCGGCAAGCTCAAAGAACACCAGATATGTCGGCGCATTGTCGAGAAACGACGACAACGCCCCGGTCAGCCAGAAATAGGCGAGATTGTTCGGCTGGCCGTCGGCGGATGTGACCAGGGCCACCAGCGGCGCCAGCGCGCCGTTATGGCCGGCCCGCAGGATGGCGATCACCGGCACGATGCAGGTGAAGATGCCGGCAAAGAGCTTCGCCACCTCGGCGATCGGCTCCCAGGTGAAGCCGTTCGCCTCGCGGTGGCTCTTGTACGACACCTTGAGGGACAGCAAGGCGAGCGCCATGATGATGGCGTCGCGCACCAGGTTCTGCAACTCGAGGCCGACGCTGAGGATCGGGATGCTGACGCCCGGCTTCCAGCTCGCCGAAAGCAGGATCGCGCCGATCACGCCGGCAAGCAGCGGCAAATTGGCGAGGCCGCGCAGGCGCACCTTCGTGTCCGGCGTCGGATCCTTGATCTTCGGCATGCCGCCTTCGCGGCGATGCAGCATGATGTCGAGCGCCAGGAAGACGGTGAGCACCAGCCCGCCGCTGAACAGCGTCTCGCGCCACAGATTCGCGGTCGTCCAGAAGAAATCGACGCCGCGCAGGAAGCCGACGAACAGAGGCGGATCGCCAAGCGGCGTCAGCGAGCCGCCGATGTTGGAGACCAGGAAGATGAAGAAGATCACCACATGCGCGTTGAACGGCCGGTTGTCATTGGCGCGCAGCATCGGCCGGATCAGGATCATCGAGGCGCCGGTGGTGCCGATCACCGAGGCAAGCAGCGCACCGATGAGCAGCAGGCCGGCATTGACGAGCGGCGTGCCATGGATATTGCCGGCAAGCAGGATGCCGCCCGAGATGGTGTAGAGCGCGAACAGGAGGATGATAAAGGACAGATATTCGGTAAGCAGCGTGTGCAGCACCGCTTCGCCTGCCGATGGAAGGCCGAAGGCGATCGTCAGCGGCACCACCGCCAGCATGGCCCAGGCAGCGGCGATCTTGCCGTAATGATGCTCCCACGCATGCGGGAAAAGCAGCGGTCCGGTCGCGATCGACAACAGCAGGCCGGCAAAAGGCAATCCCCACCACAGCGGCATCGCGGCGCCCGGCAGCCCGTGAATTTCGGAGGCGAAAGCCTGGACCGGAAGCAGCATCGCGATGGCGAGCGCGATGAATGCGAAAAGCTCCTTCCTTCGGCCGCGGCGCGCCCTCCCCTTCTCCCCTTGTGGGAGAAGGTGGATCGGCGCGTAGCGCCGAGACGGATGAGGGGTGTTCCAGCGGAGTGAGGCGCTGGCGTTCCCTGGAACACCCCTCATCCGTCGCCTTCGGCGACACCTTCTCCCACAAGGGGAGAAGGGGGAGCCCGCATCTTGGCTCCGCAAACTGGTGGCCTCTCCCCACCAGGAAGATACGAAAGGAACCGTCGCTTGCCCCACGATCCGGTCAGTCCGCCGAATGGTCTTCGAGCGTCACGCCGGCGTCGCGCATCCGCTTCAGCATCGCCTCGACCGAGCCGTTGAGGTCGATGCCGCGGCAGGCGTCGAGCCGCACGGTCGTCCTGAAACCCTGCTTCACCGCGTCGAGCGCAGAGAAGGCGACGCAGAAATCGGTGGCGAGGCCGACCAGGGTGATCGTGTCGATGCCGCGTTCCTTCAGATAGCCTCCGAGACCGGTCGGCGTCTTATGGTCATTCTCGAAGAAGGCGGAATAAGAATCGATCGCCGTGCGGAATCCCTTGCGGATCACCAGTTCCGCCTTGGTCCACGCCAGTCCCGAATGGAAATCGGAGCCGAGGCTTCCCTGGATGCAGTGATCGGGCCACAGCGTCTGCGGCCCATATGGCATCTCGATGCCCTCGAAAGGCTGCTTGCCCGGATGGCTGGAGGCAAAGCTCGAATGCCCGGCCGGGTGCCAGTCCTGGGTCAGGATCACGTGCTCCGTTCGCCGGATCAGGTCGTTGACCAAAGGCACGATCTCGTCGCCGCCGGCAACCGCCAGCGCGCCGCCGGGGCAAAAATCGTTCTGCAGGTCGATGACGATGAGCGCTTCTTCGGCCATGCGGTCCCTTTCGTTCCGGCCCTCTCGTCTGGCTTGGGGCACCTGTCCAAAAGCCGCTGACGCGACCGGACACGGAACCTTGACCAGATGGCCGGCGGCGTCAACCTCCGGCGTCATAACAATCGCGTTCAGCTCCTCGCGGCGTCAACTCCGGCTTTGACAATTCCGGCCGGCCTGATATCATTTGCATACGAATGAATTTGACCGGTCCGGAGACCGGCAAGAAGACCTGAAGCGGCACTTCGGGAGGCCAGGGGAAGGCCTAAAGGTCTGGGAAGGCCCTAATTGTCTGGAAGGCAGAGCGTGATCCGTTACGCAAAACCCACCACGGTCGACGAAGCGCTCGCTTTGCTTGGCGAGGACCGCTGGCGCATTCTCGCCGGCGGCACGGATTTCTATCCGGCGCAGGGCGCGAAACCCTTCCGCGACAACGTCCTCGACATCAACGGTCTCGCCGAACTGCGCGGCATCGCCGAGACCGGGGAGCATTGGCGCGTCGGCGCGCGCACGACCTGGACCGACATCGTGCGCCACCCGTTGCCGGCCGCGTTCGATGCGTTGAAATCGGCCGCGCGCGAGGTCGGTTCGGTCCAAATCCAGAATGTCGCCTCGGTGGCCGGCAATCTCTGCAATGCCTCGCCGGCAGCGGATGGCGTGCCGGCGCTTTTGGCCCTCGATGCCGATGTCGAATTGCGCTCGGCGAAAGCCGTCCGCTATCTGGCCCTCGGTGACTTCATCCTTGGCAATCGCCGCACCGCGCTGCAGCCGGGCGAGATGGTCACCGCCATTCGCGTGCCGAAGCGCTCCGCGGTTGGCACCTCTGCCTTCGTCAAGCTCGGCGCCCGGCGCTATCTCGTCATCTCGATCGCCATGGCGGCGGCGCGGCTGGTGGTCGAGAATGGCGTCGTCGCCGATGCGGCGATCGCCGTCGGCGCCTGCTCGGCAGTCGCCCGCCGTCTCGCCGGTGTCGAGGCGGCGTTGCGCGGGCAGCCAGTTACTTCTGCCCTTGCCGATGCGGTGCTATCCGCGCCGATCGACGAACTGTCGCCGATCGCCGACGTGCGTGGCAGTGCGGAATACCGACAGGATGCCGCGCGCGAGATCGTAGCCCGCGCGGTGCGCGCTGCGATCGGCCACGGCGAAAGCAAGGTGGCCGCATGAGCATGACCCAGTCCGGTGCTGCCAAATCCGGCATGGCTCAATCTGGCATGGCCCGATCCAGTATGGACCGCTCCGAGATCGCCTTCGAGGTCAACGGCGCCGCCGTCAGCGTGTCGGTGCCGCCGGTCAGGCGTCTGTCGCAGGTGTTGCGCGACGAGTTGCGGCTGACCGGCACCAAGGTCGGCTGCGATGCCGGCGACTGCGGCGCCTGCACGGTGCTGGTCGACGGCAATCCGGTCTGCGCCTGCCTGTTGGCGGTGGCCTCCGTGGCCGGCGCCTCCGTCACCACTGTCGAGGGCCTCGCCGACGGCCGGCTGTCCGCCTTGCAGGCCTCCTTCCTCGAACATGGTGCCGCGCAATGCGGCATCTGCACGCCCGGCCTGCTTGTGGCGGCCACCGCGCTGCTGGATCGCAATCCCACGCCGAGCGAGGCCGAGACGCAGGACGCGCTGGGCGGCGTCCTTTGCCGCTGCACCGGCTACAGGAAAATCGTCGCGGCGGTGATGCAGGCCTCGCAGCACATGAACAGCGTGGATCTTCGCCTGCCGGAAGCCGGCCATGCCGTCGGTGCCTCGCCGATCCGGCTCGACGGCGTGCCGAAAGTCACCGGTGACGAAAAATTCGGCGGCGATTCCTTCCCGTCCGACGCACTGGCGGTGCTTGTGGTGCGCTCGTCGCATTATCATGCCTGCTTCAGCGTCGGCGATCTCGATGCCTGGTCAAAAGCGCACCCCGGCATAGCAGGCGTCTTCACCGCCAAGGACATTCCGGGAAAGAATTGCTTTGGCGTCATCGGCCCCTTCGCCGACCAGCCGGCGCTGGCCGATGGTTTTGCGCGCCTGCGCGGCGAGGCCGTGGCCCTGGTGGCCGGCGAGCGCGAGGCGATCCTCGATCTCGACCTGACGGATTTCCCTATCGCCTGGACCGAGCTGCCGCATCTGCTGCAGCCGCGCGAGGCGAAAGCCGAAGGGGCGACGCTGATCCATCCGCACCGGCCGGCAAACCTGCTCACCTCCGGCTATGTTGAGCGCGGCGATCCCGATGGCGCGCTCGCCGGCGCAGCGGTCACTGTCTCCGGCGCCATCGAGACCTCCTTTGTCGAGCACGCCTATATCGAGCCGGAAGCCGGCTACGCTTACATGGATGGAGACACGCTGGTCGTCGTCGCCTGCACCCAGGCGCCCTATATGGACCGCGACGACACGGCGAAAGTGCTGGGCCTTCCTGTGGAGAAGGTGCGCATCGTGCCGACGGCGACAGGCGGCGGCTTCGGCTCGAAGCTCGATGTCTCGCTGCAGCCTCTCATCGGCCTTGTGGCGATGAAAACGGGTCGGCCGGCCGCACTTGCCTATACCCGTAATGAATCGATGATGTCGACCACCAAGCGCCATCCGGCCGAGATGAAGGCGACCATCGGCGCCGATGCCGAAGGCCGTGTCACAGGCATGGTCTTCGAGGGCGATTTCAACACCGGCGCCTATGCCAGTTGGGGCCCGACCGTCGCCAATCGCGTGCCGGTGCATGCCTCCGGCCCTTACCTCACGCCGAACTACCGGGCGACGGGCTACGCCATCCACACCAATGGTCCGATCGCCGGCGCCTTCCGCGGCTTCGGTGTGCCGCAAGCCACCATCATGCAGGAAACGCTCTATGACGAGCTCGCCGCAAAGCTCTGCATGGATCGTCTCGATTTTCGGCTGAAGAACTGCCTTCGTAACGGACACGAAACGGTCACCGGTCAGCGCCTGGAATCCGGTGTCGGTATCGGCGAATGCCTGGAACAGCTCAAGCCGCACTGGGCGCGTGCGCTGGCGGATGCGGAGGCGTTCAACGCAACCCATGCCGCGAGCAAGCGCGGCGTCGGTATCGCCTCCTGCTGGTATGGCTGCGGCAACACTTCGTTGCCCAATCCATCCACCATCAAGGTCGGCATCTCGGCCGCGGGTGACGTCGTCCTGCACCAGGGCGCGGTCGACATCGGCCAGGGCTCCAACACCGTCATCAGCCAGATATGCGCCGACGCGCTCGGCCTGCCGCTGGCCAGTTTCAAGCTGAAGAGCGCCGACACCGCCATCACCCCCGATGCCGGCAAAACATCCGCCTCGCGGCAGACTTTTGTAACGGGCAAGGCGGCGGAAAAGGCAGGCCGCGCCCTGCGCGAGAAGATCCTGCGCTTTGCCAATGTCTCGGAACAAGCGACGATCGCGCTCGACGGCACCAGCATCTCCATCCGCGAAGGCGATGCCGCGCGGCGCATCGATCTCGCGACGCTGAAGGCCGATGCCGACGGCTTCGTTTTCGTTGCGGAAGAAACCTACGACCCGCCGACGCTGCCGCTCGACGCCAAGGGCCAGGGCAAGCCTTACGCGGTCTACGGCTATGGCGCGCAGATCGCCGAGCTCGAGGTCGATCTCAAGCTTGGCACCGTGAAGCTGATCAAGATCGCCGCGGCGCATGATGTCGGCAAGGCGATCAACCCGGTCCTGGTCGAAGGCCAGATCGAAGGCGGCATCGCGCAAGGCATCGGCATGGCGCTGATGGAGGAATATATCCCCGGCCGCACCGAGAACCTGCACGACTACCTCATCCCGACCATCGGCGACGTGCCGCCCATCGAACATATATTGGTCGAGGTTCCGGATCCGGAAGGCCCCTTTGGCGCCAAGGGGTTGGGCGAGCATGTGCTGATCCCGACCGCGCCGGCGATCCTCAATGCCATTCGCCATGCCACAGGCGTCCTGGTCACCAAGGTGCCGGCGACGCCGAGCCGCATCCTGGCGGCGATCCGCGAGAAGGAGGCGCGCCGATGAGCGAGCTTGCCGAACGTTTCGAAACCCACGATCCCGGCGAGAAGCAGGTGGCGGAAAAGATCCGCTGCGATGCCTGCCCGGTCATGTGCTACATCGCCGACGGCCGCACAGGCGCCTGCGACCGCTACGGCAATGTCGGCGGCCGCATCGTGCGCATGGATCCGCTGACCATCCTCGACCACGCGGCCGAGGCCGGCGGCGCGGTCGTGCCGTTCATTGCCGAGGGCGAGGAGTGGCGCGGCGAGCTGGTCAACACCGGCCGTCGCTTCGTCACGGCGATCGGCGCCGGCACCACCTATCCGGACTATAAGCCGGCGCCTTTCATCGTCAGCCAGGAAGTCGAAGGCGTCGATCTCGTCACCGTCGTCACCGAAGGCATCTTCTCCTATTGCGGCGTCAAGGTGAAGATCGATACCGACCGCCACATCGGTGACGAGACGGCGACCGTGCGCTCTGAAGGCGAGGCGATCGGCCATGTCACGACGGGTGAATATGGCTCGCAGATGCTGTCGCTCGGCGGCGTCCATCATTTGACCGGCGGCTCGAAAGCGGAGGGACGTGCCACCTGCGATGCGCTGCTCAATCTGTGCAACCGCAACCCGGTCGAGCTCACCATCGACGGCGGCGCGACGGTCGTCGTCGAAGCCGGCAAGGCTCCGATCATCGACGGCAAGGTCGAGCACCGCATGCGCGTCGGCTGCGGCTCGGCCACCATCGGCATGTTCGCCACGCAATGGCGCGGCCTGGTCGACGAGGTGGTGGTGGTCGACGACCACATCACCGGCGTCGTTTCCGAGCACCAGGCCGGCAAGGTGCTGGGCTGGGAGGATACCGGGATAAAGATCATCGGCCGTCGTTCGACCCCCGGCCGCTATTTCAAGGTGTCCGAGCCCGGCCTCGGCTGGGGCGGCACCACGATTTCCGATCCGCTGTCGATCCTCGGCGATTGGAACGCCAAGAAGGGCGCGCGTCCCGGCCTGTCGCTGCTGATGGTCTCGACCACCGGCGAGCAGTTCGCCTATTACGAGCTCGACGACCAACTAAAGCCGGTCCAGAAGCCATTTCCCGAGCGGCTGCAAAAGTCCGTCGGCCTGATCGAGGACAATTGCGAGCCGGCGCTGTGCACGGTTCTGTTCATCGGCGGCGCCGGCGGCTCGCTGCGCGCCGGCGTCACCGAAAACCCGGTCAACCTCACCCGCTCGGTGCAAGGGTTGAAGACCTATGTGACCGTGGGCGGCGCGCCGGTCTATGTCTGGCCGGGCGGCGGCATCACGCTGATGGTCGACGTCACCCGCGTGCCGGAAGGCGCCTTCGGCTATGTGCCGACGCCGGCGCTGGTGGCGCCGATCGAATTCACCATGCGCCGCGACGATTATGTCCGGTTGGGCGGCTACGAGAACGAGATCCGCAGCATCGAGGACATCCTCGCCAAGGGCGGCGAATATCTCAACCCACGCCGCGGCGCGGGCGCGCCGGCCGATAACCCCTGGCCGCCGTTGGCGCAGTTGCGGCGATCAGCGGCGAATGGGGCCGGCTGATGAACGGCCCGCAGGCGCATTGGCTTGCCGACGGCAGGCGGCTCCATCTCAACCATGGGCCGATCGATCTGATAGTCGAGGCTTTTGGCGAGCCGAGTGAATGCCGCGCCGCTTACGAACAGGCGGTCGCCCGCTTTCAGACGATTCTGATCGAAGTGGTCGAGGAACTGCCTGAATTGCGCTTGCCGGCCTTCTTCCTGGCGCCGCGCGACTTCGCCACCCCGACCGCGCGCCGCATGGAGGCTGCCGTCATGCCGTTGGCAGAATGCTTCATCACGCCGATGGCCGCCGTTGCCGGTTCGGTAGCCGACGAAATTCTCAGCTCAATGCTCGCCGGCCGTCGGCTCGATCGCGCTTACGTCAACAATGGCGGCGACTGCGCTCTCCATCTTGGCATCGGCCAGACGATGACAGTGGCGATCGCCGGCACCGGGAATGGCATGGCCGACCGCGTCGCCATTCGAGCCGAAGACGGCGTGCGCGGCGTCGCCACGAGCGGCTGGCGCGGCCGGTCGTTTTCGCTGGGCATAGCCGATGCCGTCACGGTGCTGGCGCCGACCGGCGCCGAGGCCGACGCGGCGGCAACGCTGATTGCCAACGCCGTCGATCTACCCGGACATCCCGCCATTGCACGCGCCGCCGCGCGCGATCTGGCGCCGGACAGCGATCTCGGCGAGATGCTGGTGACGCAAAGCGTTGGCCCGCTTGACGCCGCCGAGATTGCGCGCGCGCTGGACAACGGCCTTGCCGTCGCCGAAGATTTTCGCCGGCGCGGCCTGATCGCCGCCTCGGCGCTGTTTCTGGCGGGCGAGGCCCGCATCAGCGGCTCGGTGACGCTCGCTGCGCCCAACAAACATAAAGCGAAGGAAACTGCCCATGCCTGACTTTCCGATCCGCAAGGTAGCGGTCCTGACCGAGGAGATTTTTCACGACGGCGGCCCCGTCGCGAAAGAACCCCGCCTGCGCGCGGCGGCTCTTGCCGTGGTCAAGAACCCCTTCGCCGGCCGCTATGTCGAGGATTTGCAGGGCGCGATGGAGGACCTGAAGCCGCTCGGGCTTCTGCTCTCGGACAGGCTGATCGCGGCGCTCGGCGGCGACGTGAAAAAGATCGACGGCTACGGCAAGGGCGCCATCGTCGGCACGGCAGGGGAGCTGGAGCACGGCGCGCTGTGGCATGTCCCTGGCGGCTATGCCATGCGCGAGCGTCTCGGCGACGCCAAGGCCATCGTGCCCTCGGCCAAGAAGGTCGGCGCCTTCGGGTCAAGGCTCGACGTGCCGCTTGGCCACATCAACGCCGCCTATGTGCGCAGCCATTTCGACGCCATGGAGGTCGGCATCAGCGACGGCCCGCGTCCGGACGAGATCTTGTTCTGCCTCGCCATGACCTGCGGCCCGCGTGTCCACAACCGCATGGGCGGCCTGGCTGCCGAGGACATCAAGGCATGGGACGGCCTGAGATGAGCGCCGAGGACAATCTGCTGCGGCTGGTCGAAGCCGAAGACGGAGACGAGAACAACTACCACCTGCAGGACCAGGTCGGCTTCATCCTGCGCAAGGCGCACCAGCGCCATGTTTCGATCTTCGCCTCGCATATCGGCGACCTGACGCCGCCGCAATTCGCCGCTTTGGCCAAGCTTTACGATATCGGCGAAACCTCGCAGAACCAGCTCGGAACGCTGATCGCCATGGACGCCGCGACCGTGAAGGGCGTCATCGACCGGCTGAAGGCGCGCGGCCTGGTCGAAGTCTCCAAGCATGAGGTCGACAAAAGGCGGCTGCTGGTCAATCTGACGCCGGAAGGCCGCGAGGCGATCGAGCGGCTGATCCCGCTGGCGCGCGCGATCACCGAGGAGACGCTGGCGCCGCTGACGGCCAAGGAGGCCGCGACATTCCTGCGGCTGCTTGCGAAGCTGGCGTGAAGGGTTGCTTTCGAGAGGATCTTTAGGCGCTGGAGGGACAGCACCCCCTCTGGCCTGCCGGCCATCTCCCCCGGGGGAGATTAGCAGCTTCTCACCCCGGTGCCTTCCTAAGGCGCTGGCGATTGGCGAAAGTGCCGGTGACATCGATCTCCCCCCTTGCGGGGAGATGCCCGGCAGGGCAGAGGGGGGTTGGCGAGAACTCGACGCGGGCGATTGGATTGGATCGCGACCTGTCCGCCACGCCCGTCCGCCTACGCTACACGTCCACCCCGAACATCTCCCTGGCCTGCTCAGCCGTATAGTACCCGAGCCTGACATCCTCGGCGACCTGCTTCGGGTCGCGCTCGCGCGGATCGCCGTAACCGCCGCCGCCGGGCGTGCCGACACGCACGCGGTCGCCGGCCTTGAGCGCGATGTCCTGTTCCTTGGAAAGATGCGGCGGCACATGCGCTTCGCCGTTCCGGAACACCGTCACGCTGTTCGGCGCGCCATCCTTGCCGCCGAGCGCGCCTTGCGGCCCGAAACGGCCGTGATCCATGACGAAGGATGCGCGGGCTTCACCGCGCAATAGCTCGACTTCATAGGCGAGCCCGAAGCCGCCGCGATGTTTTCCTGCGCCGCCGGAGCCTTCGCGCAGCGCGTAGTGCCGGTAGAGCACCGGAAAGGCCTGCTCCATGATCTCGACCGGCGGCGATTTCGAAATGCCGATGGTCGAGCAGCCATTGCTCAACCCGTCATGGCCGGCATTGCCGCCATAACCGCCGCCCGAGATCTGGTACATGACATAGTCGCGCCCGCGCGCCGGATCGTTGCCGCCGAGCGCGAAATTGCCGCTGGAGCCGGCGGGCGCCGCCGTCACCTTTTCCGGCAGCGCCTGCACCATCGCGGCGAATACGGCTTCGGCGATGCGCTGCGAGACCTCCGCCGCGCAGCCCGAGACCGGGCGCGGATATTTGGCGTCGAGGAACGTGCCTTCCGGCCGCTTGACGTTTAGCGGCTCGAAGGCGCCGGCGCTGATCGGCACTTCTGGAAAAATATGCCGCATGGCCAGATAAACCGACGACAGCGTCGTCGCCAGCACGCTGTTCATCGGCCCGGCGCAGGGTTTCGATGAGCCGGCAAAGTCGAAGGTCAGCGTGTCGCCTTGCTTCTCGACGGCGAGATTGATGGTCAGCGGCTCGTTCACCACGCCGTCGGAATCGACGAAGGCCTGCGAGCGGTAGACGCCGTCCGGGATCACGGCGATCGAGGCGCGCATCTGCTCAGCGGCGCGGCGGCGCAGTTCGGCAATGGCCTCAACGACGGTTTCGTCCCCGTAACGATCCAGGATTTCGTTGAGCCTGTCCTGACCGATCAGCAGCGCCGCAGCCTGCGCGCGGATGTCGCCGATGCGCTGGTCGGCGACGCGGATGTTGGAACAGATGATGGCGTAGATTTCCGGATCGAGCGAGCCCTGCTTGAATAGTTTTACCGGCGGCAGGCGCAGGCCTTCCTGTTCGACCGCCGTGGCCGAAGCGGAGAAGCCGCCCGGTACCGAGCCGCCAATATCCGGCCAGTGGCCGGTGTTGGAAAGCCAGCAGAAGATCTTGCCGCCGCGATAGGCCGGCATGACGAAGCGCACATCCATCAGATGCGTGCCGCCGAGATAGGGGTCGTTGACGATGTAGATATCGCCGGGCTCCGGCGCCAGGCATCGTCCTTCGGCGATCATCTCGATGACGGTCTTGGTCGAGTATTGCATGACGCCGACGAAGACCGGCAGGCCCTGGCTGCCCTGCGCGATCAGCGAGCCGTCGACGGCCGAATAGATGCCGTCCGAACGGTCATTGGCTTCCGCGATGACCGGCGAGAAGGCCGCGCGCGAGAAGGTCAGGTCCATCTCGTCGCAGACCTGCTGCAGCGCGGCCTGCAGCACCGAAAGCGTGATCGTATCGAGCTTTGCCATCTTAGCCCTCACCGATGTCGATGATGATGTTGCCGTCGGCATCCGAGCGCGCCCGGTCGCCGGGTTCGAGCACGGTGGTCGCATCCATCTGTTCCAGGATCGCCGGACCCTCGATTGTTGTATCGAGCGGCAGTTTTTCGCGGGCGTAGACCGGCGTGTCGTGCCAGGTCCCGTGATACCAGACCGGCCGGATTTCGCGCCGCACCTCCTCGAGTGTGGCCGCGCGTCCCGCCGGGTCGATCAGCTGCGACAGGTCTATCTGCGGCCGCACGCCGGTAACCGATGTGTTGAGGTTGACGAGGTTGGCACGGATCTCCGGCAACTCGACCTTGAAGCGGGCGAAATAGGCTTTTTCGAACAGAAGCTGCAGTGTTTCTCGTGAAACTGACGAGGAGGGCAGCGGCACGTTGATGATGTGCGTCTGGCCGACGAACTGCATGTCGGCCGAATGGGTGACGCGGATCGCGTCGGGTTTCACCGCTTCCTTGGCAATCAGCGCCTCACCTTCGTTACGGTGCCGTTCCAACACCTCGCGAAGCGCGGTTTCATCGAGGCCGCCGACCGGCTGGTTGATTGTGTTGACGAAGTCGTGCCGCAGATCGGCCACAACGCAGCCGAGCGCGTTGGTGATGCCCGGGCGCGCCGGCACGAGCACCCTCGGCAGGCCGAGCTCGCGGGCGAGCGCCGTCGCGTGCAGCGGTCCGGCGCCGCCGAAGGCGAACAGCGCGAAATCGCGCGGATCGTGGCCGCGCGAGACCGAGACCATGCGGATGGCGCCCGCCATCTTCATGTTGCCGAGCCTCAAGACGGCCCCCGCCGCTTCGACGCCGGAGAGCCCTGTGCGCTTGCCGATCCGGTCTTCGAAAATGTCGGTGACGTGCTCGACCGTGACGGGATTGTCGACGGCGAGCAATTTCTTCGGCGCCAGGCGGCCGAGCACCAGATTGGCGTCGGTGATGGTCGGCTCGATGCCGCCGCGCCCGTAGCAGATCGGGCCAGGATTTGCGCCGGCGCTTTCCGGGCCGATCTGGATCAGCCCGGCCGCATCGACGCGCGCGATCGAGCCGCCGCCGGCGCCCACCGTGTGCACCGCCACCATCGGCACATGGATCGGCATCGCATATTCGATCTCGATCTCGTTGGAGACGGCGGGTTCGGCGTTGCGGATCAGCGCCACGTCGGTCGAGGTGCCGCCCATGTCGTAAGTGACGAGATTGCCGAAGCCGGCGCGTTTTCCCGTATAGGCGGCGGCGATCACGCCGGAGGCCGGGCCGGACATCACGGTCTTGGCCGATTCCTGCGTGACGAAGCGGGCCGAGATCATGCCGCCATTGCCGTTCATGATCAGGAAGTCGCGGGCGTAGCCCTTTGCCGCCAGCTCCTTGCGCAGCCGCTCGACATAGCGTTCGAGAATCGGCTGCACCGAGGCGTTGACCGCCGCGGTGACGCCGCGCTCGAACTCGCGCGCTTCCGAAAGCAGCGCATGGCCGGTGGTGATGTGGCCGTTCGGCCAGAGCTCCGCCGCGATCTCGGCGGCGCGCCGCTCGTGCGAGGGGTTGGCATAGGAGTGCAGGAAATGGACGACCAGCGACTCGCAGCCGGCGTCGAGCAGCGCCTTCACCGCATCGCGCATCTCGGCTTCGTCGAGTTGAATGCGCACGGCGCCCGACGCCTCGACCCGCTCCGACACTTCCAGCCGAAGGTCGCGGGGAATGATGGGGACAAAAGTGCCCGTCATCCCATAGGCCTGCGGCCTTGTGCGGCGCCCAAGCTCGATCACGTCGCGAAAGCCTCGGGTGGTGATCATGCCGGTCCGCGCCAGGCGACGTTCCAGCACGGCGTTGGTCGTGGTCGTCGTGCCATGCACGATGAGGTCGATGCCGTCGATCGGAAAACCGGTGGCGCCAAGTGCCGCGACGACGCCGAAGGCCTGGTTTTCCACCGTGGTAGGTGTCTTTGCGATATGGACCTTGCCGCCCGCCTTGCCGTCGATCAAAAGCAGATCGGTGAAGGTTCCGCCGACATCGATGCCAGCCACGACGCTTCCCGCCGACGCCGAAAATTTCTCATTCATTGCCGAAACCCGAAATGCCAGGACTACGGATATGCCTCGGTTTGGAAAGGCGTTTTACGCCGCCATCTTGACCTGGAGATCATTTGTATACTAATAAATTGTCGACACAAGAGCTTACCGCTTGACAGTGTGCAGGGAGCACGCCGGAACCTGACCGTTCGGGCGCGCAGGAGAAGGTTTGGCGCCAGAAGGTTCCGTCTGGGCCGGAAAGTTGGGTTGGAATGAACACGACATCCGCGTTGAACGTCGCCGGCGCAAAGCCGCTGCAGTTCCCGATCCCGGCCAATGTCTATGCCGAGACCGTGGTGTCGGTGAAGCATTATACCGACCGGTTGTTCTCCTTCCGCATCACCCGGCCGCAGTCGCTGCGCTTCCGCTCCGGCGAGTTCGTCATGATCGGCCTGCCCAATGCCGAGAAGCCGATCTTCCGCGCCTATTCGGTTGCAAGCCCCGCCTGGGACGACGAGCTTGAATTCTTCTCGATCAAAGTCCCGGACGGTCCGCTGACCTCCGAGCTGCAGAAGATTGAGGTCGGCGACACCGTCATCATGCGTCAGAAGTCGACCGGCACGCTGGTGCTCGACGCGCTGACGCCCGCCAAGCGCGTGATCATGATCTCGACCGGCACCGGCATCGCGCCCTTCGCCAGCCTGCTGCGCGACCCCGATACCTACGAGAAGTTCGACGAGGTCATCCTCACCCACACCTGCCGCGACAATGCCGAGCTCACCTATGGCCAGGAGCTGGTGGCGGCGCTCGAAAGCGATCCGCTGATCGGCGAGCTGACCGGCGGCCGCGTCACGCTCTACAATTCGACGACCCGCGAGGAATCGGCGCGCATGGGCCGCATCACCGCGCTGATCGGCTCGGGCAAGTTCTATGCGGACCTCGGCATCGAGAAACTCAATCCCGAGACCGACCGCATCATGATCTGCGGCTCGATGCACATGCTGAAGGACGTCAAGGAACTCGCCGAAAGCCTCGGCTTCCAGGAAGGCTCGCTCAGCCATCCGGCCAGCTTCGTCGTCGAGCGCGCCTTCGTCGGCTGAGACATATCGCGGTCCGCCTGCTCTGTTGGAGGCGTCTGAGATTAGCGACGGCATTCGCGCTTCGTCATTCTAGGGCGGAGCAAGGAGCGGAGCGACGCGCGCAGACCCTCCATGCCGTTACGCTAAGGCATTGCGGCGGTTACGGAATTCTGCACCGTTGCACTCTGCGGCAGAGGTCACGGCATGGATACTCGGGTCAAGCCCGAGTATGACGAAGGGATGGGCATTTCGGCCAATCTCCAACGCAGGGAGCATGATGTTTTGACCATACGGTCAAAAATCTGCTGCCTGAGCGGCCTTTTTGCGCTATGACCCTTTGAAAGACTCGTGAAGCATCGCTTCACGGGCTATCTTCGTTCGTGCCACCCAATGACACCCACGAAGGCATAAAAGCGCAAAGGCGCTGAGTGAAAGGGCAGGAGATGAGCACGATCCGCGAGGCCGGCGCAGGCGCGCCCAAGGTGATGCCGCTGCCGGCGCGCGCCGCCGCCAACACGCCGCTACCGCTGGACCACGGCATTGCCCGCAATCCCGGCATGAAGCTCGATCTCGGTTTTCTGGAATCGGTGCGCAGCGTCAACCGCTCGGCGCTGGAGCGTCGGGTCGCGACGCTCACCAAGCGGCGCTCGATCAAGGCCGACAACCAGGCCGCCTGGCTCTTGCGCGCCATCGCCTGCATGGATCTCACCACGCTGAACTCCAACGATACCGACGAGCGCGTGCGCCGGCTTTGCGCCAAGGCGATCAACCCGCTGCGCCGCGATATCGTCGAGGGCCTCGGCATATCGGGCGAGGCGATCCGTCCGGCGGCGGTCTGCGTCTACCATCCCTTCGTCGCCACCGCGGTCGACGCCGTGCGCGGCACCGGCATCCATGTCGCCGCCGTCTCGACTGCTTTCCCGCACGGCCTTGCGCCGCTCTCGACCCGCCTGCAGGAGATCGAGGCTTCGGTGAAGGACGGCGCCGACGAGATCGACGTCGTCATTCCGCGCGGCCTGGTCTACGGCGCCAAGTGGCGTGAACTGTTCAACGAGATCGTCGCCATGCGCGCCGCCTGCGGCGATGCGCATCTCAAGGTTATCCTCGGCACCGGCGACCTCGCCACGCTGCGCAACGTCATGCTCGCCTCGATGGTTGCGATGATGGCGGGCGCCGATTTCATCAAAACCTCGACCGGCAAGGAAAGCGTCAACGCCACGCTTCCCGTCGGCCTTGCCATGGTGCGCGCCATCCGCGCCTATTTCGAGGAGACCGGCTATCTCATCGGCTTCAAGCCGGCCGGCGGCATTTCGACGGCAAAAGTCTCGCTCGACTGGCTGGTGCTGATGAAGGAGGAACTCGGCCGTCCCTGGCTCGAGCCGGACCTGTTCCGCTTCGGCGCCTCCAGCCTGCTCACCGACATCGAGCGCCAGCTCGAGCATCATTTGACCGGCCACTATTCGGCCAACCACCGCCACGCGATGGCGTAGGCTACGAGTGCGCCCCATGAACATCCTCGAACGCTATCACGCCATGGAATACGGCCCGGCGCCGGAAGCGCGCAACGAGGCCGACGCCTGGCTTGCCGGCCGCGACTTCTCCAAGGCGCTGTTCATCGACGGCGGCTGGAAAGCGGCGACAAGCGGCAAGACTTTCGACACCAGCGAGCCGTCTTCCGGCAAGCTGCTTGCCAAGGTCTCGGATGCCGGCGCCGCCGATATCGACGCGGCGGTCGCGGCGGCAGCAAAGGCGCTGCCAAAATGGTCGGCATCCTCGGGCTACGCCCGCGCGAAAGTGCTCTATGCTATCGGCCGCGCCATGCAGCGCCACCAGCGCCTGTTCGCGGTGCTGGAATCGATCGACAACGGCAAGCCGATCCGCGAGAGCCGCGACATCGATGTGCCGCTGGCAATCCGTCATTTCGTCCATCATGCCGGCTGGGCGCAGACGCTCGAGAAGGATTTTCCCGACCATAAGCCGGTCGGCGTCGTCGGCCAGGTCATCCCGTGGAACTTCCCGCTGCTGATGCTGGCCTGGAAGATCGCGCCGGCCTTGGCCGCCGGCTGCACTGTGGTGCTGAAGCCGGCCGAATTCACGCCGCTCACCGCCATATTGTTCGCCGAGATCTGCGAGCGGGCCGGCGTGCCGAAAGGCGTCGTCAACATCGTCCAGGGCGACCCGGAGGCCGGTGCTGCCATCGTCAATCATCCCGGCATCCAGAAGATCGCCTTCACCGGCTCGTCGGAAGTCGGCAAGATCATCCGCAAGGCCACCGCCGGGTCGGGCAAGAAGCTTTCACTGGAGCTCGGCGGCAAGTCGGCCTTCATCGTCTTCGAGGATGCCGATCTCGACAGCGCCGTCGAAGGTCTGGTCGACGGCATCTGGTTCAACCAGGGCCAGGTCTGCTGCGCCGGCTCGCGTCTGCTGGTGCAGGAAGGCGTTGCGGAAGCCTTCATCGCCAAGATCAAGGTCAGGATGAGCCGGCTGCGCGTCGGCAGCCCGCTCGACAAGAACACCGACATCGGCCCGCTTGTCGACCGCACCCAGCTCGACCGCGTCAAGGGTCTCATCGCCGAGGGCGCGAAACAGGGCGCCGTCTGCTGGCAGCCGGACGCTGCCTTGCCGACGACAGGCTACTATCACCTGCCGACGCTCGCGACGAGTGTTTCGCCGGCTAACATTCTGGCGCAGGAAGAGGTCTTTGGCCCTGTCCTGGCGACGATGAGCTTCCGCAACACCGAGGAGGCGATCGAGCTTGCCAACAACACGCGCTACGGCTTGGCCGCTTCGGTGTGGAGCGAGAACATCAATCTGGCCCTGCATGTCGCGCCGCAATTGAAGGCGGGCGTGGTGTGGGTCAACGGCACCAACATGTTCGACGCCGCCTGCGGCTTCGGCGGCTATCGCGAAAGCGGTTTTGGCCGCGAAGGCGGCCGCGAGGGCATGTTCGAATATCTCGCAGCCAAGCTGCCGGTCGGGTCCGTCATCAAGCCAGCCGTGGCCGGAACAGCCCAGCCGGTCGAACAGGCCGAGGGTACGGCGATCGACCGCACGGCAAAGCTGTTCATCGGCGGCAAGCAGGTGCGCCCGGATGGCAACTATTCGCTCGCCATCGCCACCGCCAAGGGCAAGCTTGCCGGCGAAGTCGGCCTCGGCAACCGCAAGGACATCCGCGATGCCGTCGCCGCCGCCCGCGCCTGCAAGGCCTGGCCGGAGGCGACCGCCTATAACCGCAGCCAGGTGCTCTATTATTTCGCAGAGAACCTTTCGGGCCGCGCCGATGAGTTCGCCGCACGCCTTGTCCAGTTGACCGGCGTCACCGCCAAGGCCGCGCGCGAAGAGGTCGAGCAGTCGATTGAGCGGTTGTTCCTTTATGCTGGCCTCACCGACAAGTTCGAAGGCCGCGTGCACCAGCCGCCGGCCCGTGTCGTGACACTTGCGCTGCATGAGCCCGTCGGCGTCGTCGGTATCGTCGCGCCGGACAACCAGCCGCTTTTGGGCTTCATCTCGCTGGTCGCGCCGGCGCTCGCCATGGGCAACACAGTCGTCGCCGTCCCGTCCGAGCGGCATCCGCTTTTGGCCACCGACCTCTACCAGGTGATTGAATATTCTGACTTGCCTGCCGGCGCCATCAACATCGTCACCGGCCGCAGCGCCGAGCTCGCCGGCGTTCTGGCCAAGCATGACGATGTCGACGGGCTCTGGGTGTTCGCCAATGCCGACATCTGCGCCAAGGCGGAGGCCGACTCCATCGGCAACCTCAAGCGCGTCTGGACCGGCAATGGTCGTAGCCTCGACTGGGCCTCGGGCGAGGCGGCCGGCGAGGCCATCCTGCGCCGCGCCATCGAGGTCAAGAATGTCTGGGTGCCTTACGGCGATTGATCGCTTACGAAGCGCGGCGTGCCCGAATGGTCCAGGGCAGCGGAACTTGTTGCCCGGTTGTCATACAAGTCCTTGCGCCGCGACAGACTATATGCATTAAAGCAGCTGCCGCGAAGGTGATCGCGTTCGGGCTTGACGCTTGTGCGGGTGTTCTTTAACCAGAAAAAACATCTTTATCTATGGGCAAGAACTTAGGCCGTACGGTGCTGACGGTCTGGCGCATGACGCCCGGACTGGCCATCAATAGACGCGGACGCACCAGGCAGGTGAGGAGAAAAGCATGGCGGATCTGGCAGGTAAGGTGGTCGTCGTCACCGCGGCGGCGCAAGGCATCGGCCGGGCGAGCGCGCTGGCTTTCGCCAAGACGGGCGCGACCGTTCACGCCACCGATATCAACGAGCCGCTGTTGGCCGAGCTGGGCAAGACGCCTGGCATCAAGATACGCAAGCTCGATGTGCTGAACGATGCGGCCGTCGCTACTGCCTTCGCCGAGATCGGCCAAGTCGACGTGCTGTTCAACTGCGCCGGTTTCGTCCATGGCGGCTCCATCCTCGAGATGAAGGACGAGGATCTCGACTTCGCGCTCGACCTCAATGTCCGTTCGATGATCCGCACCATCCGCGCCGTGCTGCCCGGCATGCTGGATCGTGGCGACGGCTCGATCATCAACATGGCGTCGCTGGCGAGTTCGCAGAAGGGCGTGCCGAACCGCTTCGTCTACGGCCTGACCAAGGCGGCCGTGGTCGGCCTGACCAAGGCGGTTGCCGCCGATTATGTCGCCAAGGGCATACGCTGCAACGCGATCTGCCCGGGCACGGTCGAAAGCCCGTCGCTGCAGGACCGCATGCATGCCCAAGGCGACTATGAGGCAGCGCGCGCGGCCTTCATCGCCCGCCAGCCCATGGGCAGGCTTGGCACGCCGGAGGAGATCGCCGATCTCGCCGTCTATCTTGCTGGCGCAACCTACACGTCGGGGCAGGCCTATAATATCGATGGCGGCTGGTCGATCTGACGAGAGGCTCGGATATCGGTGGGGCGGTCGGATCGAACGTCTGAAAATCTCGACGATTTGGTCGGCATAGCAGCGAGGCTTGCTTGCCGTGGACGGGGTCGGCAACTACGGTCCGCTGGCTTTGATGGCAATTTGCAAAACCGGCCCTTGGCCGCAAGGTGGAGAACGTTGAGATGAAGTTGTTGCGCTATGGCGAAGCTGGCAGTGAAAAGCCCGGCCTGCTCGATGCGGATGGGACGATCCGCGATCTTTCGGCTCATGTCGCCGACATCGCCGGCACGGCGCTTCATCCGGCTTCGCTGGAGATGCTCTCGAAGCTCGATCCGAAGTCGCTGCCGGTGGTCCCCGGCAAGCCGCGCCTGGGCGCCTGCGTCGCCGGCACCGGCAAGTTCATCTGCATCGGCCTGAACTATTCCGATCACGCCGCCGAGACCGGCGCCACCGTGCCGCCGGAGCCGATCATCTTCATGAAGGCAAGCTCGGCGATCGTCGGGCCCGATGACGACGTGCTGATCCCGCGCGGCTCGGTCAAGACCGACTGGGAAGTCGAGCTCGGCGTGATCATCGGCAAGACGGCGAAGTATGTCTCGGAGGACGACGCGCTGGATTATATTGCCGGCTACTGCGTCGCGCATGACGTCTCCGAGCGTGCCTTCCAGGCCGAGCGCCAGGGCCAGTGGACCAAGGGTAAGTCGTGCGACACCTTCGGCCCGACCGGGCCATGGCTGGTCACCAAAGACGAGGTCGCCGACCCGCAGAACCTCAAGATGTGGCTGACCGTCAACGGCAAGACGATGCAGAACGGCTCGACCAGGACAATGGTCTTTGGCGTGAAATATCTGGTCGCCTATCTCAGCCAATTCATGTCGCTGCATCCCGGCGACATCATCTCCACCGGCACCCCGCCCGGCGTCGGCCTCGGCATGAAGCCGCCGGTGTTCCTGAAGCCCGGCGACGTCGTCGAGCTCGGCATCGAGGGATTGGGCCAGCAGAAGCAGACGTTCAAAGCGGACGAGTAAGGTGCGACGATCCCTTCTCCCCTTGTGGGAGAAGGTGGATCGGCGCGCAGCGCCGAGACGGATGAGGGGTGCTCCAGCGGAGTGCCGCCTTGAAGATTGAAGATATCCCACGCTTCATTCTGCCGCGACGAGATCCTTCCAACCCGTCTCATCCGGCCGCTTCGCGGCCACCTTCTCCCACAAGGGGAGAAGGGGAAGCCGGCGCTACTTCAGCACCTTCCCATCCGCCCCAAACCGATACGTCTTCGCCGCATCCGGCGTCGCGTAGAGCGTCGCGCCCGGCTCGGCGTTGTAGACGCCGAAGATGCGCACGGTGATCAGCCCGGCCTTCTCGCAGTCGAGATAGAGATTGGTGTCGGCGCCGAGATGCTCGGCATGCACGACCGTGCCTTTCCAGGCGCCCGACGTCGCGTCGACGGTGACGTGCTCCGGCCGCACGCCGATGGTCTTGGCCGTCTCGCCCAGCCTGGCGCCGTCGATGAAATTCATCTTCGGCGAGCCGATGAAGCCGGCGACGAATTCGTTGGCCGGCGAATTGTAGAGCTCCATCGGGCTGCCGATCTGCTCGATGCGGCCGGCGTTGAGCACCACGATCTTGTCGGCCAGCGTCATCGCTTCGACCTGGTCGTGGGTGACGTAGATCATCGTCGCCTTCAGCCGCCGGTGCAGCTGCGCGATCTCAAGCCTGGTGTTGACGCGCAGCGCCGCATCGAGGTTGGACAGCGGCTCGTCGAACAGGAACAGCTTCGGCTCGCGCACCACGGCGCGGCCGATGGCGACGCGCTGGCGCTGGCCGCCCGACAGTTCCGCCGGGCGGCGCTCGAGATAGGGCTCCAGCGACAGCATCGCGGAGGCGATCTTGATGCGCCGCTCGATCTCGGCCGCCGGCGTGCCGGCCTGCTTCAGGCCAAGCGCCATATTGTTCTTCACCGTCAGGTGCGGGTAGAGCGCGTAGGTCTGGAACACCATGGCGATGCCGCGTTTGGCCGGCGGCGTGACGGAAACGTCAGTGCCGTCGATCAGCACGCGGCCGGAGGTCGAATCTTCCAGGCCGGCGATGACGCGCAGCAGCGTCGATTTTCCGCAGCCGGACGGGCCGACGAAGACGACGAACTCGCCGTCCGTCACTTCGAGGTTGATGCCCTTCAGCACCTCGACCGGCCCGAAAGCCTTCTTCACATTCTCGATCTTCAGCGAACCCACGGCGTCGTCCCTGTTCTAGAGTTTCACGGCGTTGCCGCTGCGCACGCTCTCGTCGGCGGCAAGGCAGACGGCGAGCGATTTCACGGCATCGTCCATGTGGCGGGTGAGGTCGATGTTTTCGCGGATGGCCTTGAGCAGGAAGGCCTGTTCGAGGTCGCAAAGCTCCTGGTGGCCCGGTTCGCCTTCCATCGACAGCAGCTGGTCCTCCCGGGCGAATTTGCCGTCCGGCCCGGTCGCCGCGCTATGCAGCCTAATCGTCGAGGTCTTGGTATGGGTGTCGATGTCGTCGGACCTGACGCCCTCCTTCATCACGATCGAGACGCAGCCCTTCGGCGACATCACGTCCTTCACGAAGAAGGCCGTTTCCGAGATCATCGGCCCCCAGCCGGCCTCGTACCAGCCGACCGAGCCGTCCTCGAACAGCACCTGCAGGTGCCCGTAATTGTACATTGACGGAGCCACCTCATCGCTCAGCCGCACCCCCATGCCGCGCACCTCGACGGGTCTCGAGTCGGTGATCTGCAGCATCACGTCGAGATAATGCACGCCGCAATCGACGATCGGCGACGTCGTCTGCATCAGCTGCTTGTGCGTCTCCCAGGTGTGGCCGGAGGATTGCTGATTGAGGTTCATGCGGAAGACATATGGGCCGCCGAGCTTGCGCGCCTCGGCGATCAGCCGCACCCAGGACGGATGGTGACGCAGGATATAGCCGATCACCAGTTTCTTGCCGTTGGCCTTCGCGGCATCGACGACTCGCTTTGCGTCGGCAACCGTGGTCGCCAGCGGCTTCTCGACGAAGACATGGCAGCCGGCCTCGAAGGCCCGCACCGCATAGTCGGCATGGCTGTCGGAATAGGTGGCGACCGCCGCGACATCCGGCTTCTCGTCGCGCAGCGCGTCGTCAAAGGAGCGCCTTATGCCGTAGCCGGCGAGCCCGTCCGGCAGCGGCACGTCGGAACGGTTGACGAGTGCGGCGATCTCGAAGCCTGGGTTGCTGTGGTAGGCAAGCGCATGGCTGCGGCCCATATTGCCGAGGCCGGCGACGACTACGCGAAGAGGGGTTTTATCGCTCACCTGACTGCTCCATTTTTTCCTGAGAGGGTGAAGCGCAGCCCTATCAAAAGTTGGCTATTGCGGCTCACTTCACCGCTCCCGACGTGATGCCGCGGATCAGCTGCCGCGAGAAGATGACATAGAGGATCAGCACCGGCAGGATCGCCAGCGACAGCGCCGCCAGGATCGCATTCCAGTTGGTGACGAACTGACCGAGGAAGAGCTGCGCGCCGAGCGTCACGGTCTTGGTCTCCTCCGAAGGCGCCAGGATCAGCGGGAACCACAGATCGTTCCAGATCGGGATCATGGTGAAGACGGCGACGGTCGCCATGGACGGACGCACCAGCGGCAGCACCAGCCGGAAGAAGATCGTGTACTCCGACAGCCCGTCTATGCGGCCTGCATTCTTCAGGTCGCTGGACACCTGCTTCATGAATTCCGAAAGGATGAAGATCGCCAGCGGCAGGCCTTGCGCGGTATAGACCAGGATCAGCGCCGTCAGCGTGTTGACCAACCCGGTCGCCACCATCAATTGCAGGATGGCGACAGTGCCGAGCCTGATCGGGATCATGATGCCGAGCGCCAGGTAAAGGCCCATCATCGTGTTGCCGCGGAAGCGGTATTCCGACAGCGCGAAGGCCGCCATCGCGCCGAACAGAAGCACGAAGAACAGCGAGGCGACGGTGACGACGAGGCTGTTCTGGAAATAGTGGATGAAGTCGCCCTGGCCGATCACCGTGGTGTAGCCGATCAGGTCGAAGGTCTTCGGCGTCGGCGGCGTCAGCGGCGCGCCGAAGATGCCCGCGCGCGACTTGAACGAATTCATCACCACCAGGATCACCGGAAACAGCGCGATCGCCGTGTAGGTCAGGAGGATCGCATGCGCGCCGATGGCGCGGGGAAGCGAACGTGTGGCTGTGCTCATGGTGCGCCTCAGAACTGGTAGCGACGCAGGCGCGTCTGCACGAGGAACAGATAGACGCAGACGCCGGCGAGGATGATCAGGAACATGATCGTGGCGATGGTCGCGCCCATGTTGGGATCGCCGACCTGCAGCTGGAAGCCGAAGAAGGCGCGGTAGAGGAAGGTGCCGAGGATGTCGGTCGAATAGTTCGGCCCGGCCAGCGCCCCTTGCGCCGTGTAGATCAGGTCGAAAGCATTGAAGTTGCCGACGAAAGTCAGGATCGAGATGATGCCGATCGAGGGCAGGATCAGCGGCAGCTTGATCTTCCAGAACTGCGCCATGCCGGTGACGCCGTCGCATTCGGCCGCCTCGATCACCTCGTCGGGGATCGACAGCAGCGCTGCATAGATCAGCATCATCGGGATGCCGACAAACTGCCAGACCGAGACCAGGCTGAGCGCGGTCAGCGCATATTGCTCCTTGCCGAGCCACGGCGTGAAGAAGCTCTTCAATCCGACGAAATCCATCAGATGCGGCGCCACGCCCCAGATCGGCGACAGGATCAGCTTCCAGGCGAAGCCGACGATGACGAAGGACAGGATCGTCGGCACGAAGATCGCCGTGCG
This sequence comes from Mesorhizobium sp. CA16, assembly GCF_020165175.1. NCBI lineage: Bacteria > Pseudomonadati > Pseudomonadota > Alphaproteobacteria > Hyphomicrobiales > Phyllobacteriaceae > Mesorhizobium > Mesorhizobium sp. CA16. The sequence goes on from NZ_JAIUHP010000010.1 coordinate 46,884, forward strand.
GTAGAAGGCGGTGAAGCGCAGCCGAGGGCTGGAAAGAAGCGCCGCCAGAAGCACACCGATCGGGTTCTGCACCAGCATGTGGATGATGAAGAACCAGACATTGTTCCTCAGCGCGTTCCAGAAATTCACCGACCAGTTCGGATCGCCGAACAGCGTGCGGAAATTGCCCAGTCCGACAAAGACCTGGGACTGCTCGATGTTGCGGAACAGCGAAAGCTGCAGCGTGCCGAACAGCGGCAGGATCATGAATGCGGTGTAGACCAGCACTGCCGGCGCCAGGAAGACGCCGACATGCCAGCGGATCGCTCTTTTCGGTCGCGTTTCTGCAGCCATGAGTTCGGTAGCCATGAGTTCGGTTCCCCGCCGTCTCTGGGTTCCAGGTCGGTTGATGCTAGCTGATGCCTCGATGCCCGGCTTGGCTGTCCCCTTGAGGAGAAAGACAAGGCCAGCGACAGATCGGCTCCGTCTTCCCCGCACGGCGAGGGTAAGGCCGGGAGGCTGCGCCGACAATCGCTATCGGGAACTGTTTGATGCCGGCCGGGCCCGAGCCCGGCCGGCATCGCAATCGATGCTCTTACTTCGCCGGCTTGTACCAGCTGTCGAGGCCGTCCTGCAGCTTCTTGGCCGCAGCTTCCGGCGTGTCGGTACCGTTGATCACATTGGCCGATTCGACCCAGGTCTCGTTCTCGAGGTTCGGCGTGCCGCGCGACAGGATCTGGTAGGTCGAGCGGATCGTCGACTTGCACTTGCCGCGCCAGGAGACGAACTCCTGCGCCAGCGGGTCTTCCATCTTCACCGGCGAGGAGTTCAGGCTGAAGAAGCCGGGCAGCGCGTTGGCGTAGATGGTGGCGAAATCCGGCGAGGCGACCCAGGACAGGAACTTCTTGGCCTCTTCCGCATGCTTCGACGCCGCATTCAGGCCCATGCCGATGTCGGTGTGGTCGGAGATGTAGCAGGTGTCGCCTGCCTTCTCGACCGGCGGCGGGAAGGCGCCCATCTTGAACTGCGCCTGGGTGTTGAACAGGCCGATTTCCCACGAGCCGGCCGGGTAGATGGCGGCGCGGCCGAGCGTGAACAGGTTCTGGCTGTCCGGATAGGTCTGCGCCTCGAAGCCGTCGCCGAGATAAGGCTTCCACTTGGCCAATTCCTTGAAGGGCTCGACCCACTGCGGATCGGTGAGCTTCTGCTCGCCCTTGATCAGCGCCTGGCGGCCTTCCTCGCCCTTCCAGTAGTTCGGGCCGACATTCTGGTAGCCCATGGTCGCGGCTTCCCAGAGGTCCTTGGTGCCCATCGCCATCGGGATATAGGTGCCGTCCGCCTTGATCTTGTCGAGCGCGGCGAAGAACTCGTCGCGGGTCTGCGGCACCTTGATGCCGAGCTTGTCGAAGGCATCCTTGTTGTAGATGAAGCCGTGGATGACCGAGGCCATCGGCACGCAGAAGCTCGACTTGCCGTCGTCGGTCTGCCAGGCGGCCTTGGCGACGGGCGAGAAGTTCTCCATGCCAGGCAGCGAGCTCAGGTCGGCGAGGTTGCCCTTCTTGAACAGCTCCAGCGACTTGTCGAAGGGGCGGCAGGTGATCAGGTCGCCTGCCGAGCCGGCGGCGAGCTTGGCGCCGAGGGCCGCATCGTATTCGGTCGGCGCCGAAGGCGCGAACACCACCTTGATGCCGGGGTTCTTGGCTTCGAAAGCCGGGATCAGCTTGTCCTTCCAGATGGTCAGGTCGTCGCCGCGCCAGCTTTCGATGTTGAGCGTCACGTCCTCGGCCAGCGCCATCCCGGTCGTGCCGAGGATGCCCGTACCGAGAATGCTTGTGCCGAGCAGAAGGGCCGTCAGTAGTTTGGTCTTCATCTTCAGTCTCCCTGTTGACCTTTTTCAGGTTCGGTTTTGAGAACAGAGGCTCAGCGCCCCTTGCTCCCCTCGCAAGCCCGTTTCACCCCGATGGAAATCGGGATGAAAAGGGCCCTACCTCTTTGTTAGGGCATGATCTTTTCCGAAAAGCGGGTTCCACTTTTCGGAATCATGCCCCAGCGCGGAAAGCGCCGGCCTGAGCTTCTGGCCGGTTCCTTCCAGTATCTTCTCGGCCGCGTCGGCGCTGGCGGCGCCCGCGGCGAGCAGAATGGCGGTCTTGACGCCGCCGCGGCTCTCTTCGAGCAGGCGGGCGGCGTCGTCGCGGCTCTTGCCGCTGATGGCGGCGACCATGCGCACGGCGCGGTCGCGCAGCTTGATGTTGTCTGCGGTGAGGTTGACCATGTAGCCGTCATGGACATGGCCGAGATGGATGGCAGTGAGCGTCGAAAGCATGTTGAGCGCGATCTTCTGCGCCGTGCCCGCGCCCATGCGCGTCGAGCCGGCGATCAGCTCAGGCGGCGTTTCGAGCAGGACGGCAACGTCGGCCTGCTCGAACAGGACGGCGCCCCGGTTGTTGGCAATCGCGATGGTGGCGGCGCCTCGGCGCCGCGCGTCCTGCAGCGCCTGGACCGCATAAGGGGTCGAGCCGCTGGCCGAGATGGCGATCAGGCAGTCGCCCTTGCCGATGGCGGCCGCGGCAACCGCCGCCGCCGCTTCCTCGGTATCGTCCTCCGGTCCGCCGGCCAGCGTGCGGAAGGCGTCGTCGCCGCCGGCGATGAGGATGGCGATGCGGTCGCGCGCAATGCCGAAGGTGCCCGGCAACTCCAGCGCGTCGGCCAGCGCCATCAGGCCGGAGCTGCCGGCCGCCGCATAGGCAAGCTTGCCGCCGCTCTTCAATTGCTTCGCGATGAGTTCGGCGGCAACGGCAATCGCCGGAATGGCGCCGTGCACGGCCTTGCCGGCCTCGATCTGGGCATTGGCCAGGAACGCCAGAATGGTTTCCGGGGCCTGGACATCCAGCCCCTCGGCATTCTGGTGGAGCGCTTCGGTGCGCGTCTCGGCCATGCATTTTCCTCCGATTGAGCGAACAATACCAAAAAAATACCACTTGTCCACACGCATTAATGAATTTCAGGCGGCGGACCTCCCTTGTCGGCAAATTGGCGTGATTTTTCAATAAAATGCGCCTTAATCTTTTTTGAACAGAAATTAACTCTTGGCTATTGGTATTTTATTGGTATTATCCGGCTCCGAGGAGAAATCGCGTGAAATTCGTGCTTGGCATCGATGGCGGCGGCACCAGCTGCAGGGCGGCCCTTGCGACCGTCGGGGGCGCCGTAGTCGGTCGCGCCAAGAGCGGCGCCGCCAACATCCGCACCGACCTCACTGGCGCCCGTGCCAACATTGTCGAGGCGGCCAGGCAGGCTTTTCTGGCCGCCGGGGCGGATCCGGAACTGATTCCCCAAACGCCGGCCATTCTCGGTCTCGCCGGCGCCAATGTCGGCACCTACCGGCAGCAGCTCGAGGCGATCCTGCCCTTCAGCCGGAGTCGTGTCGAAACCGACGCCGAGATCGCGCTAGAGGGCGCGGTCGGCTCCGGTGACGGCGCCATGGCCATTCTGGGCACCGGCACCGCCTATATGGCGCGTAAGGACGGCAAGTCGCGCGCCATCGGCGGCTGGGGTTTCCAGGTCGGCGACCAGGGCAGCGGCGCCCGCATCGGCCGCGACCTGCTGGAACAGACGCTGCTTGCCTATGACGGCATCCGTCCGGGCTCGCCCTTGACCGACGCCATGCTCGCCGTCTTCCGCAACAATCCCGAAGACGTGGTGGAATTCACCACCAACGCCAAGCCGGGCGATTTCGGCGGCTTCGCGCCAAAGGTTTTCGAGCATGCAGAAAAGGGCGACCTCGTCGCCAATTTCATCCTCGGCAAGGCGGTCGCCGATGTCGAGGCCTCGCTCAACGCGCTCGAGCTTGCCGACCATGCTCCGCTCTGCCTGCTCGGCGGCCTGGCGCCGCTTTATGCGCCGCGCCTTTCGGCACGCTATCAGGCGCTGCTCAAAGCCCCGCTCGACGATGCGCTGGGCGGCGCCGTGCAGATGGCCGTGCGCATCTTTGCCAAGGGTCCGGAGGCCGCCCGATGAGCGCCGCCGACCAGATCTTCTCCATGCTGAAAGAATCCTCGCAGAGCGGCGCGCCGCTCTATTTGCAGCTCAGGCGCAGCATCGAGGAAGCGGTCAATCGCGGCCTGATCGGTCCGGGCGACGCGTTGCCCTCCGAGCGCGACATCGCGAGCAAGGCCGACATCTCGCGCGTCACCGTGCGCAAGGCGGTGCAGGACCTGGTCAAGGGCGGCATCCTCGTCCAGCGCCACGGCTCGGGCACCTTCGTCGCGCCGCGCATGGAGCGTGTCGAGCAGTCGCTGTCGCGGCTCACCTCCTTCACCGAGGACATGGCGCGCCGCGGCATGAATGTGCGCTCGGTCTGGCTCGACCGCGGCCTCTATGCGCCGTCGCCGGAGGAGATGATGGTGCTGGGCCTCTCCTCTACCGAGCTGGTGGCGCGCGTCGCGCGCCTGCGCATTGCCAACGACACGCCGCTGGCGATCGAGCGCGCGGCGCTCTCGGCCAGCGTCCTGCCCGATCCCGAAGCGATCGGCTCCTCGCTCTATGCGGCGCTGGAAACGACCGGCAATCGCCCGGTACGCGCCGTGCAGCGCATCTCCGCCACCAATCTCGGCGACGCCGATGCGCGCCTCTTGGAAGTGCCTCCGGGGGTTGCCGGACTGCAGATCGAGCGCATTTCCTATCTGGCGAGCGGCAAGGTGATCGAGTTCACCCGCTCGGTTTACAGGGGCGACGCCTATGACTTTGTCGCGGAACTCCGGCTGACCGGGCCGGGAGAGGAGCTCCGGCCATGAATGCCAGCACCACCCATATGCGGCGCGAGATCGACGAGATCCCGGAAGCGGCCGCGCGCCTTCTCGACGGCTCGTCCGCCATGTTGGCCGAGGCTGGTCGCGGCCTTCGCGAGCGCGATCCGCATTTCGTCGTCACCGTGGCGCGCGGCTCGTCCGACCATGCCGCGACCTTCATGAAATATGCCGTCGAGCTGACGGCAGGCCTAGCGGTCGCCTCCGTTGGGCCGTCGATCGCGTCGATCTATGGCGCCAGGTTGAGGCTCCGGGGCTCGGCCTGCCTGGCGATCTCGCAGTCGGGCAAGAGCCCGGACATCGTTGCCATGGCCGAAACGGCAAGGGCCGGCGGCGCGCTCACCGTCGCCATCACCAACACGGCGGACTCGCCGCTGGCGCGGGCCTCCGACTATGCCATCGATATCTTGGCCGGACCTGAGCGCAGCGTCGCGGCCACCAAGACGTTCGTCAATTCGGCCGTCGCCGGCCTTGCGCTGATGGCGCATGCCACGGATGACCAAGCATTGATCAAGGCGCTCGCCGGCCTTCCCGGCCATTTCGAGAAGGCGATCGCCTGCGACTGGATGGCGCTCGCCGGCGCTCTGGAGAACCCGCAGTCGCTGTTCATCCTCGGCCGCGGCCCCTCCTTCGCGATCGCCAGCGAGGCGGCGCTGAAATTCAAGGAAACCTGCGCGATGCACGCCGAGGCCTACAGCGCCGCCGAAGTCATGCATGGGCCGCTGGCGCTGGTCGGCCCCGGGTTCCCGGTCCTGGCGCTTGCCGCGCGCGATGCGTCCGAACCCTCGGTCGCCGAGGCGGCCGACGGCCTGACGGCCAAGGGCGCCGCCGCCTTCATCACCTCCGACAAGGCGAGGGCCGCGCGGCTTCTTCCCCATGTCGCCACCGGCCACCCGCTGACCGATCCGCTGCCGCTAATCGTGTCCTTTTACGGCTTCGTCGAGGCCTTCGCGCGCCATCGCGGCCTCGACCCCGATGCGCCGCGCAACCTGCGCAAGGTAACGGAAACCGTATGAGCGACCGTTTCGCACTCACCGGCGCCCGCATCTTCGACGGCGCCGACTGGCATGACAACGCCGCCCTCGTCGTCAAGGGCGACGTCATCGAGGCCATCCTGCCCACCGGCGCCATTCCGTCCGGCGTTTCGACGGTCGAGACCGGCGGCGGCCTGCTTGTGCCCGGTTTCGTCGACATCCAGGTCAATGGCGGCGGCGGCGTCATGCTCAACGATCATCCCGACGTCGCCTCGATCGAGACCATCTGCCGGGCTCACGCGCCTTTCGGCACCACGGCGCTGCTGGTGACGCTGATCACCGACACGCCGGCGATCACCGCCGCCGCCATCGCCGCCGGCGCCGAGGCCGCCCGGGAAAAGGCGCCAGGCTTCCTCGGCCTGCATCTGGAAGGGCCGCATCTCTCGGTAGCCCGCAAGGGCGCGCACGATCCGGCGCTGATCCGGCCGATGACCGACGCCGACCAGGCGGCGCTGATCGCGGCGCGCAAACAGCTTCCCGTCCTGCTCACCACGATCGCGCCGGAATCGGTCGAGCCGGCACGTGTCGCGGCGCTGGCCAAGGCCGGCGTCGTCGTCAGCCTCGGTCACAGCGATACCGACTACGCGACGGCCACCGCCTTCGCCGAAGCCGGCGCCACGGTGGTCACGCACCTCTTCAACGCCATGAGCCAGGTCGGCAACCGCGAGCCGGGCCTGGCCGGTGCGGCGATCGACACCGGCGGCCTGTATGCTGGGATCATCGCCGACGGCATCCATGTCCATCCGGCGACGATGATGCTTGCGCTGCGCGGCAAGCAGGGGCCTGGCAAGATCGTGCTGGTCACCGATGCCATGGCGACGATCGGCACCGACATGACATCGTTCACGCTCAACGGCCGCACCATCTACCGCAAGGACGGGAGCCTGCGGCTTGCCGACGGCACGCTGGCCGGCGCCGATCTCGACATGATTTCCGCCGTGCGCTACGTCCATCGCGTCGTCGGGCTCGATCTCGACGAGGCTCTGCGCATGGCCTCGCTCTATCCGGCCGAGGCGATCGGCCAGGCCCACCGCCTCGGCCGCTTCGCCAACGGCACCGCCGCCGACATTGTCCGCCTGTCGGAGGACCTGGATGTCAGCAACGTCTGGATCGGCGGCAGGAAGGTGTTTGGAGCGTAGGCCTTCGCAGTTTCGTCATCCTCGGGCTTGACCCGAGGATCCATTCCGTGACCTCTGCCGCAGGGCGCAACGGTGCAGAATTCTGTAATCTTTGCAACGCCTTAGCGTCACGGCATGGATCCCTAGGGTCTGCGCGCGTCGCTTCGCTCCTTGCTTCGCCCTAGGGTGACGACGCAGTGTTGTTAGCCGGCTGTATAGATATCCTTATACGCCTCGCGCAGCACGTTCTTCTGCACCTTGCCCATCGTGTTGCGCGGCAGTTCGTCGACGAAGATCACCTGCTTCGGATGCTTGTATTTCGCCAGCCGGCCGGCGATGGCGCCGGCAATGTCGGCGGCGCTGATCGCCGAGCCCGGCTTGCGCACCACGACCGCCGTGACGCCTTCGCCGAAATCGGGATGCGGCACGCCGATCACCGCGCTTTCGCTGACACCGTCCAGCGCGTCGATCTCGCTCTCGATCTCCTTCGGATAGACATTGTAGCCGCCGGAGATGATCAGGTCCTTGCCGCGCCCGACGATGTGGACATAGCCGTCGGCATCGATCAGGCCGAGGTCGCCGGTGATGAAGAAGCCGTCGTCGCGGAAATCGGCCTTGGTCTTGTCGGGCATGCGCCAATAGCCGGCAAAGACGTTCGGCCCCTTGACCTCGATCATGCCGATCTCGCCCTGGGCCAGCGGCTTGGCCGTCTCGGGATCGGTGATGCGCAGCGAGACTCCGGGCAAGGGGAAGCCGACCGTGCCCGGGCGCCGCTCGCCGTCATAGGGGTTGGACGTGTTCATGTTGGTCTCGGTCATGCCGTAGCGCTCGAGGATGGCGTGGCCGGTGCGCTCGCGCCAGGCCTTGTGCGTCTCGGCGAGCAGCGGCGCCGAGCCGGAGATGAATACCCGGATCGTCTCCGCCGCCTCGCGTGTCAGGCCGTCCTGCTGCAACAGCCGCACATAGAAGGTCGGCACGCCCATCAAAGCCGTCGCGCGCGGCATCAGCGACAGAATGCGCGCGGGATCGAATTTCTGCTCGAAGAACATTGTCGCGCCGGCCATCAAGACGACGTTGGTGGCGACGAACAGGCCGTGTGTGTGGAAGATAGGCAGCGCATGGATCAGCACGTCGTCGGCGCCGAAGCGCCATTGCTCCACCAGCACGCGGGCGTTGGAGGCGAGATTCTCGTGGCTGAGCATCGCGCCCTTGGAACGGCCGGTGGTGCCGGAGGTGTAGAGGATCGCGGCAAGATCGTCCGGCCCGCGCGCGACATCGCTGAAATCCGTCGCCTGTCGCGAAGCCTGGCTGGCCAGCGTTCCCTGTCCGTCGCGGCCGAGCGTCAGCACCGTGGCGCCGATCGCCGCGGCAAGCGGTTCGACGCCGGCAAGGCGGTCCGGATCGCAAACGATCAGTTTCGGCCCGGCGTCACGGAAGAAATAGTCGAGCTCGGGCAGCGTATAGGCGGCGTTGAGCGGCAGGAAGACCGCGCCGGTGCGTAACGAGGCGAGATAGAGCAGCATCGCCTCCGGGCTCTTCTCGACCTGGACCGCGACCCGATCGCCGGGCTCGACGCCGGCCTGCGCGAGGGCATGCGCCAGCTGCGCCGACTTCGCCACCATGTCGCCATAGGTGATCGAACGGCCGTCATCCGTCTCCATCAGCAGCCGGCCGGGCGCCGGCATGCGGGAACGGAAAGCGCTGAAGAGATGATTGGTCATGAGATGTCCTCAAGGCGGACGAAGGCCGAATGGCGCATGCCTTGCGCTCGCCTGAGCGAATACCAGATTTGGCGCCCGGAGCAAAAACTGCGTTGATTTTTCGATCCGCTATTTACGGCCGCGTTGGGACTTGCCGGCCCTCGGATCATAACCCTGGGCGAGGCGTTCCATGCACATCGCCGCGGTGAGGCGGTAGTGATTGAGAAGCGCCTCGACCGCGCCGTCGGCGTCGCCGTCCAGCGTGCGTTCGGCGATGATGCGATGCTCGCCGAGATCGTCGCGCCCCGTGCCTGGCGCGTTTTGCGCGATCAGGCGGTAGCGCGAGGCCTGGTCGGAAAGCTGATCGCAAAAGCCGATCAGCCAGTGCGACCTGCAGGCCGCGATCAGGGCGCGATGGAAGGCGCGGTGCAGCTTTTCCCATTCTGGATTGTTGGTTGCCGGGTCATCCGGCAGGCGGCGCTCGGCGCGCGCCAGGCGGTGCAGGGCAAGCACCAGTTGCTCTTCCCATTCTGCGGTGCGGTGCGCAATGGATTCGCGCAGCGCCCGCTCCTCCAGCCAGCAGCGCGTACGCGTCAGCTCCTCCAGTTCCGCGGCGCTGACCGGCATCAGGAAAAAGCCGCGTTGGTCGTGACGGCCGAGCAGGCCCTCGGCGGCCAGGCGGTTGAGCGCCTCGCGCACCGGCGAGGCGCCGGCGCCATAGCGGGAAACGACCCACTCGACACGCAGTTTCGTCTCGGACTCCAGGGCTCCGCGCAGCAAGTCGTCGCGGAGTTGCTGGTAGACCGAACTGGCAAGCGTGCTTTTGGCGCCCTTGCTCTCGCCCGGCTCGGTGCTTCCGTTTGTCAATCGAACTCCTGTTGCTTTGCCCCTGGTTTGCCAGGGCCCCGCGGCGAAGCAATTCCCGTACATGTATCATACAGCCGGGCAATGAGGTGTCTCAAGCGGAAGATGACGATATTCGACTTTAAGACAAGCGGATCGTCTATTTATTGAACAGAGTAGAATCTCAGGGAAAAGTCGATGTTCCTGCGTCGCTTCATAGAATGAACAATCGTTCAATCCCTGTCGCGGTTGTACAACTCCCGCGAGGCTCGCACCGTTATATGTTTAACTGGCGGCCCTGTCGGCAGCCGTTCGAATTGCTTCGATATTTGCCCTATAGGCTTCGACGCTGCCGCCCTTGAAGACTGCGGCGCCCGCTACCAGCACATTGGCTCCGGCCGCGGTCACCAGCGGCGCCGTTTCGGCCGAAACACCGCCGTCGATCTCGATACGGATCGGCCGACCGCCAATCAGCGCCTTCACCCGTTTCACCTTGTCCACGATCGCCGGGATGAAGGCCTGCCCGCCGAAGCCCGGATTGACGGTCATGATCAGGATGAGGTCCAGCCGGTCGAGCACATACTCGATCGCCGTTTCCGGCGTTGCCGGGTTGAGCGAGACGCCTGCCTTCTTGCCGAGGTTCTTGATGGTTTGGAGCGAGCGGTCGAGATGTGGCCCGGCCTCGGCGTGCACCGTCATGCCGTCGCAGCCCGCTTCGGCGAAGGCCGCCAGGTAAGGATCGGCCGGCGCAATCATCAGATGGCAGTCGAAGAAGGCCTTGGTGCGGTTGCGGATCGCCTTGATCACCGGCGGGCCGAAGGTGATGTTGGGCACGAAATGGCCGTCCATCACGTCGAGATGGATCCAGTCGGCGCCGGCCGCGGTGACGGCCTCGACCTCATCGCCCAGCTTCGAAAAATCCGACGCCAGCACCGATGGCGCGATCAGGGTCTTCTTGCTCATGGCGCAAATTCTCCCGGCGTTCCTGTGCGCGTGGTCGCGCCTGTCAGGGCGATTGCCTAGAGCAATTCCAGGAAAAGTGCGAGCGCTTTTCCGTCCGGAATTGCGTGAAAACAAAGAGATAGGGCGTTCACCGTTTTCGTGAAACGGTGAAACGCCCTCGACCATGATCCGGCCAAAGGGGGGGCATGTTTTCGACGGGCGCACTGGCCCGCCTGCCGTAGAGCTTTCTTCGATGTGGAAGAGAAAACCCGCCGGATCGCTCCGGCGGGTCTCGATCTTCAGCCGCACGATTACGGCTTGAAGTTCTGGATGTTGGCGCCCGCCGGATCCTGCAGCATGCGGCGCGGCTGGCGCTGCGGCACCAGTTGCTGCAGCACATTCGGGTTGAGCAGGATGCCGGGGTTGATCTCGATGTCCGGCTGCCTGCGGATCGGGTAGCAATCCGGATACTGTCCGGCCGTTCCGGCCGGGCAGCGCCGCCGGGTGAAAACCGGCTGGCACTGTCCGTCGATGAACTCCGCACCCGGTGCGCATTCCACCGACGCCTTGCGGCAGGCGCCGTTGCGGATTTCGGTCCCGCGCGGGCAGACGCAGTCACCCCGCTTGTTGTGGACCTGGCCGCGGATGGCGCACTGCTCCTGGCTCGGCCTCGGTCGCTGGCAGGCCTTGCCCCGCACCACCAGGCCGTCCGGGCAGGCGCAGTTGCCGTTGGCGTCGCGCAGCTGGCCGCGGACCGGGCACTGCTTCGACACGATCGGCCGGCAGGCGCCGCCGCGCACCTCCATGCCACTCGGGCAGACGCAATCGCCGTCGGCGTTGCGGGACTGGCCGCGGATACGGCACTGGGCGGGCGGCTCCCTGTCAGGCACGCAAGCCTTGGCGGCACGGTCGAGATGCGTGCCTTTCGGGCAGAGGCAGCCGTCCGTCGTCAGCACTGCGCCACGGATCGTGCATTTCGGCGGGACGACCTGGCACACGCCGTTCACCAGCTCGCCGCGGCGGCAGACACAATTGCCGCTCTGGTCGCGGTACTGGCCGGGACGCAGCTTGCATTGCGGCTCCTGCGGCTCTTCGCCCCGCACGCATCTGCCGTTTTCCAGTTCCGTGCCGCGCGGGCAGACGCAGCGTCCGTCCTCGGTGCGGATCTGGCCCTGCAGCAGGACGCAACGCTGCGGCACAGGCAGCGGCAGAAGCTTGCCGCCGCCGGACGAGCATTGGCCGTCACGGAAGATGGTGCCTTCCGGACAGACACAACGGCCGGCCGAGTTCAGCACCATTCCATATAAGCACTGGTTCTTAACCTCTCGGCTGACGGTGAAAGGATGGCACGCATAGGCCTTGCCGCGATCGCCCTGCATGCCGCTCGGCGTGCGCGACAGCACGTCGCCGCCGCTTTGCACCGGCGTATTCGGCGAGAGCACGCCGACGCAATTCTGCCCGCTGACCGTGCCCTTGAGATCGGCAAGCCGCCTGTCGTCGGGAAGCGTCACGGTGACATGGTGCTTGCGGCTTTCGCCGGCGCCGAGCGCCAGGTTGGCGATGCAGGACGCCGGCAGCGTCGCCGGCTCCGGCGAGCAGCCGAAGGGCGGGTCGATCGCGGTGATCCGGACGCCTTCCAGCCTGCCGATGCCGTCGATGCCGATCGCATCGCCGATGCGAACCGGGCCGGAGAAGGGGGTAGGCCCATCGTTCGTGATGGTGATCTCGAACGAGCATGGTTCTCCCGGCCGGCATTCGGCATCGCCGGTCTTCTCGACGCGGATGATCGAGCCGCCGCCGCCCTTCGCGCAGGCCTGGCCGATCGGGTAGACAATGTCGTCACCCGGCGCCGGCCCGTAGGAGCCGCGCGCGCAATTCTCGAACGCGCCATTGCCGCTCACCGTCACGTCGAAGTGCCGGCTGGTTCCGGGCGTCATCGCGGCGCCGGGAATCTGGCACGACAGCGTGCTGGCAGGCACCGGTCCGCAAGCCCAGTCCGCACCGTCAGGAGTGACGCTCTGGATTTGCACAGGCGCTCCGCCCGACACCAGCGTGGCGGCATCGTTGACCCGCACCGGGCCGGTCGGGGCCGCGGTGCCGGCATTGGTGACGGTGATGCGGCAGGAAACCGCGGCACCGGCAAGCGAGCCATCGCAGGTCTTGGTGATGCGCAGGCCAGGCTGGCCGCCATTCGGGTGGCGGATGCGCTCGGTGGCGCAGGCCTTGTTGTTGGCAAGGTCGACCTCGCCGGCAATGCCCTTCACCTCGGCGCAGTTCTCCACCGTGTCCGGCCGGTAGTTCGTCGGCATCACCGCTCTGACGACGATCGGCGTCGAGGCGCCCGGAGGCAGCGAGATGCCGGCATTGTCGCAGCGGAACTGTCCGGGGCCGTTCGGTCCGCAGGCCCATGGCGGGCTCGGCCCGAAGGTCGACGAGGTGGGCGCGCCGCCGGGGTAGGTGTCGATCACCGTCAGCGCCCCGTTATAGGTGCCGGTGCCGTTGTTGATGATGTCGATCACGAAAGTGCAGGCGCCGTCCGGCGTGCAGACCGGGGTACGGGCGCGCTTCTTCAGGATCAGGTCGACCTTCTTCTCGACCGGCGGATTGCACTGCGGATCGCGATCGCCACGGCGGCAGATCGGGATCGAGGCGCAGCCGCGGTCGTTCTGCTGGCTGCCGAACAGCGGCTTGCCGCTGGCCTGGTAGTCATAGGCGGCGCAGTTGCGCAGCACGCCGCCTTGCCAGCCGCCCGCCGGCTTGAAGCCGAGCTTGAGGTTGACGGAGGCGCCGGCGTTGAGCGTAGTCGCCGGATAGGTGCAGGTCATCGGCGTCGTGCCGGGCGCGCAGACCCAGGGCGCGTTCGGCCCGGAGGTCAGCACTGAGCCTGCCGGCAGCGTCACCTCGTCGAGCACGATCTTGCCGTTATAGGGCGCGTCGCCGACATTGGTGACGGTGATGGTGAAGTCGCAGCCGCCGGCCATCGTGCAACGCGGCACGTCCGCATGTTTTTCGACCTTGAGGTCCGGCTCCTTGTCCTTGGGCGGGCATCTGAGGTCACGCGGGACGACGATGTCTATCACCTGCGTGCAGCAGAGCCCCCAGCCTTCCTTCGGCCCGGCATAGGTCTCGATGCCGGTGACGACGAGGTGGATGGTCTCGCCGGGCGAAGCGCCGATAATCTTCCAGTTCAGCACGCCGCCGCCGATCGGCACCTTCTGCATGTCGGGAACGATGCTGACGCCGGGCGCCGTCGTCGACACCTGCACCCGTTTGTCGCCCATCTCCGGGCCGACCGGCATATGATAGATGAAGGCGCCGCCGCCTGGCACGCAATCGACCGTGCCGCGCTCGACTTTGAAACATTCCTTGCCGGGAGGTGGCGGCGGCGGGTTGCACTTGATCAGGTCGATCTTGATCGAGGTCTTCACGCCGGTCAGGAAATCGCCGTCGTCGGGCTTGTCCGGATCCTGCGAGTGGATCGTTGTTGCCGAACCGCCCCTGAAGGCCACCTCGATCTCACCCTGGTTGTCGACCGTCGTCGGCACGGGAAAGGTCGCATGGTCTATCCTGGCGGTGATGCGGAAGGTGATGACGCGTTCGTTCGCAGCACCCGCGCCATCGAGGTTGGCAGCGCTGATGCGGAAGTTGGAAACGCTGGCCGTGTCGTTCGGGCTGTCCGACGTGCCGATTGAAGCAGCGGGCAGCGCTCCGCCGGAGGCGCTGGTGCCGTCGCCGGTGACATCGACGTTGACGACCTGCAGGCCGTGCGGCAGCTGGTCCTTGAAATCGAGCCTTGTCGCTTTGAGCAGGGCGGCCACGCTTGGCCGGTCGAAGTCCTGCGGGTCGCCATGGATGCCGAAGCTCAGGACGTACTCGACGGAATCGCAGCTTTTCTGCCCGCCTTTCTTGGTGAAGAAGGGCACGATCCGCGCGAGTTCCGCATTGATGCCGCGTGAGGCCGGATTGGCGGCCTGATTGGTCTTGGCCGGAGCCTGGTCTTGGGCAAACGCCGGCAGTGTCGGCATCATGGCGACCGCGATACCGGCCGCCATCAGCCAGCGCGCGCCGCGCCTGGCATATGACAGGGGTTTCATGATCGTCTCCATGACGGTTTTCGAACAGCTCGAGACGGAGCGGGAAAGGGCGAGATTTGTCATCTGTCCCTCCCTCAACGTTCGCAGCTGACGGCTGGCGTTCTGAGCGGCAGCGTCATCTTGCAGCAAGGATAGTAGCCACCCTTGTCCTGGTCGGACTTGCGGTAGAAGCAGAGCCCGACATTGACGGTGTCGCCAGGATCGTGGCCGGTGATGTCGACCGTGTAGGGCTTGCCCGGAACATGCGACATGAGGGTTGATACCCCGACGCCGGGCGTCCTGGACTGCGCCTTGATCGAATCGCCGCCAAAGCCGGCATGGTCATGGAGATAGAGTTCGGCCCGCAGACCGCGTGGCGTGCAGTAGTAATGCACGTCCTCGACATCCACGCAGGGCGGCAGGTTGCCGGGCGGCGGGAAGTCCGGCGGATAGAACGGAGGCAGGTAGCCGCCGCCGGGGATTTCCTCATAGTAGCCGGCGCGGCCCTCACAGGGGCGCCAGACCCTTACGTCGCCGACATGGCCCTGGACGTCCGGGTCTTCGAAATAGCCGTCGAAGTCGACGAACCATGAGCCGAAGGGCGGAACGTTCGCCGGCTTGACCAGCGCGCTGGGCGTCAGCTGGACGCCATGCGCGGCAAGCGGCCCGCCGGTGGCGAGGCGCTCGGCAAGTTCGGGATTGTCGCGCAACTTGTCGCCGGTGTTGACGACGGTGTCGGTGCAAACGGAAGTGTCGAGATTGCCGTCGGCGTCATAGCGATATTGCAGGTCGACGCCGCCGGCCGACTGGCGGTTGCCTTGCGGGAAGCCGACGGCATATTCCTGCGGCACCTCGACCCAGGCCGATTCCGTTGCCGGATCGTCCGGATCCTCGCGCCAGTAGCGTATCAGCTCGCCTTTGCCGGAATCGGCGAAGCGGCTGTAATCGTAGCGGTTCTCGACCGGGCCGCGCTGGGCGAGATACATGAAGCCCTTATTGTCGAAGGCGATGTCGGTGACGGCATAGTCCTGGTCCGCCTTGACCGTCAGTTCCCAGCGCGGACCGCCGGCAAAGCCTCCGTCGCTCGCGATGCCGACCGACCAGATTTCGGCCTTCTCGCCGACGGAATAGTAGAGCCGGCCGCCATGATAGGCGACGGCCCAGACCCGGCGCGCATCCTGCGTGTAGCCCCAGGTCTCGGGGTCCTCGCTATCGAAAGCGGCAGCCTGGATGTCCATCAGGGCGCCGTCGTCGGGGACAGGGGCGAGCCTATGCGCGGGGCGCCCGGCGACGCCATGGTCGAAGCTGTCGATCAGATTGCCCTCGATATCGATGCGGTGAATCAGCCCGGTATCGAGATCCGAAGCGAAGAACTGGCGATGGGTAGCATCGAAGGCGAGGTTGCCGATGCCGGGGCCGCTGTTGGTGTCGATGTCGGCGAATTTCGAGACCGCGCCGGTGACGCCGTCGATCTTCCAGATCGTGCCTGGACCGCCGCCATTCTCGGTGCCGAACTGGCCGTCCATGAAGGTGGCGCCCGCGGTGCCGCGGCGCTGCCGTTCCGGCCTGCCGTCATGGTCGGCGCCCGGCGTGACGATCTCGATGCCATGCAGCGAGGTCGCAGCCGCGTAGAGGTTAGGAACGCCTGAGGGCACGCCGTCGCGCACGCCATCGTCATAGGCGAGGCCGAACACCTCGCCGATCTGCCCGGCCGTCACCTCGAAGGGCGGCCGCGTGTTGACGAGTTGGCCGGAAGCGGGCCCGCCGAGATGCGAGACGTCGAAAATGCGCAAGGATGCGCGGGACGTATCGATGAAGGTCTCGTCGACCGGGTCGACGCCGGGGGGCAGACCCTGATCGAAATCGGGAATGGTGGTGCCCGGAAAGCCGGTGACCGCCATCGAACCGGGATAGATGATCTGGGTTTCCTGCGCCTTCGCCGCGCCGAGCCACAAGCCGGCGGACAGCGCCAAAGCCAGAATTCCGCCGCTTGTTGCGATTGCGCGGCGCAAACGGCGGCCACGGGAACGCAGGAACGAGCCGCGAACGCCAGACATTGAACTCCCCCCGAAGCCGCTGGAAGGAACGTCCGCCTCTACCGCGCCAACCAGGGCAAGGCGCGGCGTTGCGGCACGTTCTTCCCCGTTCGAATTGTCTGTTTTCCTCTTTGTGACGATACGCCGGCTGCTGGGCAGGGTCAACGGAATCAGCCGGAAGCCCAGCGCGTCGACCCCTTCCCGAAGGGGGTGATCGCGCTGGATTCCCGTTGTTCCCGGAGACCGCGAAGTCTCTGGGTTTCTGGTCATGGCGGCTTTCCTTTCCGGGCCGCGCCATTGCGGCGCCTGGCCGTCAGTCGCTGGCCGGCATGGAAAGGTTCATGGGAGGATAGCGGGGTGGAAAGTGTTTGCGGTCGCCAGGGGCGTTACCAGATCCAGTCGCCCCGGCCGAGCGCCGATACCGCCTCGACGATGCGGGTGAAGCTCGTCCGTGCCCGGCCGATCATGTGGCGGCCTCTGAGGTAGCCATGCACCAGGCCCGGCTCCTCGAACCAGGCGGCGCGCCCGCCGGCCGCGATGATGCGGTCGCGATAGGCTTCGCCGTCGGACGACAGCGGGTCGCACTCGGCGGTGATCAGCACCGTCGGCGGCAAATAGGCGAAATCGGCGTCGGCCAGCGGATAGAGCGTGATGTCGCCGGTCTGGTCGACGCCGGCGGTGCGGATATGCTTGTAGAAGTGGAGATCGCGCACGGTCAGCATCGGGGCCTCGGCATGGGTGACGTAGGAGCCGCGCGAATGGTCGCCGCCGAGCCCGGGATAGATCAGCATCTGGCCGGCCGGCTTCTTTTCATGGCCGCGCGTCGCATGCGCTACCGCCGCGCAGAGATTGCCGCCGGCGCTGTCGCCGCAAAGCACGACAGGGCAGTCATAGGTCTTGGCGGCCCATTCGAACGCGTCCATGGCGTCGTCGAAGGCGGCCGGATGCAGATGCTCCGGCACCAGCCGGTAGTCGACCGAGACCACCTCGTAACCGGTGCGGGCGCAAAGCTCGGCGCAGACATCGTCATGGCTCTCCAGCCCGCCCAGGATAAAGCCGCCGCCATGAAGGTAGAGCACCATCGCAGCGTCGTTCGGCTCCGCGTTGCGATAGATGCGGATCGGGATGCCGTCGGCGATGCCTGTCGTCAAGGCGGTCACGCCCTGCGGATAGCCGGCAAAGAACTCCCGGCACATCCGGTCATAGATCGCGCGCTGCTCTTCGATCGTGTAGTCGATCGTGTTCGGCGGATAGTAAGAGTTGGTCTTCTCGATGAAGGCCCAGGTTTCTGCGTCGATGAGGGTTTTGTAGTCGGTCATGGGTGCGGAACAGGTAGCCAAGGCCTCGCTCCGTCATTTCCGCAGAATCACTTGCCCTTCCAAACCGGCTCGCGCTTCTCCGCGAAAGCCCGGAACCCTTCCATATTGTCTTCCGACCCGTAGAGCTTATCGACCGTCGGCAGCTGCCGGCGCGTCACTTTGTTCATCGCGTCCTGGAAGGTCAGCGCCTCGGCCACCCGCGCCGTCTCCTTGATTGCGGCGAAGACCAGTGGTGGGCCGCTGGCGAGCAATCTTGCGATCTCCCAGACGCGCTCCTCGAGCTTGTCCTTGGGCAGCACCTCGTTGACCAGGCCCCAGCGATGCGCCTCGGCGACATCCATCCAGCGGCCGGTGAACAGAAGGTCCATGGCGATGTGATAGGGGATGCGCTTCGGCAGCTTGATGGTCGCAGCGTCGGCCAGCGTGCCGGCGCGGATCTCCGGCAGCGCGAAGGAGGAATGATCCGAGGCGTAGATGAGGTCGCAGGACAGCGCCAGCTCGAAGCCGCCGCCCACCGCCATGCCGTTGACGCAGGCGATCACCGGCTTGTTGAGGTCGCGCAGCTCCTGCAGTCCGGCAAAGCCGCCGACGCCGTAGTCGCCGTCGACCGCATCGCCGGCGGCGGCCGCCTTCAGGTCCCAGCCGGCGCTGAAGAACTTGTCGCCCGCCGTCTTGACGATGGCGACGCGCAGCTCCGGATCGTCGCGGAACGCCTTGAAGGTCTCGCCCATAAGCCGCGACGTCTTGAGGTCGATGGCGTTGGCCTTCGGCCGGTCGAGCGTGACCTCGAGGACAGCGCCTTCGCGGCGGGTGGTGATGATTTCAGCCATTCTTCTTCTCTCCAAGCACCAGCAGGGCGTCCGCGATCCAGGCGCCCTTGCCTTCGGCGCACACGATCAGCGGGTTGATGTCGAGTTCCTCGATCTCGCCCTCGTTCTTCTGCACGAAGTCGGCAATGCCGGCGATGGCGTCGATGGCGGCGTCGACGTCGGCCCGCGGCCGGCCGCGATAGCCTTCGAGGAGAGGATAGAGCTTCAATCCACGCAATGCCGCCTCGATGTCGTCGCGCGTCGCCGGCAGCATCAGGGTCACGCTGTCGCGCAACAGCTCGACCAGCACGCCGCCGGTGCCGAGCGTCATCACCACGCCGAACATCGGGTCGCGGGTGAAGCCGACGATCAGCTCGGCGACGCCGTCGCGCACCATGCGCTCGGCGTAGAGTCCCGTGCCGAGCGGCAAAAGGTCATGCGCGGCGGCGCTGACGGATTCGGCGTCCTTGAGGTTCAGCCTGACGGCGCCGACTTCCGATTTGTGCGTGACGCCGAGAGCCTTCAGAGCCACCGGGAAACCCAAGCTCATCGAGGAAATCACCGCCTCGACCGCATTGGAGGCGCGCTCGCCCTTCGGCACCGGCAGGCCGGCGTTGATCAGCCTTTCCTTGGCCTCGGCCTCGTCCGGCGTCACGCGTTTGGCTTCGGACGTGCCTGCCGCGGTGGTGTCGACCGGCTGCGCCTGCGGCTCATGCCAGGCCCAGCCGATGAAGGCGGCGGCCTGGGCGGCGTCCATGGCCTCCGAGATGCCGAACAGCGGCACCATGCCGCGCGCCATCAGCCCGGCGGTGTATTCCTCCGGCAAGTTTTCCGGCAGCGAGGAGACGATCGCGCCCTGCGCCTTGTTGGTTTTCAGCGCCGCCTCGAAGGCGCGCAGCGTCGCCCACCAGTCGACGTCGGAACAGCGGTCCGGGCGCGGGAAGTCGAGCACCAGCATGTTCAAGTCGAAGCCGCCCGACACCATGGCGGTGAAAGTGGCCGTCATCGCCGGCTCGTTGTTCCAGATGAAGGTGTGGTAATCGAGCGGATTGGCGACCGCGACCAGCGGTCCGAGCGTCGATTTGACATGCGCGCGGTGCTCGGCCGTCAGGGCCGGAAAATGCACCCAGCGCCCCTCGGCGCTGTCGGCCATCACGGAAGCCTCGCCGCCCGAGCAACTCATCGACGAGAGCCTGTAGCCGGGCAATGGTCCGGTGATGTGCAGCAGCTTCAGCGCCTCGATGAAGGCGGGAATGGAATCGACGCGCGCGATGCCGAGACGCTTCAGGAAGGCGCCGGAGGCGGCGTCGGAGCCGGCCAGCGAGGCGGTGTGCGACACCGTCGCCTGCCTTGCCTGCTCCGAGCGGCCGACCTTCATGGCGATGATCGGCTTCTTCAATTCGCGCGCTCGTGCCGCCAGCTTCTCGAAGCCGGCGACCGAGTCGAAGGCCTCGATATGCAGGCCAAGCGAGGTGACG
The DNA here is from genome assembly GCF_020165175.1 of Mesorhizobium sp. CA16. Taxonomy (NCBI): domain Bacteria; kingdom Pseudomonadati; phylum Pseudomonadota; class Alphaproteobacteria; order Hyphomicrobiales; family Phyllobacteriaceae; genus Mesorhizobium; species Mesorhizobium sp. CA16. The sequence continues at coordinate 67,020 of NZ_JAIUHP010000010.1, forward strand.
CGCTCGTCCTCGATCAGGCCCAATGCCATTTCCGAAAGGCCGGTCTGCGCTTGGTTGCCGGCCGTCATCAGGAAGGCGATCGGCAGGCCGCGCTTCTGCATCGTCATGTTGATGGCGATGTTGGACGACTGGGTGATGATGGCGACGCCCTTGCCGCCCTCGGCGAGGCGGATGCCGCCATGCTGGTCGGGCCAAAGCAGCGCGCCGTCGGCATAGTTGATCAGGCCGTAGCAGTTCGGCCCGATGATCGGCATCTGGCCGGCGGCCGCGACGAGTTCGGCCTGCAGCCGCTCGCCGTCCTCGTCATAGGCTTCGGTCTCGAGGAAGCCGGCGGCGAAACAGACGGCGCCGCCGGCGCCGCGTTCGGCCAGCGCCTTGATCACCTCGATGGTGAGATGCCGGTTGACGCCGACGAATGCGGCGTCCGGCGCTCCGGGCAGGTCGGAGACGGAGCGGTAGGCCTTGCGGCCGGCGACCTCATCCTTGGTCGGATGCACCGGCCAAATGTCGCCGGCAAAGCCCATCTTGATCGACTGCGCCACGACGGCGGCGGCCTGCGCCCCGCCGAACACGGCGATCGATTTTGGGCGCAAGAGACGTTCGAGTTTATGCATGGCCATCTTTTCGTTTGAGCGCGATCTTGTCCAAGGCCGGATCCGAGCCTTGGCGCATCATGCTCTAAGCTCCGAACGGACGCAGCAGCGCCCGCGAAATAATATGTCGCTGAATCTCCGACGTGCCTTCCCAGATGCGCTCGACGCGGGCATCGCGCCAGATGCGCTCCAGCGGCAGGTCGTCCATAAGTCCCATGCCGCCATGGATCTGGATGGCCTCGTCTGCGACGAAGGCCAGCATTTCGGTGGCCTTCAGCTTGGCCATCGCCATGTCCTGATCGGTGACGGTGCCCTGATCGTACTTCCAGCCGGCTTCGAAGACCATCAGGTCCGCGGCCTTCAATTCCGTCGCCATGTCGGCGAGCTTGAACGAGACGCCCTGGAACTTGCCGATCTGCTGGCCGAACTGCTGGCGCTGCGCGGCATATTCGATGGCATGCGAGAGCGCGCGCTCGGCGCGACCGAGGCAGGTGGCGCCGACCTGCAGGCGCGTGGCGCCGAGCCATGAATTCGCGACGTCGAAGCCCTTGTGCACTTCGCCGAGCACCTGAGAGGCCGGCAGCCGGCAGTCGTCGAATTCGAGGATCGAATTGGTGTAGCCCCGGTGCGAGACATTGCGATAGCCGTCGCGCACCGTGAAGCCTTTGGTGCCCTTGTCGACGAAGAAGGCGGTGATCTTCTTGCGCTTGCCGCGCAAAGTCTCCTCCTCGCCCGAGGCCATGAAACAAATTGCGAAGTCGGCGATGTCGGCATGCGAGATAAAGTGCTTGGTGCCGTTGAGCACCCAGTCCGAGCCGTCCTGCACCGCGGTCGCCTTCATGCCGCGCAGGTCGGAGCCGGCGCCGGGCTCCGTCATCGCCAGGCAGTCCGACTTCTCGCCGCGGATGCAGGGAAAGAGGTATTTCTCGCGCTGCTCCGGCGTGCCGGCAAGCAGGATGTTGGACGGACGCGCCACGCAGGTCCAGTGCAGCGCGTAATTGGCGCGGCCAAGCTCCTTCTCGTAGAGCAGCCAGCTCACCGTGTCCAAGCCGGCGCCGCCGACATCGGCCGGCATGTTGGCGGCATAAAGCCCGGCCTCGATCGCCTTCGCCTTCAATTCGTCGATCAGTTCGCGGCGCAGCACGCCTGTGCGCTCCACCTCGCGCTCATGCGGATAGAGTTCGTTCTCGACGAAGGCGCGCGTCGTTTCGACGATGAGCTTCTGTTCTTCCGAAAGACCGAAATGCATCGCCTCAGCCCTTCTTCTTGCTCTTCTTCGCCTTGTCGGCCTTTGCCGGCTTCGCGGCTTTCTTCGCCGGTTTGGCCTTTGCGGGAGCCTTGATAGAGGTCTCCTTCGCCGCCAGCTTGGCGAGCTGCCTGGTATAGTCCTTATGCAGCGCGCCGGCACCCCAGCCCTTGCCCTTGTTCTGCTTCGACAGCGCTTCCATGATCGCGACGAGATTGTCGTCGCGGATCCTCTCCAGCTCGCGGATCGACAGACCATGCGCCTGCTCATCCGACTGCGTGGCGATCAGGTCGACCAGCTCGTCGTTGAACTCGGGCACGTCCATCAGCTTGGTCCACGGCCATTTCAGGCAAGGTCCGAACTGCGCCATGAAGTGGCGCATGCCGGCCTCGCCGCCGGCGACACGATAGACCTGGAACATGCCCATCTGCGCCCAGCGCAAGCCGAAGGAATAGCGCATGATGTCGTCGAGTTCCTCGACGGTGCAAATGCCGTCCTTGACCAGCCACAGCGCCTCGCGCCATGCGGCCTCGAGCAGGCGGTCGCCGACGAAGGCCTCGATCTCCTTGCGCACCACCACCGGCTTCATGCCGATCGAGGCGTAGAGCTCCTTGGCCACCTCGATCGCCTCGGGGAAGGTCTGCTCGCCACCGACGATCTCGACCAGCGGCAAGAGGTAGACGGGGTTAAACGGATGGCCGACGACCAGCCGCTCCGGATGCTTCTTCATCGCCACCTGCATGTCGGTCGGCTTGATGCCGGAGGTCGAGGAGCCGACAATGGCGTTGGCGGGCGCATGCTGGTCGATCTCGGCCAGCACCTTGTGCTTGAGGTCGAGCCGCTCCGGCACGCTTTCCTGGATGAAGTCGGCGTCGGCAACCGCCTCGGCGATGGTCTTGGCGAAGGTGAGCTTGCCTTCCTTGGGCAGGCCGCCGGGCAGCATCTGCTTGTAGGCGCGGCGCGCGCCCTTCATCACTTCGCCCACCTTGCGCGAGGCTTCCGGATCCGGATCGAAGATCGACACGTCGATGCCGTTCAGGAGCAGCCGCGCCACCCAGCCGGCGCCGATGACACCGCCGCCGATAGCGGCCGCCTTGTTGATGATGCTCATGCTTGTCAGGCTCCGGTTCTCGTCTTGGCTGTTTCGGGATCTGTGAGGGCCACGCGCTCGCCGGCGCGGATCACCGCCGGATCGTAGGCCTTTCGGGCGAAGACCTCGAGCACGAAGGGCCGGAAGAACTCGACCGGCAGCGTCTCGTAGTCGGGATCGAAGCTCGACTGGTCCCAGCGCTCGCAGAACTGGTCGCAGTCATCGAAATAGAGGTGGCCGGCGAAGCGGTCCCGGGCATGCCGGTTGCCGCCCAGGTGATGCGCGTAATAGAGGCGCTGGAAGTCGCCGTGCTTTTCCACCACCCAGGTGCATTGCTCGCGCACGAAGGGTTTCAGGATCGCAGCCGCATATTCGTCGTGGTTGTAGGGCGCGTAGATGTCGCCGATGTCGTGCAGCAGCGCGCAGACGATCCAGTCCGTATCGGCGCCGTCGCGCCAGGCGCGCGTCGCCGCCTGCAGCGAATGGCCGAGCCGGGTGATCTTGTAGCCCGACAGACCCTCATCGAGCTGCACGAGCGCGTCGAGCAGCCGGTCGCCGGTCTTGGCGGCGTAGTCGATCTCATGGGCGGTCAGGAATTCATAGTCTTCCTTGTCGCCGTCCTTCATCGCAGTGAACTTGACGGTATCAGCCATGGCCCGCGCCCGCCTTACGCCGCGGCCGCGATCGGCGCCCGCTTGGTCAGGTTGAGCTTCTTGCGCACTTCCTCGGGTCCAAGAACGCGCGCGCCGAGATTGGTGACGATGCTGGCCGCGCGCTCGACGAGCTGCGCATTGGTCGCCAGCACACCCTTGTCGAGCCACAGATTGTCTTCCAGGCCGACGCGGACATTGCCGCCGGCAAGCACGGCCGCCGCCGCATAGGCCATCTGGTTGCGGCCGATCGAGAAGGCCGACCAGTTCCAGGTCGAGGGCACGTTGTTGACCATCGCCATGAAGGTGTTGAGGTCGTCCGGCGCGCCCCATGGCACGCCCATGCAGAGCTGCACCAGCGCATCCGGGTCGAGCACCTTTTCCTCGACCAGTTGCTTGGCGAACCACAGATGTCCGGTATCGAAGGCCTCGATCTCGGGCTTCACGCCCAGCGCCGTCATCATGCCGCCCATGGCGCGCAGCATGCCCGGCGTGTTGGTCATGACATAGTCGGCCTCGGCGAAATTCATCGTGCCGCAATCCAGCGTGCAGATCTCCGGCAGGCACTGGCGCACATGCTCCATGCGGTTGGTGGCGCCTCCCATGTCGGTGCCCTTCTCGTTGAGCGGCAAAGGCGCTTCCGGCGAGCCGAACACCATGTCGCCACCCATGCCGGCGGTGAGGTTCAGCACCACGTCGACGTTCGCTTCGCGGATGCGCTCGGTCACCTCGCGGTAGAGATGCACGTCGCGCCTCGGCTTGCCGGTCTCGGGGTCGCGCACATGGCAATGGACGATCGCCGCACCCGCCTTGGCGGCGTCGATCGCCGAATCGGCGATCTGCTTGGGCGAGCGCGGCACATGCGGGCTGCGGTCCTGCGTGCCGCCAGAGCCGGTCACGGCACAGGTAATAAAGACCTCGCGGTTCATCGCAAGCGGCATCTTGATCCTCCCAGATTCGATCGGCCATGCATGCCACCCAGAAGCGGGAGCCGATAGCGGCACGGCATGCACGGCAATTCAGCAAGAATGCCCGACTTGCCGGAAACTGTTTTGCGTTTTACGAAGCTCTCATGATCAAAAGCGAAAAGCCGACCATCTTTCGGTCCGAGCGCGAAAGGCTCAAGGTTACGCTCCTCGTGTTCTCGGGGTCCTCGATCATGTGCGTGGCTTCGGCGGTCGACCCGCTGCGCGCAGCCAACCGCATCTCAGGCGAGACGCTGTTCGATTTCAAGCTGGTCTCGGTCACCGGCGAGGCGCCGGTGACGACATGCGGCCTCCCCGTGGCCGTCAGCGGCCGCTTCGACGCGGCCGAGGCCACCGACATGCTGGTCGTCGTCGCGGGCTTCGGCACGCAGAACTACGCCACCTCGGCATTGCTCGCGGGCCTGCGCAGGGCAGCGCGCGCTGCCCGCGCCTGTGGCGGCGTCGAGGCGGGCACCTGGCTGGTGGCGCGCGCCGGCCTGCTCGAGGGCCGCAGCGCCACCACGCATTGGGAAGACATGGAGGATTTCTCGACCGCATTCCCGGGCGTCGATGTGCGGCCGGACCGCTATGTCATCGACGGGCCGGTCTTCACCTCCGGCGGCGCCTCGCCGACCTTCGACCTGATGCTGCATCTCATCCGCACGAGACTCGGCATGGCCGCCGCGCTCGATGTGGCGAGCGTCTTCATCTACGATCAGGCGCGCGCCGCGACCGACGCGCAGCCGCTGGTCTCGCTTGGCCGGCTCGACGGCTATGATCCGCGGCTTGCCCAGGCGATCCGGCTGATGGAAGCGCATGTCGACCAGCCGCTCACCATCGGCGCCGTGGCAAAACGCGCCGGCGTCACGGCAAGAACGCTGGAAAGCATTTTTCGCAAATCGATCGGCGAGACGCCCGGCGCCTATTATCTGAGGCTGCGCCTCAGCGCCGCCCGGCGGCTCGTGGTCGATACGCGCATCGCCATGGCGGACATCGCCGGGCGTACGGGCTTTTCCTCCGCCGCGGCATTTTCCAGGGCGTTTTCAAAAGCTTTCGGCGAGGCGCCGGTCAGGCTGCGGCGCGGTTGAGAATCCAGTCTGTTGCGGCGGCGAGGTCATCGACCACTGCCGTCGGAGCCGGATCGTATCGCGTCTCGTCCTTGGGTCGGTACTTGCCGGTCCGTACGAGCAGCGCCGCGCCAAGACCGGCGCTGAGCGCGCCGGCGACATCGCTCTCCGCGTCGTCGCCGACCATGACCGCATCGGCCGCAGGGCAGTTCAAATCGGCGAGCGCCGAACGGAAGAAATCCGCCGACGGCTTGCCGAGCACGACAGGGCTTCGGCCACTGGCGAATTCGAGGGCCGCGACGAAGGCGCCGGCGTCGAGGCTGAGTTGGCCATCCGCATCCTTGAAGGTGCGGTTGTTGGCCAAAGCCACAAAATCGGCGCCGGTGGATAACGCGCGGAAAGCACGGTTGAGACTGGCGTAGCCGAACGCCTCGCCGGCATCGCCCACGACAACCGCCTTGCCGCTTCCTCCCTCCAGGCCCGAAAACTCTGCTTCGAGATCGGGATGGATGAGCAGATGCGGCTCGCGGCCATGCCTGCGCAACCATTCGATCGCAGCGCGCGCCGGCGTCAGCAATTCTTCATCCGCAACTTCGATGCCCATGGCGGCAAGTTGCGCGACGATCTTGCTGCGCGGCGAGCGTGTCGTGTTACTGACAAAGCGGAGCGGCAGGCCGGCCTTGCGCAAACGCCCGACCGCGGTCACGGCTCCTGCGATCGGGGTATCGCCATCATAGACGACACCCACAAGGTCAAGCAGCACCGCGCGTATCATCGGTGCAGGATGGAGAAGCCACCTCTTTTCGTCAAATCACGGGAATTGTCAGGCGGCGTCGCGGCCTTCGCCGACGATGCGCGTACGCATGCTCTTGGCCAGCGCCGTTTCCAACCGCGCGGCGACCGCGCGGTCCCATTCATTTGTCTTGCGACCGCCCTCTTTCGAATGGGGCAAGGCCATCAGCCGGTCGATGATCGATCCGGTTTCACCGGACGAAAGCAGGGCGTCGATCTCGCGTTCGTGCTGCATATCGGTTCGCCTCCTTCTTCTTCACCCGCCACAGGAGCCACGTTTATACGAGTTCCGTGACGGCTGTTTGAAGGCAAGAGCGGGGCGATTGAGGGGCGGCTCGGGGCAAAACCTTGTCGTGAAGTTCTGCCCCGCGCGAATGCTATACGCTCGGCATTCCGCCTGAGCGATCAGACGTAGCGGTTGACGATGTTCTCCAGCAGTTCCTGCCGGCCGGAGCGCGGCTGCGGCTCGATCTTCTCCTTCAAGACGCGCTCGGCGATCTCCTCCAGCGTGCGCTCGCCCGAAAGCATCGCCTTGCCTTCGGCGGTGTTCCAGCCGGCATAGCGCTCGGCGAGCGGGCCGGACAGCGCCTTGTCCTCGATCATCTTGGCCGCCGCCTTGAGGCCGCGTGCGCAGGCATCCATGCCGCCGATATGGCCGATCAGGAGGTCGTCCGGGTCGAGCGACTGGCGCCTGAGCTTGGCGTCGAAATTGGTGCCGCCGGTCTTGAAGCCGCCGCCTTGCAGCACCTGGTAATAGGCTAGCGCCATTTCCGGCACGTTGTTGGGGAACTGGTCGGTGTCCCAGCCCGACTGGTAGTCGTTGCGGTTCATGTCGATCGAACCGAAGATTCCGAGCGCATTCGCCAAAGCCAGCTCATGCTCGAAGGAATGGCCGGCCAGGATCGCGTGGCCCTGCTCGATGTTGAGCTTTACTTCCTTCTCCAGCCCGAAGCGCTTGAGGAAGCCGTAGACGGTCGCGACGTCATAGTCGTACTGGTGCTTTGTCGGCTCCTGCGGCTTCGGCTCGATCAGGATCGTGCCCGTGAAACCGATCTTGTGCTTGTAATCGACGACGAGGTTGAGGAAGCGGCCGGCCTGCTCCTGCTCGCGGGCAAGGTCGGTGTTGAGCAAGGTCTCATAGCCCTCGCGGCCGCCCCACAGCACATAGTTCTCGCCCTTGAGCTTCTTGGTAACGTCGATGCAGCTCTTCACCGTCGCCGCCGCATAGGCGAACACATCCGGATCGGGATTGGTGGCCGCGCCGGACATGAAGCGGCGATGCGAGAAGAGGTTCGCCGTGCCCCAGAGCAGCTTGACGCCGGTCTGTTTCATCTTGTCGGCGAAATAGTCGGTGATCTCGTCGAGGCGCGCGGCGCTCTCCGAAAAATCCCTGCCTTCCGGGCGCACGTCGGCGTCGTGGAAGCAGAAATAGGGCGCGCCGAGCAACGAGAACATTTCGAAGGCGACGTCGGCCTTGAGCTTGGCCAGTTCCATCGTGTCGACGCCGCCCGGCTTGGCAAACCAGGGCCGGTCGAAGGTCTGGCCACCGAACGGGTCGCCGCCCGGCCATGCAAAGGAATGCCAGTAGGCGACGGCGAAGCGCAGATGGTCTTCCAGCCGTTTGCCGGCCACCACCTCATCGGGGTTGTAGTAGCGGTAGGCCAGCGGATTGGTCGAATCCGGCCCTTCATATTTGATTGTCTTGATGTCGCCGAAAAATCCGCTGCTCATGGTTTCCTTCCTCTCCGAGATGGTTTCCCGATTACCTCAGGCGTAATTGGTTTCACTCTTTTGCCGGGCGAAAAGCATCATGTCGAAACGATCCAACGAAGGACCATGACAATGACCGACCTCAACACGATCGCCCGCAATTACATCGCCGCCTGGAACGAGATCGATGCGCAGCGCCGCAAGGCGCTGCTCGAAGCCGCCTTCACCAGGGATGTCAGCTATCGCGATCCGGTCATGCAGGGCGACGGCCATGACGGCATCGCCGCGCTGATAGACGGCGTCCAGCAGCGCTTCGCCGGCTTCCGCTTCTCGCTGAAGGGTGAGCCGGATGGTTTCGCCGACCGCATCCGCTTCTCGTGGAATCTTGGGCCGGAAGGCACGGAATCCGTCATCGAGGGCACCGACATCGGCGTCATCGAGAATGGGCGGCTGAAGAGTGTCACCGGGTTTTTGGACAAGGTGCCGGCGCAGTGATAACTGGGGAGGTGGGATGCGAGGCCCCCCTCTCTGGCCTGCCGGCCATCTCCCCCTCAGGGGGGGAGATTGGCAGCTTCGAGGCCTCGCCTCTCCTTGCAACGCCGGCGATTGGCGAAAGCCGGCGTAACAGTCAATCTCCCCCCTTGCGGGGGAGATGCCCGGCAGGGCAGAGATGGGGGCCTCGCGCATACTCACGCAGTTACCGCCCTTATCGCCGGGTAGAGCGCACGATACCTCTGATAGGCATCTGCATAATCCCCACCCAGCCCAGCATCCGGCTCGATCGTCGCATCCGTTGCCGGCGCGGTGCAGACGGCAAGCGGATCGGCGCCGGTCGCGGCAATCAACCCAAGCCGAGCTGCTCCAAACGCCGCGCCGAAATCGCCGTCGGCGGGAATATCGACCGGTACCTGCAGCGCGGTGGCGATCGCCTTCAGCCAGTAGCGCGAGCGCGAGCCGCCGCCGATCGCGGTCACCCGGCTCAGCGTCGTGCCGGCCGTCTTCAACGCTTCGAGGCTGTCGCGAAAGGCGAAAGCGACGCCCTCGAGCACGGCCTGCGTCAGCACGGCCCGGCTCGATTGATGCGCCAGCCCGGTAAAGGAGCCCCGAATGGCGGAATCATTGTGCGGCGTGCGCTCGCCCGAGAGATAGGGCAGGAAGGTAACGCCCGTCGGCGCCTTCAGCGTATCGCCGAGTTCGCCGGTCAGGTCGCCGGCACTCTTTGCCGTGATCTCCGACAGCCAGTTGAGCGAATCGGTGGCCGACAGGATCACGCCCATCTGGTGCCAGGTGTCGGGCAGCGCATGGCAGAACGTGTGCACTGCGCTTTCCGGATTGGGCAAATAGGAGGCGTTCGCCGCGAACAGCACGCCCGACGTGCCGAGCGACACGAAGGCGTGGCCGGCGCCGACCGTGCCCATGCCGCAGGCCGAGGCCGCATTGTCCCCGGCGCCGCCGGCAATTGGAATTCCCGCCGCGATACCCCATTTCGACGCGAGCTCGCCGCGCAAGGCGCCGGCCTTGGCAGTGCCTTCGACCAGCGAGGGCATGTGCCTTTCATCGAGCGATGTCGCCGCCAGCAATTCGGGCGCCCAGCGCCGCTTCCCGACATCCAGCCACGAGGTGCCGGCCGAATCCGACATCTCGGAAATATGCTCGCCGGTCAGCCAGAGCCGCAGGTAATCCTTTGGCAGCAGCACTTTCGCCACCTTGGCAAAAATTGCCGGCTCGTTGTTCTTTACCCAGGCAAGCTTCGGCGCGGTGAAGCCCGGGAAGACGATGTTGCCGGTGAGCCTGCGGAAGCGCGGATCGGCATCGAGCGCGGCCGCCTCGACATAGCTGCGCGTGTCGTTCCACAGGATGCACGGGCGCAGCACCTTGTCCGCGGCATCGAGCAAAGTGGCGCCATGCATCTGGCCGGAAAGGCCGATGCCCTTGACCGCGGTGAGCTCCTTCGGATGGGAAGCCTTGAGTTCGGCAATCGCCGTCTCGCAGGCCTCGATCCAATGCGCCGGATCCTGCTCCGACCAACCCGGATGCGGCCGCGAAACGTCGAGCGAGCCATGGCCGGAGCCGATGACTTTCTGACTGTCATCGATCAGCAGCGCCTTGACGCCCGAAGTGCCCAGGTCGAGGCCGAGATACATGATTTCCTCCCACTGCCGTTAATTTTTTCGGATCCCGAAAAAATCTGGCTTGGCCAGTTTTTAGGACAAGATCCGCTCCGGGTCAATTCTCTGACAAATCGGCCGCGCGACGCGAGAACAGCGCCGACAGCGGGCTGTCGGGCCGGGCGAGCCGCCGTTCGGCCGTCAGCGCCCGCGCGAGCGCCGCATCGCCGGCTCGCAACGCGGCCTCGATCAGCGTCAGGTCGATCACGTCGCGCTGCGCATGGCTGCCGCCGAAACGATGCGCGATCGAGCGGATCGGCCGGATCAGGCGCACGGCCTCGTCATATTTGCCTTCGCCGAAAGCCTTGATCGCAAGCGTCAGCGGATGGCCGACATCGCGCGTGAAGGCGGCGTTGTCATCCTCGCCGCGCATCGCCTCGCGTTGCGCTTCGAGCAGCGTCTTGGCCGGCGCCTCCAGGCCTGCGCCGACAAAGGCCATCATCGCATGCGCGTCGTTGAAGGCATAATTGCCGGCGGCGGCTTTTGGACTCCAGTTGGCGGCAAGCGCCGCCCAGCGGTCGCCGACATCGACGCCGCCCAGAGCGAGGCGCCACAGGATCGCCGAGGCATCGACCATATTGAGCGCCAATGTCGAGCGGTCGCCATAGATCGGCCCGTCATAGAGCTTGAGCACCTCGTCGGTTTCGCCGAGATCGTAATGGAACAGCGCCAGATGCCACCAATTGTGGATCTGGAGAAAACTCTCCTTGGTCCATGCATCTGGATTGGCGCGCATCCAGGCGATGCCGTCTCGTTGCCGGCTTTGCATTTCCATGACATGCGCGACCGCATGCTGCGCCCAGCCGTCGCGCGGCTCGATCTCCACAGCCTGCCGGCCGAAGCATTCGGCACGGCCATAATCGCCCATTTCCTCCAGCCCGAACGCCTGCATGCCTAGAATGGCGTGGTAGCCCGGCATGCCTTTCTGCCAGGCCGGCAGCGCCCGGCCGATGCGGTCGCGCAGCATGCGCGCATTGCCGGTGAAGAAATCGATCTGATGCCCGACCTGCAGCGCCAGCGCATCGCGCGGAGTGTCAATCGCGATATCCTCCAGGATGCGTGCGCTTTCATACCAGCGGCCATCGGCGAGATGCCCAAGCGCCGCGACATGCGCCCGTTCGCGCGTGGTGCCGGCGAGCGGCAGCGCCGCCATGTGGCATGATCGCGCGACAGCCATCGCGTCCCGCTCGGTGGCGAGGCCGAACAGATAGCCCTTGAAAACATGCGCCATGACGAAGGTCGGATCATCGGCGATGGCGCGGTCGATAGAACCGACCGGATCGCCGATGAAGCATTGCAATTCATGCACAGCGCGGGCGTAGGACGAAAACCCGGCTTCGGTCGCACCGGAATAGGTAAGACCGAATGCGTCCTTCATAGCTTCAGTTGGCCGACCGCATCGCCACCGTGGCGATGCCGGCGCCGACCAGCAGCGTGCCGCCGGTGCGGTTGAAGATGCGGATCGCCTTCGGGTTGCGCACGATCGCCCTGGCCCTGGACGCGACCAGCGCGTAGCCGAAGGCATTGGCGAAGGCCAAAGTCAGGAAGGTCGTCTCGAAGATCAGCATCTGCGTCCAGAAGTCGGCATGCCGGTCGAGGAATTGCGGCAGGAAGGCGACGAAGAAGGTGATGCTCTTCGGGTTCAGCGCCGTCACCAGCCAGGCATGCGCCATCATCCGTGCCGCCGAGACCGCGTCGGTGCGCGGTTCGGCCTTCAGCGCGCCGCCGGCGCGGAACAGTTTTATGCCGAGATAGATGAGATAGCCGGCGCCGATCACCTTGAGCATGGTGAACACCGTTGCTGAAGCCGCAAGCAGCGCGCCAATGCCGAGCATCGACAGCGTCATGGCGGTGAAGTCGCCCAGCGCCACGCCCACCGCCATCGGCAACGCGGTGCGCCAGCCTTGCCCAAGCGCATAGGAGACGACCAGGAGGATCGTCGGGCCAGGAATGATGAGAAGAATGGAAGAGGCGGCGGCGAAGGCAGCCCAGTTTTCGAAGGACATTTCCCTGCTCCTTGAGCGCAAAGAAAAGGATAAATCCTGGGGCCGGGGAGAATGTAAAGGGGCCGTTGGAAAAATCTTCAGCGCCGAGGCCGGCGGCTCATCTACCGCCATAACGATCCGTTAGGGTTAAGCCCGGCACGGGCTCTTTCACCCTTTTTCAACGATGAATGGCGAAAATGCCTGCGATCCGGCCGGACCCCCGCCGGCAGCGTAGGATTTGTGCATGCGCGAGTTGCCGCAACGTCTGACGCCGCCTTCCAACGGCGCCGCAATCGATATCGAAATTCAGCTTTCCCGTCGCGCCATGCTTTCCGGCGTGGGCGCCATGGCGCTGCTCGGCCTCGCCGGCTGCAGCACCACCGACACGCTCGACCTGCCGCAAATGCAGCTCGACAACACCGTCACCGGTTCCGTGCCTCCCATGCGTCCGGCGATCAGCGTCGACAAGAACATTACCGGCCCGGACGTCATGTATGCCTCGCTCACCGACGGCGGCTTCCAGGTGCCGGAGGTGCCGTGGCAGAAGGTCAAGCCGCAGTTCCGCCGCCAGATCGTCGTCGACAAGACCGGCGAGGCGCCCGGCACCATCGTCGTCCACTTGCAGGAGCGCATGCTCTATCTCGTCCAGCCGGGCGGCGACGCCATCCGCTACGGCGTCGGCATCGGCAAGGACGGCTTCCGCTGGTCGGGCCGCGCCAACATCCAGTACGGCCGCGAATGGCCGGTGTGGACGCCGCCGCCGGAAATGATCCAGCGCAAGCCCGAACTGGTGAAATGGCAAGGCGGCCAGCCCGGCGGGCTCACGAATCCGCTCGGGGCGCGGGCGCTCTATATCTACCAGAACGGCAAGGACACCGGCTACCGCATCCACGGCTCGCCCGAATGGTGGAGCATCGGGCAGGCAATGTCGTCGGGCTGCGTGCGTCTGATCAACCAGGACATCATCGACCTCTACAGCCGCGTTTCCAAGAAGAACCCGGTCGTCGTGGTCTGATCTTTCCAGGCGACCTGTCTGGCCGCCATTTCGAGATCCCGTTTCTTCCGTTGCGCGATGCCGCAAGACAGGCGAAGGTGCCGTGAAAACCTTCGCCTCGGGAGAGAAAACATGGCTGGAACCTTCGTCATCGCGCAGGGCGGCGGCCCGACCGCCGTCATCAACCAGACGGTCGTCGGCGCCACGCTGGAAATCCGCAAGCGTCATCCAGGCGCCAAGGTGTTGGGCTCGCTCCATGGCGTGCGCGGCATCCGCGACGGCAATTATGTCGATCTCTCCGCCATCCCCGAGGACAGGCTGCGGCTGATTGCCGGCACGCCGAGCGCCGCCCTCGGCTCGACCCGCGATAAGCCGGACGCTGCCTATTGCGAGGTCATCCTCAACGGCCTGAAAAAGGCCGGCGCCGACGCCTTCATCTATATTGGCGGCAACGACACGTCGGGCACGCAGCAGATCCTGACCGATGCCGCCGGCGGCTCGATCGCCTTCGTGCATGCGCCGAAGACCATCGACAACGACCTTGAGGAGAACGACCACACGCCGGGCTTCATCTCGGCGGCCGAATTCGTCGCCGGAGCCTTCCTCTCCGTCGACCTCGATTTCCGCGCGCTGCCCGGCATCTATGTCGGCATCGTCATGGGCCGGCACGCCGGCTTCCTTACCGCCGCCGCGGCCGCCTGGCAGCTCGATCCCGACAGCGGCCCGCATCTGATCTATGTGCCGGAGCGCGCGTTCTCGGCGAAGCGCTTCATCGATGAGGTGCGCGAAAAGCTGGACCGCCACAAGCGCTGCATCGTCGCCGTCTCTGAAGGCGTCAGCACCGCCGACGGCAAGGCTCTCGTCGAAAGCCTGGTGCCGCCGGACAAGCTCGAGCGCGACCAGCACGGCAATGTCAAATTGTCGGGCAGCGACCTGCCGGCGGCGCTCGAACGGGCCTTGGCCGAGGGCCTGCCCGGCAAGCGCGCGCGGGTCGACGCGCTGGGCTACATGCCGCGCGGTTACGTCGGCGCGATCAGCGCCGTGGATGCCAAGGAAGCCTTCGACGCCGGCGCTTTCGCGGTTGCTGTCGCAGGCGAAGGCGGCGGCTCGGTCGCGCTGCAATATGACGGGTCGAAGACGGTGTTGAAGAAGGTGCCGCTGAAGGCGGTGGCCGGCAAGACCCGCCACATGCCCGACGATTTCATGAAGCCGGACGCCAACCAGCTTTCGGAAGCCGGCATGGCCTACCTGAAGCGGCTGGTGCCGGAAAAATACAAGGTCGGGAAGCCGTTCATCTGATGGGCGGCGGCTCGATGCCCGAGCTTGAGGTTGGCGACTGGTTCGGCAAGGCGAAAGTCGATGCCGGCACGACGATGCTGACCGAGCCTTTCGTGCATGATTTCGTGCGCGCCAATATGTGGCATCTGAAGGGCCGCGAGGCGGATCTGCTGGTCGATACCGGCATGGGCATCCGTCCGCTGGCGCCTGAGATCGACACGCCGCCCGGCAAGCCGCTCATCGTCGTCGCCACGCACATCCATCTCGACCATGTCGGCTCGCTGCATGAATTCCCGCTGCGCCTAGGCCCGAAGATGAGCGCGCCGCGGTTCGACGCCATGGATGATGCCGTCACCTACGCTTACATGTTCCACAATCTCGACGGCGCCGTCTCGAAACTGCCGGCGCCGGACTGGAAGGCGGCCGATTACCGGATTCCCTCAGCACCGCTGACGCGTGCGCTCGACGAAGGCGACATCGTCGATCTCGGCGACCGCAAATTCCGTGTGCTGCATCTGCCTGGACACTCGCCGGATTCGATCGCGCTTTTCGACGAGGCCGATGGCCTCTTCCTCGCCGGCGATGCCATCTATGACGGCATGCTGATCGACGATCTGCCGGATTCGGACCGCACGGCCTATTGCCGCACCATGCGGCGCCTGCTCGACCTGCCGATCCGCATCGGCCATGGCGGCCATGGCCCGAGTTTTACCAGCCAGCGAATGCGTGAGATCGCCTCCGCTTATCTGCGTCGGAGAGAGCGGTTCGTAAGCGCTCTCTGAATTAAATCTTCGTAAGGTCATCCAAAGGCCCTGATTCAGGCCATTCCGCACCCTAAATCCTGATTGTCGATCCGGCCGGCTGCCATGCAAGGCGAGGCAGGCAATCCCGGTCGCCGACACGCCAACGGATGCGTGCTTCGAGACACATCCGGGGTGCCCGATCAACCTCTCGCCCGGACAGAAACGACCATGTCACCCATGAACATTCTTCGCAGACATCGCGTCGCGGCCCTGTTGGGCGCTGCGCTGATCATTTCTCCCGTTATTGGTTCCTTTGCCGAGAGCACGAACAACGCCGGATTGAGCAACGCCGTCGCCACCACGCAAACTCCCGCCGCCGGCGTTACCGCGCCTAACGGCTCCTTCGCTCCCATCGTTGCCACCACAAAGCCGGCAGTCGTAACAGTCACGACAATGATGAAGGGCCAGCCGGACGCCATGAGCGAGGGTTCGCCCTTCGACGGCAACTCGCCTTTCGACGACTATTTCCGGCAATTCTTCGGCGACCAGGGCATGCCGATGCCCAAGACGCCCCCTCAGCGGGCACCACGTAGCGAGGCGCTCGGCTCCGGCTTCATCGTCAGCGCGGATGGCACAATCGTAACCAACAACCATGTCATCGACGGCGCCAGCTCGATCAAGGTGACGCTCGACGACGGCACCGAGCTTCCGGCCAAGCTTGTCGGCCACGATGCGAAGCATGACCTGGCTGTGCTCAAGATCAAGGCAGACAAGCCGTTGCCGACCGTCAAGTGGGGCGATTCCAGCAAGCTGATGACCGGCGACCAGGTGCTGGCGATCGGCAACCCATTCGGCATCGGCACCACGGTCACCGCCGGCATTGTCTCGGCGCGCGGCCGCGATCTCCATAGCGGGCCGTTCGACGATTTCATTCAGATCGACGCGCCGATCAATCACGGCAATTCGGGCGGTCCGCTGGTCGACATCCATGGCAATGTGATTGGCATCAACACCGCCATCTACTCGCCCAATGGCGGCAGCGTCGGCGTCGGCTTCGCCATCCCGTCGGATCAGGCCCAGAAAGTCGTGGCCAAGCTGATGAAGGGCGGCGACATCGAATACGGCTATCTCGGTGTGCAGATCCAGCCGGTCACTCCGGATGTTGCCGGCGCCATCGGCCTCGACCATCCTGCCGGAGCCTTGGTTTCGTCGGTCACGCCGGGCTCGCCGGCGGCCAAGGCGGGCATTGAAGTCGGGGATGTGATCACCGGCTTTGGCGGCCAGGAGATCAAGGATCCGAAGGACCTGTCGCGCGCCGTCGCAGATGTCCCGCCCGGCAACAAGGAAACCGTCGACATCTGGCGTAAGGGCAAGGCGGTTCAGGTCTCCGCAGACGTCGGCCGCAACACCGACGAGGTGCAGACCGCCTCGAATGGCGAAGGCGGCAAGCCGTCAGCGGGCCAGGGCGTGCCGTCGCTCGGCCTCGGGCTGACCGATATCACTCCCGATATCCGGCAGGAGCTCAACCTTGCCGACAACCAGCACGGCGCCGTGATTGAGCGTGTCAATCCGGACAAGGCGGCTTCGGCGGCGGGCCTCCAGCCGGGAGACGTGATCATCGGCGTCGACCAGACGCCCGTAAAGAACGCCAGACAGGCGAACCAGGCGATCGCCGAGGCAGCCAAGTCGGGCAAGAAGTCGGTGCTGCTGCTTGTCGATCGCGGCGACCAGCAGATCTTCGTCGCAGTGCCTTTCGCGGCCGGCTGACGACGTCTTGGCGACCTGCCTGTTGCAAGGCGGGTCGCCAAGATTCTTGTTGCCCGTAGAGGTATATTCGAGAACACTCCCCGCATCCTTCCACCGGTGCAGGAGGCGTCTCGATGGTCACGCGCGGCTTTTTTTCCGGACGGCGTCCTCATTCCGACGCCGACGCGCGCATCCCGCCGGGCCAGTACCTGGAACAAGGTTTCCCGGTTCTCTCGGCCGGGCCGACGCCGCGCGTGCGCACCGAAAATTGGTCCTTCACCTTGAAGCAGGGGCCGCGACCGCTCAAGAAATGGAACTGGGCCGAGTTCAACGCCCTGCCGCAAAGCAAGATGACGCGCGACATCCATTGCGTGACGGCCTGGACCAAGTTCAACACGCCCTGGCAGGGCGTGATGATCGACGACATCCTCGCCGATGCCGGCATCGAGCCGCCGACGGCCTACACGCTGGCGCTGTCGTTTGACGGCTATTCCACCAATGTGCCGACCAAGGACCTCATCACCGGCAAGGCGATGGTGGCGCTGCTTTACGAAGGCAAGCCGATCACGCCTGATCATGGCGGGCCGGCCCGGCTTCTGGTGCCGCATCTCTATTTCTGGAAATCGGCCAAATGGGTGAACGGGCTGCAGTTCACCGAGCGCGACGAGCCGGGCTTCTGGGAGCTGCGCGGCTATCACATGTATGGCGACCCCTGGCGCGAGCAGCGCTATTCCAGTGACCCGTGAGGGGCGATTTGTGAGCAGCAATCGATGAGTGCCGAGCCGTCGCCGCAATCGCCCTGGCAGGCAGCCACGATCACCCGCATCGAAAAGCGCACGCCACGCGTCACCAGCTTCTGGTTCCAGCCGTCGCGGCCCTTCGCCCATCTGGCCGGACAGCATGTCGACGTCCGGCTGACGGCGCCGGACGGCTATCAGGCGCGCCGCTCCTATTCTATTGCCTCGGCGCCGGGTGCCGTCGTCGAGCTCGCGATCGAGCGGCTCGACGACGGCGAGGTCTCGCCCTTCTTCCACGATGTCGCTGCCGTCGGCGACGAGATCGAGCTGCGCGGACCGCTGGGGGGCCATTTCATCTGGGAGGAGAGCGACGGCGGGCCGATCCTTCTGGTAGGCGGCGGCTCGGGCGTCGTGCCGCTGATGGCGATGGTGCGCCATCGCACGCTGCGCAACAAAGCGGTGCCCGTTGCGCTGGTGTTCTCGGCCCGGGTTTGGGACGAGGTGATTTTCCGCGACGAGCTGATCGGCCTCGACGATCGTCGTGACGGGTTCGATCTGGTGCTGACGCTGACCCGCGAGCCGGCGAGGCGGCCGCCCGACTATTCCCGGCGCGTCGACGCCCGCATGATGGCGCAAGCCATCGAGCGCCTGCCGAAGGCACCGAGGCTCGCCTATGTCTGCGGCTCGAACGCCTTCGTCTCGGCCGCCGCTGATGCCCTGATTGGCGCCGGCGTTCCGGCGGGGATTATCCGCACCGAGCGCTATGGAGTTTGACAGAAGCCCGTTGAAATTCGACCGAAAGGTAATACCTTACTTACAATTGGTATTACTGAGGAGCGAAGATGGCCACCACCGTTACGTCAAAAGGACAGGTCACCATTCCAAAACCGGTCCGCGATCTGTTGGGGATCGTCCCGGGAAGCAGGGTCGATTTCCGGCGCGCCGCCGATGGGAGCGTAGTGCTTGCTCGTGTCGACAGAAAGCAAACGGCGAGCCGCTTCGCCAAGTTGCGCGGCCATGCCGGCGAGGGGCTTACGACCGACGCGATCATGGCGCTGACGCGTGGTGAAGCGTGACGCTCATCGACACCAACGTCCTGCTTGACCTTGTTACTGACGATCCAAACTGGGCAGATTGGTCGGTTGCTCAGCTTGAGGCGGCGAGCCTCAACGGACCATTGTTGATCAACGATGCGGTCTATGCCGAGCTCGCCGTACGCTATGCCCGCATCGAGGATCTTGACGCTTTTCTCGATGCGGCCGGTCTTGAAATGGCTCCCATGCCGAGGGCCGCTCTTTTCCTTGCCGGAAAGGTATTTACACAGTACCACCGGTCAGGAGGACAAAAGACTGGTGTTTTGCCGGACTTCTTCATTGGTGCGCACGCTGCGGTCGGCCATCTTCCACTTCTGACCCGCGATATCGGCCGATATCGAACCTATTTCCCCTCCCTGAAGCTGATTACCCCAGGCTCTTGAGCCGTCCCGGACTGTTGCGCTGATGTCAGCCGGTCGGAGAGAATTTCGCCGAAACGAGCTGGAAAGGCAGCGCGCCGTAGCTGGCGACGGCCTGCTCGCTGTCCCAGACGCGAAACTGGCGTGACGGCCGAGCCTCCAGCACCAGGGCCCGTCCCGCCCGCTCAAGCTTCACCTTGCCGCGAAAGCGCAGCATCCGCTCCCCGCCGGAGCGGCTGATCGACATCGAGCGCAGCCGGGCCACGTGCCGGTCGCCCGCATTGATCTCCATCTCGATGCGTCGCCTGACCGGCGGGACGACGATGCGCACGATAAGATCGAGCGTCATCTCGCTGGCTTCGCCCTGCGGTCCGTCCAGGGTTTGCGAGAGCACAAATGCGGCAGGCCCGCCTGTCGCCTTCGTCGTCACGGACTTGCCGCGCCACACGATGTCGGGCTCGGTCTGCTTCAGCCGGCCTTTCTTGCGCTGCAGGCGCAACTGCTTTGCAAATCCCCGCGACAGCCAGGTCAGCGCGCCGAAATCGGTGCGCGGCTTGGCCTGCAGAACCGACGACAACCGGGCCGCGCCGCGCCGGTCAGCCATGTCCACCACCTTGGCCAGCACGGCCTCCGGCACAGCGATGCCGATCTCCAGCGCAAGATAGGAAAGCGCCACCGCCGCGGCGACGGCGAGACTGCGCCTGGCGATGACATCGAGGAATATGGTCCAGTCGACAGTGCCGCCCTCGATGGCCACGGTGCAATCGACCAGCCAGTCGCTATGCGTATGTGCGTCGAGGCCGCCATGCGCGATGGCGAGCGCGATGCGGTCGGCTGCCGAGGGGACGACTACGCTGACATCGCTGAATTTGGCGGCAATCGCGCGGCGCCAGATGGCGAGGTCGTCCTCGGTGTTCTGCTGCGACCCGTCATAGGCAAGCTGATGCAGGTCGATGTCGCCGTAATTGCCCTTGAAGAAATTCATCGAGCGCAGCGATCCCAGCCGTGCGCGCAGATATTGCGGGGAAACACCGCTGGCGATCTGCCAGCCGCGGTCGCGCAGCACATCGAAGGCCGGCTGCATATCGCCCGGCCGCACCAGTATATCGATGTCATGCGCCACGCGCCCGCGCTGCGCGGCGGCATCGAGCGCGGTGCGGCTGGCGCCCTTGATCAACATCACCGTGCAGCCGGCATCGACCATCGCCTTCAGTGCGGGCTCGGCCTCGCGCATGGCCATGCGCGACTTCGTCCACAGCATCTTCTGCAGGCCGGCCAGGCGCGGATAAGCGGCGTTGCCGGCAAGCTTGCGTCCGAACCTGTCGGAAATCGCGGCAAGCAACCGGTGTTCCCGGAAGGAGACGTGGTCGATGTCGTTCTCGTTCAGCCAGCCGGCGGCGCAAAGGCGCGCCGCCTCTTCGTCGGGCAGAAGTGCTGCCTTGAGCAACTGGTCGAGCGAGCCGGTCGGCCAGGACCAGCCATAGTCTGGAAAACGCCTGCCGATGCGACGGATCTTCGTCATCAGCTGGAGCTGGCCTTGCTTTGCGCTCGTCGCAGCATGGCCAGGCGTGCCACTTCCAGGTAACCGCGGTCGCGTGCCGCGTCGCGCCCATAGGACAGGCTCCCCGGCCTGATGCGCCGCAGCGCCAGGACATCAGGCATCATGTCGAGGACAAAACCGCTTTCCCGCGCGCGGGCGATCCAGTCGATCATCTCGCCGCGGCCGCCCGGCGGATCGACCATCGGGCCGACGCTCTCCGCGGTCTCCCGGCGCATCAGCATCGTTGAGCGCGACCAGCCGGGCGTTGCGGTCGGGGCCATCGCGTCGGGCTCTCCGTCGCGGAAGGCGCGCATATGGGTGAAGACCCCGGATATGCCGGGAAGCCGTTCGAGATGGGCAAGCTGCGCCGCGATCTTTTCAGGCAGCCAAAGGTCGTCGGCATCGAGCGTGGCGACGAAGGGCGTCGACAGCGCGGCGATGCCGCGGGTGGTCGCGCTGCCGGGTCCGGCATTGTCCTGGCGCAAAAGCCTGAGCGGCAGGTCGATGCCGCCGATCGCGGCGGCGAGATCGTCGGTCGAGCCGTCGTCGACCACCACGACCAGTTCGGGCCGCAACGTCTGCGCCGCCACCGATCGCAGCGTCTCCGCGATCGTGGCGCTGGCGTTGTAGGCCGGAATGACGACGCCGTATGCGCTCATCACATGAACTGCCAGTCCGCGAGTTTCTTCAGTTCGAAGATGCCTTCGATCGGCTTGAGCGAAGGGTTGGCCCTGCGCCGCTTCATCGACTTGTAGATCGCGCGCATGAACTCGCGCGACTGGACATCTTGCTGCCTTGTCATGTTGCCGGCGTGCCGCCGATAATAAAGCGCCAGCGTGTCCGGAAGCGCGCATCGGGGGCCGAGCTCGAAGCTGCGCAGCAGGAAGTCCGTATCCTCGGCCTGAACGAAGTCCTCGTCGAAAGCGCCGATCCGGTCGAGCAGACGGCGCGAGAAGATCGCCGCCGAGAGATGGATGCCGCGAACCGTGATGCTGGTGCTGTCGCGGGTCGGCTCCAGCGTCTCGTCGTCGATCGTGTCGACCAGCATCATCCTGGAATAGGTGAGCTCGAGAGAAGGATCGCGCCTGAAAAGGTCCAGATCCGCCGCGAAGCGCCCGGCTGGCGAGATGTCGTCCGAATCGAGAAAGGACACCAGTTCCGTCTCCGGCTTGAGCCGGCTGAGCCCGCTGTTGCGCGCCCGGGTCACGCCCATGTTTTCCTGCCGAAACAGCCGGATGCAAGGCGCTTCGTCCATCATCGCGCGCACCGCTTGGGCCGAACCGTCGGTCGAGCCGTCGTCGATGACGATGATGTCGAGATCGGCGGCGTCGCGCTGCCTGATGAGCGAACGCAATGCCGCAACGACATAGCGCTCGCGGTTGTAAACAGGCATGATCACGCTCAACTTCACCGGGCGCTCCGGACAAGGAAATCCGCAATCGTAGCGGCGATTTCTCCTGGGCGTGACCCAAGTGAAATCCGGTAGCATGGCAGTAGCCGGGTCAGATCGCTGAAGAAGCGAAAACCGCTTTCGCGTTCGCCAGGCATCTGGGCGATGCCGGACGGCGCCAGCGCGATGATGGCATCCTTGCGCGAAATCGGTGCGATCGAACTTGTCTTTCCGCCGCTGACATGTGGCACCAGCAACGCGCAAATGTCCAGACTCTCACCTACTGGCCGGGGCGCGATCTCGTGAATGTGGAAGGCATGCTTGCCTTGCCAGTTGAGCGGGCGGCCGGTTCCCAGCCGCCTTTCCAGCCCGAGCCGGGCGAAACCCGGCGGATCCTGCTTCAGGATCGAAAACAGCGGTCGCGCCGTCACGCCGCCGGAAAGGTCGATCAGCACGTAATCGTCGCCGACGCTGTCCAGCCCGTTGAGCAGTCCTGCTACGACGGTTCCGGATTTTCCCGCACCCCCGGCGCCTGCCAGCAGCACGCCCCTGCCGTCGAGGCCCAGCGTGCCGGCATGGGCAAGGCGCATGCCGCGCGCGGCGTATTCCCAGTGCAGGAAGGCGCGCAGCGGCGACCCCTGCTCCCAAGGCGGAAACGCGTCGGGAGACCGCATCAACTGGACGCCGATCCGTCGGGCGGGATCGTAGACCTGCCAGAAATCCAGATCGTGGTAATGATGGCCGCGCAGCCCTGCCTCCGCAAGTTTCCGGGCAAAGCCGTGCTCGGTGAAATGCGCATCGCCCCAGCTTGCCGGTTCCGGCATGTCGCCGATGCCTGGATGGCCGATGAAGATACGGCATTGGCGGGAGTCCCGCGGATCGCCTTCGGCTTCGATGAAGGCCTGGCCAAGGGCATCAGCGAGCGCGCCGGGATCGAGATGCGCGATCAATTCCAGCCCCGGCAGGCGGATAGCACGCCGGACCGGAAACTGCCCGGCCGCGCCTTCGGCAGCGGCGATGAGAAAGCGGGCATAGTCCGGCAGGGTCTCGAGCGTCACATGTGGCATGGTCTGTTCCGGCCGCCCTGACCTTTCGCCGGTTCAGGAAACCTGCTTGACAGCCGGCCAGCCGAGCGGCTCCTCGACTTCGTGGATCGGGTCGACGATGATCAAGTCGGCAAGATCGTCATGGACGCTCACGGTGAGCGGTTCGCTCGCCGCCGCCAGCGCCGCCGGCAAATCGTCGGATGACGGTAGCGGCGTTGCGCTGGAAGGCGCCAGCAGCCCGAACTCGACCAGCTGCGTAATGAATGCCTCGATCGCGGCGGCGTCGATTCTGCCAGCGGCCGATCGGATCAGCGCTTCGGTGCCGACACCCGAGGACAGCGCCTGCCACACTTTGCTGCCGGAATCGGAGAAGCCGAAATATTTGCCGTTTGAGAGGTCGAGCACGACAGCTTCGCCGTCGAAAGATTCGAAAACGATGTCCCGGCTCGTGACGGCGTAGACGTCGGAAAGAGGCATGTCCTTGACCCCCACTCTACAATTCCGGCCGGCGGCTGCGCCGGTCGTAATCGTTGCCCTGACCCCAGGACAACGCCTGTAAACACTCGATCCTTGCTTGGCAAGGCAGGGCATAACGGCGCCATCTCGACCATTTGGCGTTCAATTCGCGGTTCGAGCCCCGATTTTTGGGCGCCGACAAGCAGGGCGACCGCGACCCTCCCGGCGCGAATACCCGCTGGCCTGCAGTCTGAACATGGTCATGGAGCGGGCCGAATCGGCCTGTGGAACCGGGGTATGATGGTTAATAGTATCGAAAAGTGACTATTAGGAGATTCTAAAATCGAACTGAACGGTTCGTTTCTGTTGACGGTGCGTGCAGGATGGTGTGAACGGTGGCGCTCCGATACATTTGGTGAGCCAACGGTAAAATCTGCATAAGTCATTGATTAAATGCGATAAAAATAAAGTCGTAGGCATGCTTATCAAAACTTCAAGATGCGCAATCATGGTCCAGACGGAAAAACTTCGTGATTGGAATCCCGCCCTCGGCTCACCCAAATCAGCGCTGTCCGGACGACGCGATTTCATTCCCAAGACACGCCGCTAGACGGACTGAATAAAGATACTGGAGTAGCAAAAATGAAAAAGATTGTTCTCACTGCCGCAGCCCTTCTGGCAATTTCTGGCAGCGCCTTTGCTGGTAGCGACCATTACAACCCGAATGAAGGCAATCAGGCGGCGGCCAAGGTCGACTCGTCCTACACGGCTGCGGTCCGCCAGTCTGCGCCGGCCACTCAGCAGCCTGCCACGACGGGCGCCGACCACAACCTTTTCGGCAACAACTAACGGTCGACTTGAACCGGCGGCGGGCTCGCCCGCCGCATCGGTCGGACCACAAGATTCAGGAGCACTGAAATGAAGAAGATCGTTCTTGCCACGGCCGCCCTGCTGGCCGTTTCCGGCGCTGCTTTTGCGGGCAGCGACAATTACAACAACAGTGGCGTCAACCAGCCGGCCCCGGCGGTCGATACCACCCCTACGTCGTCGATCGGCACTGACTCGCCTGTCTACAAGCTGCTGAACTCGTCGCGCGACGTGCAGAAGTCGGCGCCTCAGGGTGCCGACCGCGACCACTTCGGCAACCGTTGACAGCCGACTGTGATTTGAAAGAGAGAGGGGGGGGCCAGGCCCGCCGCTCTCTCTTTTTGCTGGGAACGCCAGCCTGCCGATAAAGCAATTCCAGGAAAAGTGTAAGCGGTTTTCCATCCGGAATTGCGTGAAAACAAAGAGATCGAGAGTTTCGCCGTTTCGGTGAAACGGTGAAACTCGCTAGCGTCAGGCAGCCTTTGCTTCCTCGCGATGCAGCGTGAAGGAATGGCCGTCGGCGTCAAAGATGTGCAGATCGCCGGCGCCTGCGTTGAGCCGCAGCGTCTCGCCGCGCTTGACGTCGACATTGCCCGGCAGCTTGGCAACCAGCGGCAGGTCGGCGCGGCCGATATCGATATAGACGAGCTGAACCTCGCCGAGCTGCTCGATATAGTCGACCTTGCCCTCGAACAGAAAGTCCGCGCCTGAGGCAATCGCGAGATCCTCCGGCCGCACGCCGAAGCTGACCGCCGCGCCATTGGCCGAGGCCGGCGTCGCGATCGGCACCGTCGCCTTGCGGCCGCCGACATGGCTGACCACGGTCGGATTGCCGGCCTTCTCGATCTTCGCAGGCAATATGTTCATGGCCGGTGAGCCGATGAACTGGGCGACGAACAGGTTGCCGGGCCGCTTGTAGAGTTCCATCGGCGTGCCGACCTGCTCGATAACGCCTTCCTTCAAGACCACGATGCGGTCCGCCAGCGTCATCGCCTCGACCTGGTCGTGCGTGACGTAGATCATGGTGGTGTTCGGCATCGATTCCTTGAGCTTGGCGATCTCGATGCGGGTGGCGACGCGCAGTGCTGCGTCGAGATTCGACAACGGCTCGTCGAACAGGAACACCTTCGGGTTTCGCACGATGGCGCGGCCGATGGCGACGCGCTGGCGCTGGCCGCCCGACATCGCCTTGGGCAGGCGGTCGAGATATTTGGTCAGTTGCAGGATCTCCGCCGCCTGGCGCACGCGCTTGTCGATCTCGGCCTTGCTTTCCTTGCCGATCTTCATCGAGAAGGCCATGTTGTCGTAAACCGTCATATGCGGATAGAGCGCATAGGACTGGAACACCATGGCGATGCCCCGCTTCGACGGCGGCACGTCGTTCACCACCTCGCCGTCGATCTTCAGCTCGCCCGACGTGATCTCCTCGAGGCCGGCGATCGACCTCAGCAAGGTCGACTTGCCGCAACCCGACGGCCCGACGAAGACGATGAACTCGCCTGATTTGATATCGAGGTCGATGCCGTGGAGAATGTTGAGGTTGCCGTATGATTTCTTCACCTGGTTGAGCGTGACATCGGCCATGTTTTTCTTCTCCCGTTGATCCCTGTTTTAGAAGTTCAGTCGATGCGTCCGAACCAGGCGCCGTAGCCGCCGAGGCGGACCGGCCCGCTGCCAGTCTGTCCCGAAAAGCCGTGCCCGGGCAAGGGTTGCAGCGCACCTTTGCCGAGATCGACCTCGGAGGGCTTGCTGCCGAGATTGAAGGCGCAGACGATCCGCTCATTGCCCTCGCGGCGCGTGAAGGCGACGGTGTCGCCATCGCTTTCGATAAAGTTGATGTCGCCCTTGGTCAGCGCCGGATGCTGGCGCCGGAAGGCTAGGAAGCGGCGGTAATGTTCGAGCAGCGAGCTTGCGTCGCCTTGCTGCGCGTTGACCGCCTGCGACAGGTGCTTGCCCGGCACCGGCAGCCACGGCTTGGCGGTCGAGAAACCGCCATTCTTGGCGGCCGCGTCCCAAACCATCGGCGTGCGGCAGCCGTCGCGACCCTTGAACTCCGGCCAGAACCGGATGCCGTAGGGATCCTGCAGGTCCTCGAACTTCAGCTCCGCCTCGCCAAGGCCGAGCTCTTCGCCTTGATAGATGCAGACCGAGCCGCGCAGCGACATCAAAAGCGCCGAGATCACCTTCAGATAGGCGGTCGGATCCGCCTCGTTGGCGGCCCAGCGCGAGGCGACCCGCATCACGTCATGGTTGGAGAAGGCCCAGCACGACCAGCCGTCGCTGGCGACCGTGCCGAAGGCCTCCAGCACCGCGCGCGCTTTCGCCGCGCTGATCTTCTCCGGCGCCAGGAAGTCGAAGGAATAGCACATATGCACGCGCTTGCCGTCGGCGGTGTAAGCGGCGACCACCTCCAGGCCGCGCTGGGAATCGCCCACCTCGCCGACGGCCGCCTGCGCCGGATATTCGTCGAGAAGCGCGCGGAAGCGCTCCAGGAAGCCGAGATTCTCCGGCCGGCTCTTGTCGTAGATATGGTCCTGATAATTGTAGGGATTGACCGCCGGCGCCGTCTGGTCGTTGCGCTGTTCCGGCGGCAGCGGCGGATTGTCCTCCAGCCCTTGGCTATGGAAGTAGAAATTGATCGTGTCGAGGCGGAAGCCGTCAACGCCGCGCTCCAGCCAGAAGCGGGTGATGTCGAGCAGCGCGTCCTGAACTTCTGCGTTGTGGAAGTTGAGGTCGGGCTGCTCGGCCAGGAAATTGTGCATGTAATACTGCTGGCGGCTGGTGTCCCACTGCCAGGCCGAGCCGCCGAAGATCGACAGCCAGTTGTTGGGCGGCGTGCCGTCGGGCTTTGCGTCCGCCCACACATACCAGTCGGCTTTCGGATTGTTGCGGCTGGAACGGCTTTCCTTGAACCAGGGGTGGATGTCGGCGGTGTGCGACAGCACCTCGTCGATCATCACCTTAAGCCCCAGCCGATGGGCTTCCGTCACCAGCGCGTCGAAATCGGCGAGCGTTCCGAACATCGGGTCGACGTCGCAATAGTCCGACACGTCGTAGCCGAAATCCTTCATCGGCGATTTGAAGAAGGGCGAGATCCAGATGGCATCGACGCCGAGCGAAGCGATATAGGGCAGGCGCTGAACAATGCCCTTCAGGTCGCCGATGCCGTCGCCGTTGGAGTCCTGATAGGAGCGCGGGTAAATTTGGTAGATCACCGCGCCCCGCCACCAGTCGCGGTCCACGGCCGGGTCTGGCTGCGACGTCGCCTTCAAAGCCGATTGCATGTCTTCAACCTCCTTTCACCGAGCCGGCAAGCAGCCCGCGGACGAAATAGCGCTGCAGCGAGAAGAACACGAACAGCGGCACGATGATGGTGATGAACGCCGATGTGGTCAGGATCTCCCACTTGCCGCCGCGCGAGCCGAGCAGCGCGTTGAGCTTGGCCGTCAGCACGATCTGATCGGGCGCCGTGCCGAGGAAAACCATCGCCACCAGCAGATCGTTCCATACCCACAGGAACTGGAAGATGGCGAAGGAGGCAAGCACCGGGAAGGACAGCGGTAGCACGATCTTGACGAAGATCTCGAAGTCGCTGGCGCCATCGATGCGTGCCGATTCCATGATCTCGCGCGGCAGGCCGGCGATATAGCTCCTCAGCAGGTAGATGGCGAAAGGCAGACCGAAGCCGGTATGTGCCAGCCATATGCCGAGATAGGTCTTGGACGGCACGCCGAAAAAGGCGCCGACCCCGTTGTAGAGCCTGAGCAGCGGGATCAGCGACATCTGCAGCGGAACCACCAGAAGGCCGATGATCACCGCGATCAGCAGCGGCCGTCCGGGAAAGCGCATCCAGGCCAGCGCGTAGGCTGCGAAGGCTGCGATCAGGATTGGGATGATCGTCGCCGGGATGGTCACCGTCAGCGAGTTCATGAACGAGCGGCCGATGCCTTCGGAAAACAGCACCGCATCGTAATTGTCCGTGGTGAATTTCGGCGGCGCCGAGGAAGCGAAATAGACGCGCTGGCCGCGGTCGCCCTCGAAGGCCTTCGGTGACGACAGCACGAAGCCGCCGTCGGCATTCATCTGCAGCGTGACGCCGTCATCGAGGTCGGCAACCGATCCCGCCTTGTACTGCGTCGGCGCGGAGGACTTGACGCCGAAGGCGCTGATCTCGCGCTTGGGGCCATCGCCGAAGATATTGCCCTCGATGACGTATTTGCCGTCCTTCTGGATTTGGGCCGACGCGCCCGGCAGCCGTCCCGCCTCGCTCTGGCTGGAGCTGGCGAAGGAGTTCCACCAGCCGGAGGCGACGATCTGGTCCTTGTCGCGCAGCGACGAGACGAGGATGCCGAGGGTAGGGATGGTCCAGATCGCCACGAAGACGAGCACGGCGATATGGACGCCGAAGCGGCCGACAAAGGACTTTCCGGTCTTGGTCGCCATCTCAGTGCCCTCCCGTCTCTTTGTTGGCCTGGCGGATGTTCCAGACCATGATCGGGATGACCGCGATCATGATGATGATGGCGATGGTGGCGCCGCGGCCGAAATCGCCGCCGCCGCGGAACATCCAGTCGAACATCAGATTGGCGAGCACCTGTGTATTCCACTGGCCGTTGGTCATGGTCAGCACGATGTCGAACACTTTCAGCACCAGGATGGTGATGGTGGTCCACACCACGGCGATCGTGCCCCAGATTTGCGGCACCATGATCTTCCAGAAGATCTGGAACGGGTTGGCGCCGTCGATCACGGCCGCTTCCAGCGTCTCTTCCGGAATGCCGCGCAGCGCCGACGACAGGATGACCATCGCAAAGCCGGTCTGGATCCAGATCAGGATGATCATCAGGAAGAAATTGTTCCAGAACGGCAGCGATATCCAAACCTGCGGCTGGCCGCCGAAATATTGGATGATCGCGTTGAGCAGGCCGATCTGCACCTGGCCCTCGCCACGGTACTCGTAGATGAATTTCCAGATCACGCTGGCGCCGACGAAGGAGATCGCCAGCGGCAGGAAGATCAGGCTCTTGGCGATGGTGCCCCACCAGATCTTGTCGGTGAGCACGGCGATGATCAGGCCGAGGAAGGTGCAGGCAGCCGGCACCACGGCCAGCCACAGGATGTTGTTGAAGATCGAATTGCGCAAATCATGATCGCTGACCGCCCATTCATAATTGGCGAGCCCGACGAAATTGGTGCCGCCGCGGTCGAAGAAGGAGAGCCACAGCGTCGCGATCACCGGGTAGATCAGGTAGATGGCTAGGATGATCATCGCCGGGCCGACGAACAGCCAGGGCCGCACCATTCCCTGCCGGCGCAAATTGTCGACGGCGGCGGTGCCCGAGACGCCGCGTGACGGGAAGACGAGATCGAGCAGTTTGTTGGCGCCCCAGAAATAGGCGACACAGCCGCCGACGCCGATGATGATGACGAATATGGCCGAGAAAATCTGAGCCGCCATGGGTCCCTCTCCCTGCGCATGACCGGCCGGCCGAGGCTGGCGATCGGATGCACCGACTTTCGGTTATTCGGAACAATCGAAACGCGAAGGCTTCCGGCGCGGACCGCCGGTCGGACCCGGGCCGTAGCCCGGGTCCAATAGGAGGATTAGGAAGATTTCAGGATGCTATTTGATGCCGTCCCAGCTTTTCTGGATGTCGGCGGCGACGTCCTGCGCGGACTTGCCGCCCACCAGGTCGACCATGCCGGTCCAGAACGAACCCGCGCCGATCTTGCCCGGCATCAGGTCGGATCCGTCGAACCGAACCGTCGTGGCGCCGACCAGGATTTCGCCCTGCTTCTTCAGCGCGTCGCTGCCATAGGCCTCCTTGTTGGCTGCCTTGAAGGGGGTGACGAAGCTCTTCTGCGCCATCCACAATTCATGCGCGAGCGGCATCTCGAGGAACTTGATGAACTCGCGCGAGGCCTTGGAATCCTTGGTGATCATCACCAGCGTTCCGGCCACTTCCAGCGGCGTGCCCAGTTCCGGCTTGGAGGCGTAAGGCGGGTAGGGGAAGAAGTCGGCGTCCTGGCCGAGCTTCACGTTTTCCGGGAAGAAGGACGGGATGAACGATGCCTGGTGGTGCATGTAGCACTTGGGCGGCACGGTGAAGAGGCCCTTCGGGCTGTCGCGGAAGTCGGTCGCCGCGACCGCCTTGGCGCCGCCGTCCACCATCTTGTCGTCGGTGGCGATCTTGCCGAAGATGTCGATGGCGTTGACCACGGCCGGATCGGTGAACGGGATCTCGTTCTTCACCCACTTGTCGTAGACTTCCGGCGGCTGCGTCCTCAGCATGATGTCCTCGACCCAGTCGGTCGCCGGCCAGCCGGTGGCGCCGCCCGAACCCAGCCCGATGCACCAGGGCTTGCCGCCGTCGGCGACGATCTTCTTCTCCAGATCGGCGAGTTCTTCCTGGGTCTTCGGCACTTTGTAGCCGGCCTCGTCGAAATTGTCGGGCGAGTACCAGACGAGCCCCTTCACGTCGATCTTGTAGGGAAAGGCATAGAAGCCCGATTTGCCGTCCTTGCCCGTATAGGTGCCGAGCTTGGCCCAGGAGTCGCCGGCGGCGTAGTTTTCCTTGATCCAGGCCGCGACGTCGTCGCCCAGCGGGGTCAGCACGCCCTTGGAAGCAAGATCTTGGATGAGGCCGGGCTGCGGCAGGACGGCGATGTTGGGCGGGCTGCCGGCCTGGGTGTCGATGACGATCTGCTGCTCATAATTCTCGGACGAGGAATATTTCACCTCAGCGCCGGTCGCTTCCTGGAAATAGTCGAGAACGGATCGGACAAGCGCCTCGTCCTCGCCGCGCCACGGCCCGAAGATCGTCAGCGTCTCGCCCTTGAGGTCGACCTTCTTGAGGTCGTCGTAATTGGCCCAATGAAATTTCGAATCCTCGCCCGGCTTGAACTTCAGTTCGGCTTGCGCCGGCAGGCTGAGGGTGAGTGCCGCGAATGCCGCACCCAAGAAAAGCATTTTCTTCATCGCAAGTCCTCCCAGTGATCACAAAAAGGACGAAACCTCCATTTCGTCCGCCGACGCCGCGGAACTGTGACTCAGCGAAAGGGCAACCGCAACCTTTCGAAGAGGCTTCCAAAGCGCTTTGGCTATTTTGATCTCGCCATTGAATCGCCTTGGAGTCAAGTGGGCGACGTCATTAATCGATTTAAATAGGAGAAGATTAAGCGAAAAAAGTGCAGCGCAGCATGCTTTTTTGGCGCTGCAGCAGCAATTTTGCTTCAAACGAAGCTGTCTGGCCTCTAAGGTCGTCCTGCTTGATGATCTCGCCAACAATCGTCAGGCCGATTCAAAATTGAAAGCGCTTTGAGGCTGGAGGGCCTCCGATGAACCTCAAGCAGCTGTCGCATATGCTGTCGCTCTCGCAGACCACGGTGAGCCGGGCGCTGAACGGCTACCCCGAGGTCAACGAGGAGACCCGGCGCCGGGTTATGGATGCCGCCAAGCGCCATGGCTACCGGCCCAACCCCAGCGCGCGCCGGCTCGCCACCGGCAAGTCGGGAATGATCGGCTATGTGCTGCCGACCGGTGCCGCCGTCGACATCGATCCGCACTTCGTCGAATTCCTCTCCGGCCTCGGCGACTATGCCCGTGCGCACGAGCTCGACCTTGTGCTTTCGCCCGCCGATGCCGACGACGAAGAGACGACCTACCGGCGCATCGTCGCCAACCGCCAGGTCGACGCCGTCTACCTGTCCTCGCCGCGGCCGGCCGACAAGCGGCTGGCGCTGGTCAACACGCTGGGCATCCCTTTCATCGTCCATGGCCGCAGCGAAGGCTTCGATTTCGACTATCCCTATCTCGACATCGACAATGAGGGCGCCTTCCACGAAGCGTCGAGACTGTTGATCCAGCTCGGCCACAAGCGCCTGGCGCTGATCAACGGCAACGAGCGCGAGACCTTCGCCATCCACCGCGAGCGCGGCATGCGCCGCGCGCTTGCCGCGAACGGGCTGGCGCTCGGCGAGCGCCACATCCGCTCGGTGGCGATGACCGAGGAAAACGGCTACCGCGCCGCCCGCCGCCTGTTCGAGGAGGCTGAGCCGCCGACGGCGATCGTCTGCTCCAGCCTCATCATGGCGCTGGGTGTGGTGCGCGCCGTGCGCGATCTCGGCCTCACCATTCCGGGCGACCTCTCGCTGATCGCCCATGACGACGTCTTCCCTTGGCTGCGGCCGGAGAATTTCCCGGTGCCGCTGTCGACGACACGCTCCTCGATCCGCCTCGCCGGCGCGCGTGTCGCCGAGCGGCTCGCGGCGCGGATATCGGGGTTGGAGGAGGGGGCTCGCGGTGAGGTCTGGCCAGTGGATCTGGTGGTGCGAGGGTCGGTGGCCGGAGCGCCGGTATAGGGGCTAATCCAACACCTTCGCCACCGCCTCATTCCGGGCAACTGCCGTGGGACAACGGTCAGCCTTCGGCTGCTCCTGATGCTGGACGGCGACAACCGGTAAGCCAGAACCGTCAACCAGTCCTTCCGGATGCGCCATTTGCCGACATTCCCATTCACCGAAGCGGATCCAGTCCAGTACCCCGGTCCTCCGCCGAAGGCTTCGGAGGTGGTGATCGTCGGTGGCGGGATCATCGGCGTAACGACGGCCCTCTTCCTTGCTTCCCGAAACATTCCGGTGACGCTGCTGGAAAAAGGCCGCGTTGCGGCCGAACAGTCCTCTCGCAATTGGGGGTGGATCAGAAAGCAGGGACGGGACGCGGATGAGCTGCCGATCGTCATCGAGGCCATTCGCCTATGGCGGCAACTGGCCGAGGAATGCGGCGAGGACATCGGGCTCAACCAGACAGGCGTGACCTACCTGGCGAACGCCGACAAGGATATGGCCAAGTTCGAAGAATTCATGAGGATCGCCGCGATCCATGAGCTTGACACACGCCTCCTGGGCGCCGACGAGACCGCAAAACTCATCACCGGCATGTCGCGCAGGTTCAAGGGCGCGATGACGACGCCCTCCGATATGCGCGCGGAACCTTGGTTGGCGGTGCCTGCGTTAGCCAGGCTTGCCGTGCGAAAAGGCGCCAGGATCGTGGAGAATTGCGCGGCGCGCACCCTCGAGATCGCAGCCGGCAGGATCAAGGGCGTTTGGACCGAGGCGGGATATATCGAGACCTCAACCGTGCTGGTCGCGGGCGGCGCCTGGTCGTCCCTGTTCCTGGCGAGACATGGCATAGCCATCCCCCAGCTCAGCGTCCGCGTTACCGCGGCCGCCACAGAACCCTTGCCTGAGGTCTATCGAGGCGCGGCCGCCGACGACCACATCGCTTTCAGGCGCAGGCAGGATGGCGGATATACGCTCGCTGCGGGCGGCAGCCACTTGCTTTATCTGGGGCCTGACGCATTCCGGCACTTCACCAAGTATATTCCCGCCCTCAGGGACAATCCGTTCGGCACGCGCTATTTCCCGTTCGCTCCGTCAGGCTACCCGGATGGCTGGTCGACGCCACGCGATTGGGCGCCGGATTCCTCAAGCCCTTTCGAAAGAATGCGCGTGCTCAACCCAACCCCTGAGCCGGCAAAGCTTCGCTCGATCGAGCGCAATTTCAAACAGCTTTTCCCCCGGTTCGAGACGGTTCGTCTGAAGGCCGGCTGGGGGGGCTTGATCGACGCCATGCCCGATGTCGTCCCCGTCGTAGATCGGGTCCAGGCGATTGGCGGTCTTTTCGTCGCGACGGGCATGAGCGGCCACGGATTCGGTATCGGACCTGGCATCGGCCGCGTCGTCTGCGACATGATCCAGGGAAATGAAACCGGCCACGACCTCAGCCGTTTTCGACTGTCGCGTTTCTATGATGGAAGTCCTGTCCGGCTAGGTCCGGCTCTTTAAATGGGGACCGGAAGTCCATTCTCAATCGCCACGCCATAGGCGATTGGTCGCTGACGGTCACTGCGATGACGCCCGATTGCGATGCGGGTGTTAGTTAAACCCTAAGTTCTTTTGAAGCGACCGGATCGACCTTCAGACGGACCAAATTCTCTGTCCAGCAGCCCCATAATGATGTCGTCCTGCCAAGCCCCGCTGACCAATGCGGCTTCGCGCTCACGTCCCTCCTCCACGAATCCGCATTTGCGGTAGCAGGCGATCGCGCGGGAGTTGCTCGATAATACACGCAGGAACACACGGTGCAGGCCAAGACCAAACGCATAACCGAGGACGAGCCTGATCGCTTCGGCGCCATATCCCTTGCCGAGATATGCTTGATCGTCGATGCCGATGGCCAAGGCCGCCCTCTTATCGTGCCAGTCTATGCTGTGAAGGCGCACATGACCGACAAAGCAACCTGCATCGATCACCCATGCATAGTCCTGTTGCTCGATGAAGCGAATGGCTGCTTCGGCATCGGCTCGGGTAAAGGTTGTGTTGGGGTCGAATATCCCACCGTAGGCTTCAACGATCTCGCGATGCCGACCGAGCGCTAGCCGCGCTTCCACATCTTCGGGAATTGGTCTGCGAAGGATGAGGCGAGCGCCCCGAAGTTCGGGAAGATCGGCATTCATCGGTAAGAACTAGGATGTTCGCGCCTATTTGTCGAATGACTGGGCCCTGTGAGGTCTGGAAGAGGGCGCGCGCGGCAAGGTCTGGCCAGTCGACCTGTGCGTGGGGACCGATGGCAGGGGCGCGCGCCGGTTTAGAGACGGAAACTCAATCGCCTTGAGCGACGACGTCAGCCGCTCTCCGTCTTCCACAGTGAACGGCAGCCCTGCGCCGCATTGTCGATCATGATTTTCGGCACGAACCGTCATTTCATGGCTTCCTGCTTGCAAGACCCTACCACATGGGTCCGTATTGGAAAAACTATAAAGCGAAACATACCCTTAGCAGTAACTTTGGTGTAGTAGTTGCTAATAGAATGTTTTTCTGCGAAATTAATAAAAAATAACGGATTGGCCTAAATAAAAGGTCGGGGGAGGGGCACGTTGCGATATCATCGACGCGTGGCTTTTGTTGTGGCTGTAACCTCTGCAGTCTCTGCGTGCGCGGTAAGACCGACCGTGCACGACATGACAAGGTATTACGCACCCGAGATCGTCAGAAAGGTTCGCTGCGAGGCCCTGCAGGGCATAGCGGACGTGTATGCCGGGTGGCTAATCTATAACGACGACGATCCGTATGGGCAGGATGTTGCCCGGAAGATTAGAGATCGAAAAATAAAGCTCTGGTCGATCGACTGGAAGAAGCTTATACCGGCCGATTACGCGTACGTCGAGTATTTCGACCCTACTGTCATCGCTTACGACTTCAATTTGGATATTACAGAAACAAATGACGCAAGCCTTGATTTGAATTTTTTGAATGCTATCACCAATGGGACGGTCTCAATACCCTTTAAGACCGGAATAAATCGATCTAGAAACGGAGTTCAGACTTTTACGCTAACGGATACGTTCCATTTCCTTCTCAACGATCTCGATCACGATTACTGTGATCCGAAATCAGGCGATGTTCGCCCAGGATTCTTTTCGACACAGCCAAATTTCGTATACCCGATCGTCGGAAAGATCGGAATCGCTGATATGGTGAGTGACTTTGTTTCGCTGAAACTCTTTGGTCATCTGGGAACAGATGACAAGCCGGCGATGGCTTACTCTCAGGAATTTACGACAAAGATCTACGGCGACGTGAATCCTAAGATTGAAATCGTCTCATCGGCCTCTTTCAAGGACGGTACACTCGGGCTCGCAAATTCAAGAGAAGATAAACACAAGGTCGTAATTGGATTTTCGGTAAAGGTGCCGCCGGAGTTCAAGTCCGAGGAAAAGAAGGTCGGGACATACGTGAGAATCGAAGGAGACGCAACTACGAGAAGGGCACTTGAAGAGGTCGACCGACTGATCCAGCGTACGGAAGGCAATGTGGTGACGCTTAAATAGGGAATAAGAAGGCCATGGCGCGCAAATTGAAGAGCCGCAATGAACAAGACCCGAGGGTAAAGTTGTTTCCGATACACAGAAAGTGGGTGGATATGAACGCTTTTACTTTTGCTAACCTTGTTCTTGAGAGTAAGGAGCGAGGACAGCTTGGAAGTCTCATGGAAATTCTGAAGCAAGATCATGTAACGCTCAAAGCTGAGACAGTGAACGAGTCAAAGCGGATCCTCCGCGATGCTGACGCCGACCTGAGCAGTCCGTTCGCGCGCGTATATCTTAGGCTTGATCCAAAGCGCTGTAAGAAGCGTCCCTATTCCCCACCGATTGGACGCGACCTCTCAAGTTCAGAAGCTGATGCTTTAGAGGAGTGATCCAGTCTGGTCGTTGGTTAGCGCAACCTTGCTGCGGCAAGCCTATGCAAGATGGACCGGCAACTGCCTGCCGGTCTCGGCCATCGACGACAAGTCGGTTGATTGAGTTTGACCCTAACGCAGGTTGCCCAAACTCACTCCTTCGCCGCGTCCGCCGCCTTGATGTCCAGCAACCCATAGCCGAAGTCATTGTCGCGCCCCTTGGGCCCGAGATCCTTGGCCGTCGCCGCCAGCGCCTTCTCGATGCCATCGGCAGAGCGATCGGGCGCAGCGTGGATCAGATTGGCGATGGCGCCGGATACGATCGCGGCGGCGAAGGAGGTGCCGGTCACCACGTCGGAGCCGTCGCCGCTCGGCGCCACCATCTCGACGCCCGGCGCCGAGATGAAGACATAGGCGCCGCGATTAGCCTGCGGCATCAGCCCGTCCTTGGCGTCGGTGGCGGTCACGGCGATCACGCCGTCGAAGGCCGCCGGATAGCCATAGGGCGCCTTCGGGCCGTTGTTGCCGGCGGCGGCCACCAGCACCATGCCCAGCCCCCGCGCATTCCGGCAGGCAGTGCCGAGCAGGTCGTTCTTCGGCCCGACGAAGCTCATATTGATGATGCGTACGTCCTGGCTAGCCGCCCAGTCGAGCGCCGACAGGATGACGTCCATGGTCGACTTGCCGCCTTCGAAGGCGCGCGCGTGATAGATCCTGGCGCCCGGCGCCATGCCTTCCAGCGGACCGACACCGGCAATCAGTCCGTCGACCGAGGTGCCGTGGTCGCGTTTCTCGATCGCCACATTGGGCATGGCATCGTATTGGCCGGCAATCACGCCGGCGAGCGCCGGGTTGCTGTCGTCAATGCCGGTGTCGATGACGGCGACCCGCACATTCTCGCCGCTCGCCGCCTTGGCATCGAGCGCGATGCGCTCGAAGGCATAGTTGACGATGCCCGCCGCCTGTTGCAGCGAATAGATATGGTTCGGCTCGCGCCGCTGCGTGCGCCCATCGGCTGCGAGCTGCGCCAGGACCACGCCGACGGGCCGCCCGTCGGTGATGCCGAAGCGCACCAGGGTCGCGCCGAGCAGCCGCGACTGGCGCTGCGAGCGCACCTGCAGGCCGAAGGAACTGGCGATCTGCTGTACGACCCCGGAGCCGCCGTCGACCGTCACCAGCACCTCGTCGGGCACGAACTCGCCGGCGATCGCCCGCGGCGGCTCCGCGAGGTTGAGGCCTTGCGGCACCGTGACCGGCCCGCTCGGCGTCGGAGCGGGTAGCCGCGTGTTGTTCGAACCGTTCGACGACGATGTTCCGTTGGACGGTGCCGGCGTTTGCGGGGCCGTGGGCGCCGGCGGGTTCGGGAACAGATCGACGATCAGCGCCGGCAGGAACACCGCGCCGCCCTTGGCTGCGTCCTTGCTCCTACCGCCATCTGCGCGGCCGCTGTCCTTGTTGCAGCCGCCACCGGCCGCCGTCGTGCGGTCCAGGCAATCGAGCTGTTTTTGCGTCAGGTTCGGATCGTTGGTCTGCGCGGAGGCAGGCGCGGCGACAAACGCCGCCGCCGCAAGGAGAGCCGCATGCAGAATGACCGCCTTAGCCGCCATCGGCCGGTTTCCTTCCCTGCACCACAGCCTCCGCGAAAGGCTGGGCGGCAATAAGACCGACGAGCTTGTCGTAATCGGCCGCCGTGCTGGCCGGGATCGTCAGGTGGAACACGCCGTCCGCGGTCGGGCCGCCGGCGATCTTCAACCCGTTCTGGCCGAGGAAGGCGGCGATATCGGCCATCTTCGCATCCGGCTTGAACTTGACCAGCGCGAAAGGCAGCTTCGCCAGATCGTCCTGGGCGCCGGCCACTTC
Organism: Mesorhizobium sp. CA16; assembly: GCF_020165175.1. Classification (NCBI taxonomy): domain Bacteria; kingdom Pseudomonadati; phylum Pseudomonadota; class Alphaproteobacteria; order Hyphomicrobiales; family Phyllobacteriaceae; genus Mesorhizobium; species Mesorhizobium sp. CA16. Next base: position 105,637 of record NZ_JAIUHP010000010.1, read on the forward strand.
GAAGTCGTTGCCCTTGCCGCCCGGCTGTTCGAAGGACTGCACGATGACCAGCGCAAGCAGCGCCGCGGCGGCCGCCCAGGCGACGCCGGCAGGCATTGCCGTCACCCTGCCGAAGACTCTTGCCAGCCAGGATTGGCCGGGCGTGCGCACCGGACCGGACTCGGCGTCCAGCGCCTTGGAGAAGCGGGAGAACGCGTCGGCGGGCGGCCGGATCGCCTCGTTGGCGGCTGCGGTGCCGGAGAACTCGGCCTCCGCTTCGCCAAGCGCATTCATCGCCGCCGGATCGGTGGCCAGCCACTCCTCGACGGCCTCCAGCTCGGCGCCTTCCAGCGAGCCGTTCAGGTAGAACGGCAGCAGCGTTTCCATCTCGTCCCGACGCGACATCTTTTCAGCGGCGCTCATGGCCAACCCCTGTCGTAACCGGCGGCCTTGAGGGCTTCGCCGAGTTTCTTGCGGGCGTAGAACATCCTGGTCTTGACGGTCGCGACCGGGATGTCGAGCACCTCGCCGATCTCGGTCACCGACTGGCCATGATAATAGGCAAGGTCGATCACCGTGCGGTGTTCTTCCGGCAGGGCATCGACGAAGCGCCGCAAGGCGGCGGCCTTGTCTTCCTTCATGGTCACGACTTCCGGCGTGTCGGCGCCGTCGGGAACCTGCGCCGCATCGTCGTCGTCGATCCAGTCTTCCTTCTTCTTGCGCAGCATGGATAGCGCCTTGAAGCGGGCGATGCCGAGCAGCCACGTGGAAACTTCAGAGCGGCCCTCGAAACTGGGCGCCTGTTTCCACAGCTCCAGAAAAACCTCATTCGTGATATCGTCGGCCATCATTTCCGATCCCGTCTGGCGCGCCACGAAGCGGTAGATCCGCGCGTGGTGACGCATGAACAGGAGCCGGACGGCGGCCCGGTCGCCCTTCGCGACCCGGTCCACAAGCGCGCGATCGGTTTCCGTCGCCGCATTCATGGCCGGTCGAGCCGCCTGGCTCCTCGAAGCTCTGTCGCTGATCGGTCCAAAAAGGTTCACCCTCCGCCAAGGATTTCTTGGAGGCTAACTGAAGAGCGGGGAGGTTGCCAGTAGGGACGCTTTTCCTTCTCCCCTTGTGGGAGAAGGTGTCGCCGAAGGCGACGGATGAGGGGTGCTCCAGGGAATGCCAACGTCTCACTGCGCTGGAACACCCCTCATCCGTCTCGGCGCTGCGCGCCGATCCACCTTCTCCCACATGGGGAGAAGGGAAAGGCCGCGCTTACCCCAAAAACGCCTTCGCCTTCATCGTCTCCGGTATCGTCACACCGAGCCGGCTCAGCACCGTCGGCGCAAGCTGCAGCTGGTCGAGCAGCGTGTCGGCCTCGGGCCCCTTCGCAGGTCCGAAATAATAGAGCGCGAAATCCTGCATCTCGTCATCATGGCCGCCATGGTGGCCGCGGCCCGTCTGGCCATGGTCGGCCGTCACGATCACTTCATAGCCGGCTGCGCGCCATTGCGGCAGGAAGGCGGCGAGCATTCCGTCCATCGCGTAGCAGGCATGGTCCATCTCGTGGCAGTCATGGCCGAAGCGGTGACCCATCGAGTCCAGCGTGCAGGTGTGGAGGATGCCGTAGTCGATGCGATGGCGTTTGGTCAGCATAGTCAGCGTCGCGAACAGGTCGACGTCGCTTGGCGTCATCTGATTCTTGAGATTGTAGCCGGTCATGGTGTGGAAGCGGCCATGCGTGATCGGCCCGCTTGGCTCGTCAAATTCCATGTCCTCAATAAGGTCGAACGGATACGAGCGGAAGAATTCCGACCAGTAGGAATGGGTCACCGCGCCCGTCCTGCCGCCGGCCTTGCTCACTTCCGAAAAAATGTCCGGCTGCGTGACGCGAAAGCGGTTCTCGTTGGAAAGAATGCCGTGCACCTGCGGCGTGATACCGGTGTGGATCGAGGCGTAACAGCAGGCGGAGGTCGACGGCAGCACCGAGCGCATCTTCCACACCTGCGCCTCGCCCGACTGCGCCCAGCCTTCGAGATTGCCCATCAGCCGGCGCCAGTTCCGGTAGGGCACGCCGTCGAGGATGATGAGCAGCAGTTTGGATTTGAGCGCCACGGCGGTTCCCATGCATCGAAAACAGCAGCGCCGCGTGTCGCGCGGACACGCGGCGCTGCTTTGGATAGCTTGATATCAGGCGTTCAGCCAGCACTCGTTGAGCGCATAGCCGTCCATCATCTCGCCATTCGGATTCTTCACCCAGCCGCCGACCTTCTTGGCATTGGCGGCGACGCTACTCCGTGCGGAAGCCGCTTAACAGTTGTGCGGGAATTGCGTCAGTTGCCGGCGCTTTCCATGCGCCGGCCCTTGATGGCCTTCTCCAGCCAGCCGATCTCCATTTCGGGAACGGAGGACAACAGAAGGTCGGTGTAGGCGTCGAAGGGCGGCGTCAGCACCTTGCTTTTAGATCCGTAGCGCACCACCTCGCCGCGGTACATCACAGCGATTGAATCGGCGATCGACTTAACCGTCGCCAGATCGTGGGTGATGAAAAGGTAGGCCACCTTCTCGATCTGCTGCAAGTTGAGTAGCAGCTTGAGGATGCCGTGGGCGACAAGCGGATCGAGCGCCGAGGTCACCTCGTCGCAGATGATCAGCTTCGGCTTGGCGGCGAGCGAGCGGGCGATGCAGACGCGCTGCTTCTGGCCGCCGGAAAGCTCGGCCGGATAGCGGTCGACGAAGCCCTTGCCCATCTCGATCTCGTCGAGCAGCTCGGCGACGCGCTTGTCGCGCTCGCGGCCCTTCATGCCGAAATAGAACTCCAGCGGCCGGCCGATGATGGTGCCTACCGTCTGGCGCGGATTCATCGCCACGTCGGCCATCTGGTAGATCATCTGCAGCTGGCGAAGGTCCTCCTTCGGCCGGTCGGCGAGCCTGTTGGCAAGCGTGCGGCCGTCGAAGACAACGCTACCTTTCTCGGGCGGCAAGAGACCGGTGATGGCGCGCGCCAGCGTCGATTTGCCGGAACCGCTCTCGCCGACCACGGCCAGCGTCTGGCCTGGAAAAATGTCGACCGAAACGTTCTTCAGCACCTTGACGTGGCCGCCGCCATAGGCGGCCGTCACGTTCTTCACCGATAGCATCGGCGTCGTGCCCGGCTGCTGTTCCTGGTGTTCGATCTGATGCACCGAGACCAGGGCGTTGGTGTATTCCTGGCGCGGCTCCTTGATGATCTGGTGGGTGCCGCCCCATTCGACCAGCCGGCCGTGACGCAGCACCATGATCTCGTCGGACACCTGTGCCACGACGGCTAGATCGTGGGTGATGTAAAGGGCCGCGACATGGGTGTCGCGGATGGCATCCTTGATCGCTGACAGCACGTCGATCTGCGTCGTCACGTCGAGGGCCGTCGTCGGCTCGTCGAAGACGATCAGGTCCGGCTCGGAGCACAGCGCCATCGCCGTCATCACGCGCTGCAGCTGGCCGCCCGATACCTGGTGCGGGAAGCGTTGGCCGATCGTTTCGGGATTGGGCAGGCTGAGCTTCCTGAACAGGGCGACGGCGCGTTTCTCGGCTTCGGCGCGGGTCGCGGTGCCGTGCAGGAGGGTAGCCTCCACCACCTGGTCCATCAGCCGGTGCGCCGGATTGAAGGCCGCCGCCGCCGACTGGGCGACATAACAGACTTCGCGGCCGCGCAGCTTGCGCAGGCCTTCCTTGCCGCCTTTCAGTATGTCGCGGCCGTTGAGGATGACCTCGCCGCCGGTGATGCGCACGCCGCCGCGGCCATAGCCCATCGACGACAGGCCGATGGTCGACTTGCCGGCGCCGGACTCGCCGATCAGCCCAAGCACCTTGCCCTTCTCCAGCGTCAGCGAAACGTCGTGGACAAGCGTGATGGTTCTCGGTGCTTCACCCGGCGGATAGACCGTCGCTTCAATGCGCAGGTTGCGGATGTCGAGGAGAGGACCGGACTTTGCTTTGCCGTCAACCATCAGCCGCGTCCTCCCTTCAGGCTTGTTGTCCGATTGAGCACCCAGTCGGCGACGAGATTGACCGAGATCGCAAGTGCCGCGATCGCCGCCGCCGGGATGAGCGCCGCCGGAATGCCGAACACGATGCCGTCCTTGTTCTCCTTCACCATGCCGCCCCAGTCGGCATCCGGCGGCTGCACGCCGAGGCCGAGGAAGGACAGCGTCGACAGGAACAGCACGGCATAGATGAAGCGCAGCCCGAGTTCCGAGACCAGCGGCGACAGCGCATTGGGAAGGATCTCCCGGAAGATGATCCAGCCGCTGCCTTCGCCGCGCAGCTTCGCTGCCTCGACATAGTCCATGACGTTGATGTCGACGGCGACCGCGCGCGACAATCGATAGACGCGGGTCGAATCTAGGATGCCCATGACCAGGATCAGCGTCACCAGGTTCGACGGCAGCACCGAAAGCACGACGAGGCCCATGATCAGCGTCGGGATCGACATGAGGAGGTCGACGAGCCGCGACAGGATCGTGTCGTACCAGCCGCCGAATACCGCCGCCGAAAAGCCGAGAATGGCGCCGAGCGAGAAGGACAGTGCCGTCGCCAGCACCGCGATGAACAGCGTGATGCGGGCGCCGTAGATCATGCGCGACAACAGATCGCGGCCGAGATTGTCGGTGCCCAGCCAGTGCGCGGCCGACATCGGCTCCCACACGTCGCCGATGATCTCGGCGTTGCCGTGCGGCGCGATCAAGGGCGCGAAGATTGCCGCCAGCACGAACAGCGCGGTCAGCACCAGGCCGGCCAGCGATGGCAGGGGGATGCGTCTGATATCGAGCATATCGGCCGCCCCCTACTTCGGATGCCTGAGTCGCGGATTGGCGACGATCGCCGCAATGTCTGCGATGATGTTGAGGGTGATATAGACGGCGGCGAAGATCAAGCCGACCGCCTGCACGACCGGCACGTCGCGCTTCGTGACGTGGTCGACCAGATATTGCCCCATGCCTGGATAGACAAAGATCACCTCGACCACGACGACGCCGACCACCAGATAGGCAAGGTTGAGCATGACGACGTTGATGATCGGCGCGATCGCGTTCGGGAAGGCATGCTTGCGTATAACGGCAGCGGCCGACAGCCCCTTGAGTTCCGCCGTCTCGACATAGGCCGACTGCATGACGTTGAGGATCGCCGCACGCGTCATGCGCATCATATGGGCGAGCACCACCAGAGTCAGCGCCGCCGCAGGCAGCGCGATAGCCTGCAGGCGCTCACCCAAAGACATTCCGTCATAGACGGTTGAGATGGCCGGGAACCACTGGTGCTGGACTGCGAAGTAGAAGACGAGCAGATACCCGATGAAGAACTCCGGGAAGGAGGTCGAGGCAAGCGCCACGCCGGAGATCAGCTTGTCGACCCAGCCATTGCGGTAGCGCACCGCGATCAACCCAAGCGTGATCGCCAGCGGGATAGCCACGATGGCCGCCCAGAAGGCCAGGAACAGCGTATTCCACAGCCGTTCCTTGATCGAAGTCGCGATGTCCTGGCCGCTCGACATGGCGGTGCCGAGATCGCCGGTCAGCACGCCGCCCAGCCAGTGGAAGTAACGGATATAGGCAGGCTGGTTGAGCCCGAGCTGCTCGCGCAGATTGGCCAGCGACTCCGGGGTCGCCGATTGTCCAAGGATGGCTTGCGCGACGTCGCCGGGCAGAATCTGCGTGCCGGCGAAGATCAGGACCGAAACGGCCAGCAGAAGGAGGATGCCCAGCGCAATGCGCTGGGCCACCAGTTTCACGATGGGTGAGGACATCTCCGCAAGGCCGTGCTCAGGCTTCGAGCCAGCACTTCGCCAGCGCGTAGCCGTTGCAAAGCTCCTGATGCGGATCCTCCACCCAGCCAGCCACCTTGGGGCCTGTTGCGTCGATGAACTGATTGAACATCGGCAGAATCAGGCCGCCTTCGTCGCGCACCATGACGGCCATGTCGTGGTAGATCGCCTTGCGCTTGGCCTCGTCGAGTTCGGCGCGCGCGGCCAGCACCATCTTGTCGAAGTCCGGGCGCTTGAAACGCGTGTCGTTCCAGTCGGCGGTCGACAGATAGGCGGTCGAGTACATCTGGTCCTGGGTCGAGCGACCGCCCCAATAGGAGGCGCAGAAGGGCTGCTTGTTCCAGACTTCGTTCCAATAGCCGTCGCCGGGCTCGCGCTTGAGCTCGATCTTGATGCCGGCCTTGGCGGCGCTCTGCTGGAAAAGCTGGGATGCATCGACAGCGCCCGGGAAGGCGACGTCCGAGGTCCTAAGCAGCACAGGGCCGTCATGGCCGGACTTCTTGTAGTGGAATTTGGCCTTGTCCGGATCGTACTTGCGCTGCTCGATCTCGGTGAATAGCGGGTAGGAGGCGTTAATCGGGAAATCGTTGCCGAGCGAGCCGTAGCCGCGCAGCACTTTTTTCAACATCTCCTCGCGGTCGATCGCCAGCTTCAACGCCATCCTGAGATCATTGTTGTCGAACGGCGCCGTGTTGCAATGCATGATGAACACGTAGTGGCCCGGACCGGAGTGGTTGCGGATGGTGACGCCAGGCACGCGCTTGATCAGATCGACGATCTTCGGCTCGACGCGGTTGATCATGTTGACCTGGCCGCCCTGCAGGGCCGCCGTGCGCGCTGTCGCATCGTTGATGACGATGATTTCGATCTGGTCGGCGTGGCCCATCTTGTCGCCCTGCCAGTAATTGGCGAAGCGTTCGCCGCCATGGCGCACGCCGGGCTCATTGACCTTGACCTTGTACGGACCGGCGCCGATGCCCGCATCGGCCTTGTCCTTGCCGCCGTTCGGCTGCACGATCAGGTGATAGTCGCTGAGGAGGTAGGGGAGGTCGGCGTTGGGCTCCTTCAGCGTCAGCACCACTTCCTTGCCGTTGACCTTGATGGTGTCGATGCCCTTCATGTAGCCCAGCGCGCCGGACTTGGACTTCTCGTCCGAATGACGCTCGAGCGTGGCCGCGACGTCTTCTGCGGTAACCGTCTTGCCGTTGTGGAATTCGATGCCGTCGCGGATTTTCAGCGTCCAGACCTTGGCGTCGTCCGAAGAGCCGATCTCCTCGGCGATGCGGTTCTCCAGCTTGCCGTCGGGCGAGAGCTCCACGATCAATTCGCCCCACATTTTGCCGAAGGCGAAGGGCACCTGGGTCATGAACAGGGCCGGATCGAGGCTGTTGGTGGATTCTCCGCCGACCAGGCCGGCCTTCAGCGTGCCGCCCTTGACCGGGCCGGCAGCGCGCACGGCGCTGGAGAGCAGCGAGTTGGCGAAGGTAGCGGTGACGCCGAGCGCCGCGGCGCGACCGAGAAAATCGCGACGGCTAAGTTTTCCGGCCGCGACTCGCCGGCTGAGATAGTCGAGTTCGTTGGACATTATGGTTCCTCACTCTGGGTATCCGACCTTATGGTCGTTTCTTGCTATTGGAGGAGATAATGACCGTAAGGGAAAGCGGCAGGCAAGACCGAATGCGACATACGGTGGCGTAAATCGCACGTCGCATTTGGACCAATCTTGTTCCGACTCAAACCCGCGAGCGGGGAATCGCCTGCTCGAAGTCGCGTTCGAAGATCAGCTTTTCGCCCTCATAGGCTTCGATTCTGGCGCTGACGATGAAGTTTGCGGCGTCCGATCGCATCTCGGCAAAAGTCTCGGTCCGCACCGACCATTCATTGCGCGACAAGGTCTGCGTCCAATGCGTGGCTCCGGTGGCCGACAGCGGGTCGTCGGGATGGATCGTCCATGTCTCGCGCACGATGCTGCCATTGGCCAGTCCGTGATCGAGGTCGCGCACCTCGCCGAAATCGTCGGTTATGGAGAGTGTGACCAGACCGGTCTTCTCGTCGCGGTCGACATGGCGTTCGGAACTCGCCGGCCGGATCGTCTCGGTCGCCCACGGCGTCGCGCCTTCCGGCTCAGGGAATGAAACCTCATCCCCTCTTGCCAGCGGACGCCGCGGCAGCTTCAGCGTCGCCGTCGAGAGATCAAGCCGTACGGGTTCCGGCGAGGGCCAGATCATCGGCCAATAGGCGGTCGAAACGGCGATGCGCAATTTGTGGCCGGCCGGCACACGATAGGCGCATTGGTCGAGCACGACGCGCGCCGAAACCGTCTGCCCGGGAACCAACGGTTCGGGGAATTCATGCGAGTTGCGGTGCGTGAGATTGAGCACGCCATAGGAGATCAGCTCCGAAGCGCCGTCCGGATGCACGTCGCAGAGCCGCACCGCGATGTTGGCGTGCGGCCGGTCGGAGGCAAGCTGGAGATCGAGCTCCGGCGCCCCGACTATGTCGATCGCCTCGCCGAGCTCGGGTTGATCGAAACAAACCGACAGCGCGTCGTCGAGGCGTTGGTCGCCCGGCAGTTCCGGCCCGAAGGTGAAGGGAAAATATTCGCCGCCGGCAAGTCCACAGGTCTGCGGCGACGCGACGATCGCGGGCTTGGCGCCGTCGGGGATGAGCTCGATCGTCTCAAGCTTGATGTTGGCCGACGGCCAGGTCTGCTCGGCCACCCAGCGGCCCGGCCGCTCGGGATGCCAGCGCGCCGGGCGCACGCTGTCCATCACATAGGCGCGGTAGGCCGGATCGGCCTCGACGCCGGTTTCAGCGCCCTTCAGCCAGCGGTCCCACCAGCGGAGCGCTTCCTGCAGGAAGCCGATCGCCGGCTTGGGCCCGGCGTAATGCGGATATTTGTGGATCCAGGGACCGACGATACCTTTGACCGGCGACTCGATGTTGGTGACGAGATTGGAGATCGTGTTGCGGTAGCCGTCATGCCAGCCACCGATCGACAGCACGGCCGCCTGAACAGCCGAAAAATCCTCGCAGATCGAGCCGCGTTTCCAATAGGCGTCGCGATGCTGGTGGCTGAGCCAGAGCGGCAGAAGGAAAGGCTGGTTTTCCAGCCGGCTAAGCCACAAATCCCGCCAGCGGTTGCCGCCGGCAATCGCCGGATCCGGAGGCCGCGACGAATAGGACAGCATCGTTGAGGCCCAGCCGAAATTTTCCAGGAGCAGGCAGCCGCCTTTGTAATGGATGTCGTCGGCATAGCGGTCGACCGTCGAGCACAGGCTGATCACCGCCTTCAGCGCCGGCGGCTGCTTCGCCGCCACCTGCAGGCAGTTGAAGCCGCCCCAGGAAATGCCCATCATGCCGACATTGCCGTTGCACCAGGGCTGCGCCGCCGCCCAGGCGATGACGTCGCAGGCATCCTGCAATTCCTGCTCGGAATATTCGTCGTCCATCAGCCCTTCGGAATCGCCATTGCCGCGCATGTCGACGCGGATCGAGGCGTAGCCGTGGCCGGCGAAATAGGGATGGGTCAGCTGATCGCGGAAGATGGTGCCGTCGCGCTTGCGGTAGGGCAGGTGCTCGAGGATCGCCGGCACCGGATTGGCGGCCGCGTCCTCCGGCATCCAGACGCGCGCCGACAGCCGGCAGCCATCCGGCATGACGATGCCCATATCGGGAAATTCGACGACTTTGCGGGAGAAATCGGTGACGGTTTTCATGGGGCGCATAACGCTACGCGGTGCGCCGACTTTCAATCGCCATTCGCGACTGGAGCATCAAAAAATGCGACCTGGGTCGTTAGCGCAATTCGTCGAGCAATTCGGGATGTTTCTCGAGCAGCGTCATCAACTGAATGGTCGGCCCACTCGGCTCGATGAGGCCTCTTTCATATTTGTCAAAAGCATTCTCTCCGACCTTGAACAGGGAACCCGCCTCGCGCTGCGACAGCTTTAGCTTTGCGCGCATGCGCCGGATAGTTTCTGGCGCCGGCACGCCGTCGATCTTTTCCTTGAGAATGCGCAGAGCGGCATCGACGGCAGCCATGTCGTCCCCGACATGCACGCTCTCGCCATCCGAAGCTGGATAATAGCCGGGCAGGTCGACCGTCATGCTCTCGCCCTTGTAGGTCACGGCGAATGGACGAACCCCGCGCGTCAGCGTCTCTCCCGTTTCCGGGGAGGTCATCGTTTCAAGCCTCTCTTTTCTTGCCATGGCTATTTCTCCTTGAATGCCACAACCGTGAATTCAGTCACGACATCCGCCTGAAATTTCACATAGAGGATCAGATCGCGCGCTGGGACATGGTAAACATCTTGCCAGACCCGATGATCCGCGAACGTCGTCATCGATTTTACGAACATCTTTGGTGTCATGGTGCCAATCACCTCGACGACACTCGTGCGATCGAAGCCGAGACCAATGGCATCGCGCAGCGCTGATATCGTGATCGCCAGCGTGTCGGCAGACCCAAACGTCGTCTTGATCGCACCAAGATCGTAAGTGGGCCTGCGTTTCTCCATAACCCAATATGCCACCATAAAGGTGGCAATTCAAGATCGGGAAAGCCGCGTCAGTTCAGCGGAATGTCGTTGTCGGCCTTGCTTGCCTGATAGGCCTCCGACAGCTCGTCATAGCGCGCCGAAATCCTGCCGATCCGAGCCTCCAGCCGCTTGCGCTCAGCGTCGGGCAAAGCCCTGACCAGCCTGCGTATGGAAAAACTCTTCCAATAGGCGTTCTCGGCGTTGTAGCCGCCGGGGTCAAGGGTGAAGACCTCCTTCAGAATCCTGAGATCATGCGGGATGGCAAAACTGTCGCGCGAATCCTCATGGCTGAAGAGATAGTAGAAATTGTCGAAACCGGTCCAGGTGATCGCCGACAGGCAGAGCGAGCAGGGCTCGTGCGTGGCGACGAACAGCGCATCGTTGGTGTCGACGCGCTCGGCCTTGGGCATCTCGTAGAAGCGCTTCAGGCAGTGCACCTCGCCATGCCAGAGCGGATTTTCCATCTCGTTGTTGGTCTCGGCCAGCACCAGCGAGCGGTTGTCTTTCCGCAGGATCGCGGCGCCGAACAGCTTGTTGCCATGGGCGACGCCTTGCGCCGTCTTCGGCACGATGTCGTGCTCGATCACATCGAGCAGGCGGTCGATCAGCGAAATGTCGGTCATGGGGATCGCGAGCTTTCAGGGAAGGTGGATCTCGTAAGGATGCGAGAAATGGAACTCTTCGAGATTGGGGCCGTCGCCGCCGCGGTCGACGATGAGGAAATCCTGTTCCTCGCCGATCGGCGTCAGCACGCCGTGCCAGAGGTTCCGGCGGTAGTTGATGCCTTGTCCGGGGCCGACGAGAAAGGCATGCGGCTCACCCGGGCCGTCTTCGGTGTCATGGCAGACGACCACCAGGAACGGCCGCGGCGACAGCGGGATGAAGGCCTGGCTGCCGAGCGGATGGCGCTCGACCATGGTGAGCTTCAGCGGCATCTCATAGGGCGTGCCGCGCACCATCGAGATCAGCACGCGCGCGTTCGGGCCTGCGGCTTCCGCGGTGGCGAGGTCGTGATAGCGCATCGCCTTGCCAGCATTGATCGGGTAGCGGTTATCGCCGCCCATGTCGATGACGTCGCCGAAGGGCGCGAAGGTCTCGCGGGTCAGCGGTCGGGCGACGATGCGGCTCACCGCGCCTTGCCCCCAAGATAGCCACCAAGCCTGGCGTGCCGGTTGACGTCCTTGTAGAGCAGGTAGCGGAAATTGCCGGGGCCGCCGGCATAGCAGGCCTGCGGACAGAAGGCGCGCAGCCACATGAAATCGCCCGCTTCGACCTCGACCCAGTCCTGGTTGAGGCGGTAGACCGCCTTGCCTTCCAGCACGTAGAGCCCGTGCTCCATGACGTGGGTTTCGGCGAAGGGGATGACCGCGCCCGGCTTCAGCGTCACGATGGTGACGTGCATGTCGTGGCGCATGTCGGCCGGGTCGACAAAGCGGGTCGTTGCCCAGCGCCCTTCCGTGCCCGGCATCGGGCTCGGCGCCACGTCCTGGTCGCTCGAGAAGAAGGCTTCCGGCGCGTCGAGGCCTTCGACCGCCTCATAGGCCTTGCGAATCCAGTGGAAGCGAACGGCGCTGCCGCTCTCGTTGCGCACCGTCCAGCCGCTCGACGGCGGCAGGAAGGCAAAGCCGCCGGAGGCAAGCACATGTTTCTTGCCGGCAAGCGAAACGGTGAGCTCGCCCTCGACGACGAACAGCACACCCTCGGCGCCGGCGTCGAGTTCGGGCCGGTCGCTGCCGCCGCCCGGCAGGACTTCGACGATATATTGCGAGAACGTCTCGGCGAAGCCCGAGAGCGGCCTTGCGATGATCCAGGCCCGCGTCTCGTCCCAGAACGGCAGTGGGCTGGTGACGATGTCCTGCATCACGCCCCTGGGGATGACCGCATAGGCCTCGGTGAAGACGGCGCGGCCGGTCAGAAGCTCGTTCTGGCCGGGATGGCCGCCATGCGGGGCGTAATAGGTTCGCTCGGCAGTCTTGATCATATCCATCGGTCCTGGCCCTCAGAGCAATTCCAGGAAAAGTATGAAGCGGTTAGGTCGGCGGCTTCGCCGTGGCCTTCCATACGGAATTGCGTGAAAAACAAACATTAGAGTGGGAGCATGTCTTTCAGGCGAAGCAGCGCGATGCGTTCGACCTGTTTGCAGGCGGTTTCGAGCTCGGTGCCGCGGCTGTTGCCGATCCGCGCCTCGAACTCCGCCAGGATTTCGTCCTTGGTCTTGCCCTTGACCGCGATGATGAAAGGGAAGCCGAAGGTGGTGACATAGGCGGCGTTGAGTTTCGAAAACAGCTCGCGCTCCTTGTCGGTCAACGCGTCCAGCCCGGCGGAGGCCTGTTCCTTGGCCGATTCCGGCGTCAGCCGCTTGGCCGCCGCCAGCTTGCCGGCGAGGTCCGGGTGAGCGTTGAGGACGGAAAGCCGTTCGGCTTCCGTTGCGGCGCGGAAGACGCGGCAGAGCGCATTGTGCAGGCCGCCCGCGCTGTCATGCGCGGGCCCGAGTTCCAGTTCGTAGGCGCGCTCGGCGATCCAGGGCGAATGCTCGAACAAGCCGCCGAAGGCATGCACGAATTCCTCGAACCCCATCCGCGACGGCCGCAGCGCCGGTGCCTCGTAGGGGTGCGTCTCGCGCCAGTGTTTGGCGATGTCGATGCGCCGTGTCAGCCACACCTTGTCATGCGATTTCACATAGTCGACAAAGCGCTTCAGCGCCGCGACCCGTCCGGGACGGCCGACCAGCCGGCAATGCAGGCCGATATTCATCATGCGCGGCCTGCCCGCCTTGCCCTCGGCATAGAGCGTATCGAAACTGTCCTTCAGATAGGCGAAGAACTGGTCGCCGGAGTTGAAGCCCTGCGGCGTCGCGAAGCGCATGTCGTTGGCGTCGAGCGTGTAGGGGATGATGAGCTGCGGCTTCTCCAGCCCGTCGCGGTCGAACCAGTAGGGCAGCTCGTCGTCATAAGTATCGGAGACGTAGTCGAAGCCGCCTTCCTCGGCGACGAGCCGTACCGTGTTGACCGAAGTGCGGCCGGTGTACCAGCCGGTCGGCCGCGCGCCGGTCACCTCGTAATGCAGCTTGATCGTCTCTTCGAGATCGCGCCGCTCATCCTCGGCCGAGTGGTCGCGGTAGTCGATCCATTTCAGCCCGTGCGAGGCGATTTCCCAGCCGGCCTCCTGCATCGCCGCGACCTGGTCGGGCGAGCGCGCCAGCGCCGTGGCGACGCCGTAGCAGGTCACCGGCACTTGCGCTTCGGTGAACAGCCGGTGGAGCCGCCAGAAGCCGGCCCGCGCGCCGTATTCATAGATCGATTCCATGTTCCAGTGGCGTTGGCCAACCCAGGGCGCCGCGCCGACGATCTCCGACAGGAAGGCTTCGGAAGCCTTGTCGCCATGCAGCACGCAGTTCTCGCCGCCCTCTTCATAGTTGACGACGAACTGCACCGCGACATGCGCGCCGCCGGGCCATTTCGGATTCGGCGGATTTGCCCCGTAACCGCGCATGTCCCGATCGTAACGCATTGCCGCTCCTGCCCGATGGTCGAGATGAAGATATCGAAAGGAGTGCGCATGCATTCCCCCGAAAATTTTTGAAAGTGCTTTTTGCCACGCTCCGCTCGACCGGGGCTTATGCATAGCCTTTAATTGGCGCACAATTGACCTGAAACTGAACCGGGATGGGAGGCGGCCAGTGGCAGAGACGTCGAAAGCCGATGGCGGGCGCCTGACGACCCATGTGCTCGACACCGCGGCCGGCAAGCCTGCAAAGGGCCTGTCGATAGGCCTTTTTCGCATCGAGGGCCAGGGCCGCACGCACCTCAAGACCGTCGCCACCAACGATGACGGGCGCTGCGACGCGCCGCTGCTTGCCGGCACCGATTTCCGCACCGGCGAATATGAGCTGGTCTTCGCCGCCGGCGACTATCTGCGCGGCCAGGGGATCGACCTGCCGCAACCTGCTTTCCTCGACATCGTGCCGATCCGCTTCGGCATGGCGGAAGCACGGCACTACCACGTCCCGCTCTTGATTTCGCCTTACGGCTACTCGACCTATCGGGGGAGCTGAGACATGGCTGAGACCCGCAACGAAATACGCTTCATCCTGAACGGCAGCGACGTGGCGCTGAAAGACGTCGCGCCCGATGCGACCTTGCTCGACTGGCTGCGGCTCAACCGCTCGCTGCGCGGCACCAAGGAAGGCTGCGCCGAGGGCGATTGCGGCGCCTGCACGGTGCTGGTCGGCAAGCTCTCCACCGAAGGTCTCGTCTATGAAAGCGTCAATGCCTGCATCCGCTTCGTGGGCTCGCTCGACGGCACCCATGTCGTCACCGTGGAGCATCTGCGCGGCGACGGTGAAAAACTGCATCCGGTGCAGCAGGCGATGGTCGATTTCCACGGCTCGCAATGCGGCTTCTGCACGCCGGGCTTCATTATGTCGCTCTACGGACTGTGGATGAAGACGCCCGACCCGTCCAACGCGGCGATCGAAAAGGCTCTGCAGGGCAATCTGTGCCGCTGCACCGGCTATGAGGCGATCATGCGCGCCGCGCACGCCATTTCGAGCTACGGCAGGGCGGCTAAGGATCCGCTGGCCGTGGAGCGCGACGACATCACCGCGCGGCTGAAGGCACTGCGCGATGGCGCCAGGGTCGAGATCGGGTCGGGCAAGGCGCGGCTGATCGTGCCGGCCAGCGTCGACGATTTCGCAGCCTTCCTCGAGAAGGAACCTGGCGCCACCATCGTCGCCGGCTCGACCGATGTCGGCCTGTGGGTCACCAAGCATATGCGCGACATCTCGCCGGCGATCTTCATCGGCGGCCTCGACGGCTTGCGTACGACCTCGGAAAAAGACGGCGTCATCACCATCAGCGCCGGCGTGACCTACACCGAAGCCTTCGAGACGCTGTCGAAGCGCATCCCGGCATTGGGTCCGCTCGTCGACCGCATCGGCGGCGAACAGGTGCGCAACATGGGCACCATCGGCGGCAACATCGCCAACGGCTCGCCGATCGGCGACTTGCCGCCGCCATTGATCGCGCTCGGCGCGCAGCTCACGCTCCGCCAGGGCGAGGCCCGCCGCACCATACCGCTCGAAACCTTCTTCATCGCCTATGGCAAGCAGGACCGTCAGCCTGGCGAATTCGTCGAATCCGTGCATGTGCCGGTGCCGGCAAAGGACACGAAGTTTGCCGTCTATAAGGTCACCAAGCGCCGCGACGAGGATATCACCGCGACGCTCGGGGCATTCTACCTGACCTTGGCCAAGGATGGCGCGGTAGCCGACATCCGCATCGCCTATGGCGGCATGGCGGCGACGCCGAAGCGCGCCGCGGCAGTCGAAAAGGCGCTTGTTGGCAAAACCTGGAGTGAAGCGACGGTGGAGGCCGCGATGGCCGAATACGCCAGCGACTTCACGCCGCTGACCGACATGCGCGCGACCGCCGAATACCGGGCGCTGGCGGCAAAGAACCTTCTGCTGCGCTTCTATATCGAGACGACCGGAACGAAAGCGCTGTTCCAGGTCTCGCGCAACGAGGCGGCCTGATGAACAAGCACGCCACCCCGAACCTCAAGGCGGAAAAAATCGTCGGCGGTGTCGCCACCGACCAGCGGCACGATTCCGCGCACAAGCATGTCAGCGGCGCGGCCGTCTATATAGACGACATGCCGGAGCCTGCCGGCACGCTGCATATCGGCCTCGGCCTCTCCAAGATCGCGCACGGCACGCTGAAAAGCGTCGACCTGTCGGCCGTGCGCTCAGCCCCGGGCGTCGTCGACGTGCTGACCCATGCCGACGTGCCCGGCGAGAACGATGTTTCGCCGAGCAACATGCATGACGATCCGGTGCTCGCCGAAGGCAAGGTTGAGTTTTACGGCCAGCCGATTTTCGCCGTGGTTGCCGAGACGCGTGAGGAAGCGCGCCGCGCGGCGCGTCTCGCAAAAATCGAGTATGACGAGCTTCCGGCCGTCATCGACATCTGGAACCTCGACCCGGTCAACGACAAGCAGGTCACCACGCCGCTGATCCTGAAGCGCGGCGATGCGGCCGCGGCGATCGCCGCCGCCCCGCGCCGCATCAAGAACCGCATGTGGCTCGGCGGCCAGGATCATTTCTATCTCGAAGGCCAGGTTTCTCTTGCGATCCCCGGCGAGGACGACGAGGTCGTCGTCTATTGCTCGACGCAGGGCCCGAGCGAGACGCAGCATCTGGTCGCCCATGCGCTCGGCGTGCCGAGCCATGCGGTGACAGTCGAAGTGCGCCGCATGGGCGGCGGCTTCGGCGGCAAGGAGACGCAGGCCAACCAGTGCGCGGCCATCGCGGCGATCGCCGCCAAGAAGCTGAAGCGCGCGGTGAAGATCCGGCTCGACCGCGACGAGGACATGACCGCCACCGGCAAGCGGCACGACTTCGCCATCGACTACGAGGTCGGCTTCGATGACGAGGGTAATATCCTGGGCGTCGATTTCACCTATGCGCTGCGCTGCGGGTTCTCCGCCGACCTCTCCGGTCCGGTCGGCGACCGCGCGCTGTTCCACTGCGACAACGCCTATTTCTATCCTGCGGTGCATGCGAAATCGGCGCCGCTCTACACCAACACCGTCTCCAACACCGCCTTCCGCGGCTTCGGCGGTCCACAAGGCATGGTCGGCGCGGAGCGCGTCATCGACGAGGTTGCCTTCGCCGTCGGCAAGGACTCGCTCGAGATCCGCAAGCTGAATTTCTACGATCCGATGGAGGCGATCGGCGAGCGCAGCGTCACGCCATACCATCAAAAGGTCGAGGACTGCATCATCCAGCGCATCGTGGCCGAGCTGGAGGCAAGCGCCAACTATGCGCGGCGACGCCGCGAGATCAGCGCCTTCAACAACAACAGCCGCTTCATCAAGCGCGGACTGGCGCTGACTCCGGTGAAGTTCGGCATCTCCTTCACCAAGACGGAGGCGAACCAGGCCGGCGCGCTGGTGCATGTCTATGCCGACGGCTCCGTCCATATGAACCATGGCGGCACCGAGATGGGCCAGGGCCTGCACCTCAAGGTGGCGCAGGTCGTGGCCGAGGAGTTCCAGATAGACCTCGACCGGGTCAAGATCACCGCCACCACCACCGCCAAGGTGCCGAACACCTCGCCGACGGCCGCATCGTCCGGCGCCGACCTCAACGGCATGGCGGCGCAGGACGCCGCTCGCCAGATCCGCAAGCGGCTGACCGATTTCGCCGCCGACAAGTATCAGGTGCCGCACGATCAGGTCGTGTTCCTGCCCAACCGGGTGCGCATCGGCAACCAGGAAGTGGCCTTCAACGATCTGGTCAAGCAGGCCTATATCAATCGCATCCAGCTCTCGGCCGCCGGTTTCTACAAGACGCCGAAGATCCATTGGGACCGCAGCAAGGGCCGCGGCCATGCCTTCTACTATTACGCCTATGGCGCGGCCTGCTCGGAGGTCTCGGTTGACACGCTGACCGGCGAATATGTCGTCGAGCGCACCGATATCCTGCACGACGCTGGCCGTTCGCTGAACCGGGCGATCGACCTCGGCCAGGTCGAGGGCGGCTTCATCCAGGGCATGGGCTGGCTGACGACGGAGGAGCTTTGGTGGGACGACAGCGGCCGGCTGCGCACGCATGCGCCGTCGACCTACAAGATCCCGCTCGCTTCCGACCGTCCGAAAATCTTCAACGTCAAGCTGACTGACTGGTCCTCGGCCTATGAGCCGACCATCCACCGCTCCAAGGCTGTAGGCGAGCCGCCGCTGCCGCACGGCATGTCGGTGCTGCATGCGCTGTCGGACGCCGTGGCGAGCGTTGCCGGTCACAAGATCTGTCCACGTCTCGATGCTCCGGCGACGCCGGAACGGGTGCTGATGGCGATCGAGAGGTTGAAACGGGAAGCCGCGAAGCCGGCTTAAAACGTGCAATTCGGGCCGAAAAACCCTATATTTCCCAAGTGGAAATGCAGACGATGAACTCGAAAGCGCAACAGCTGAAGGAATTCCTCGGCCGGGTCGGCCAAGGTGCGTTGGTTGAAGTGGCGGCGACGAAGGGTTCGACGCCGCGCGAAGCCGGTGCCTTCATGCTTGTCTCGGCATCGTCGATTTTCGGCACCATCGGCGGCGGTCAGCTCGAATATATGGCGATCGACAAGGCGCGGCAGGTATTGAATGCAGGGCAGCGGTCGCGATCTCCGGCCGGTGAAGCCCGTATCGAGGTCGATGAGATCTGCGCAACGCTGGACGTTCCGCTCGGGCCGGAAATCGGCCAATGCTGCGGCGGCCGCGTCGAGGTGTCGATCCGCCTCGTCGATGCTTCGCTGGAGCAGCAGCTGATCGCCAACGCTGAATCGGAAGAGGCGCGTCTGCCGCATGTCTATCTGTTCGGCGGCGGCCATGTCGGTCAGGCATTGGCAGCTTCGCTGGCGCTGCTGCCGATCCATGTCTTCGTCGTCGAGACCCGCGCCGAGGCGCTGGAAGGCATGCCGGAAACGGTGGAGACGCGGCTGACATCGTTGCCCGAAGCCGTGGTGCGCGAGGCGCCGGCGGGATCGGCCTTCGCTATCCTGACCCATGATCATGCGCTGGATTTCCTGATCGTCGCCGAGGCGCTGAAGCGCGACGACAGCGCCTATGTCGGCATGATCGGCTCGAAGACCAAAAAGGCAACCTTCAGGAACTGGTTCCTGAGATCCGCCGAGGGCAGCGAAGCACAGTTCGGCCGGCTCGTTTCGCCGATCGGCGGCAATGCGGTGAAGGACAAGCGCCCGCCGGTGATCGCAGCGCTCGCCGCCGCAGAGATCATGACGGCGCTGGTGTCGCACGCCGCGGAAGCGCCAAGCTCAGCCAGCGCCGACAAGGCGATGGCCGGCTGATTCAACCGGCCGCGCAAGGAAAGGCTGGCTATTCCTTTTCCTGCGTGTGCGCCTCGAGGAACCACAGCAATTTGTCGAGCGAGCGCGAATAGGCGGTGAAGATGTCCGCCGTATCGCGATCGCCGGCGTCGTCGGCCTCGTCGATTGCTTCGCGGGTCAGCTTGGCGGCCGTGGCATAGCGGTCGATCAACGCCGCCAGATGATCCTTGGTCTTGTGGATGTCGGTCGGATAGGATTTTAGCCTCGTCGCCTTCGACACTTCCTGCGAGGTGCCGTGCGCGGTGCCGCCGAGCTGCACGGCGCGCTCGGCGATAATGTCGACATGGCCGTCGATCTCCTCGCGGAATTTGTCCAGCATCTCGTGGATGGCGATAAATTGCGGGCCCTTGACGTTCCAATGCGCCTGTTTGGTGATCAGCGCCAGGTCGATGGCGTCGGCAAGCCTGGCGTTGAGCAGATCGATCGATTCCTTCTTGGCATCGGATTTGAGGTCGTTCTTGGTGACGATGGCGTCCATGGTCGGCTCCTGTCCCGCTGCGTCGCATGATGAAAGCTGAAGGCGGCCCGAGCGACCGCCAATCGTCAGAACGGCGATGACCAGAATTTCGTTCCGCGTTGGATCGAGGGGCGCCATCCCCGATTGCAGGTGTGACTGGCGCTCACCGCTGCTTGCTGCTTTCCTCATTTCCCAAAGTGGCGCGAAACGTGTTTGTTGCGCCTCACGGATACCGGGGTCAGGAACATGGACGTATTGAAGATCGCAGCCTTTTCGGACGGGAACACCGGCGGCAACCCCGCCGGAGTGATGATGGGCGGGGCCTTGCCGGATGCGGCCGACATGCAGTGCGTCGCGGCCGAAATCGGTTTTTCCGAAACTGCCTTCGCGGCGCCCGAGGGCGACGGCTGGCGCGTGCGCTATTTTTCGCCGGAGTCGGAAGTGCCGTTCTGCGGCCATGCCACGATCGCGCTCGGCGCGGCGCTGGTCAGGAAATTCGGCGACGGCATTTTCAGGCTGACCCTCAACCAGGCGGAGATCACCGTCGAAGGGTTTCGTGATGGCGCAAACTTCGCCGCCGCCTTGCAGTCCCCACCGACGCGCAGCAGGCCTGCGTCGGCCGAACTCGTCGAGGAGGCTCTCGCCTTGTTTGGCTATGAGCCGGGCGATCTCGATCCCGCCATTCCGCCGGCGCTCATCCATGGCGGCGCCGATCATCTCGTGCTGGCGCTGAAGTCGCGCCAGGCGTTGGCGGCCATGGCCTATGACTTGAAGCGAGGCCAGGCCTTCATGCGGCGGGAAGGCCTTGTCACCATCCTCCTCGCCTATGCCGAAACGCCGCGCCTCTTTCACACCCGCAATCCCTTCGCGTCCGGCGGCGTGTACGAGGATCCGGCGACGGGCGCCGCGACCGCTGCCTTTGCCGGCTACCTGCGCGATCTCGGCTGGCCGCATGGCGGCGCCATCGACATCGTCCAGGGCGAAGACATGGGCATGCGCTCGCGCCTTCATGCCGACATTCCGCCGGCGCCGGGCAGCTCGATCAGGGTGTCCGGAACGGCCAGGCTAATGGACTGATCCGAAGCAATTCCAGGAAAAATGCGCCGCGGCTAGGCCCGGCGCCTTTCGCCGTAGCCTTCCGTCTGGAATGGCGACGCCACCGGCCGTTACTTCCCGGCCAGAAGGTCCTTGATCAGCCGCTGGCAGCGCTCGGCCATGAAGTCGAGCAGCAGCCGCACCTTCGGATCCTGCAGCTTCTTGTGCGGATAGACGGCGGCGAACTGCACCGGCGTCGGCGGCGCCTGGGGCAGGATCACCTTCAGCCGCCGGTCGCGGATGAACGGCTCGACCTCGAAGCGCGGCTTGTTGATGATGCCGCGCCCCGATAGTGCCCAGCCGGTCAGAACATCGCCGTCGTCGGTGTCATAGGGACCGTGCACCTCGAATTTCTGCGGTCCGTTCGGCGTCTGCAGCGTCCAGACATATTCGCGCGCGCCGGCATAGCGCAGCATCAGGCAGTCGTGCTTTTTACCGATCAGCTCCTGCGCCTCGGTCGGCTCGCCGCGCGCTTCCAGGTATTTCGGCGCCGCCACCAGCACGCGCTCGCATTCCATGATGCCGCGCATCCTGAGGCTCGAATCCTCGATGATGCCGAGCCGGAAGGCGACATCGATGCCTTCCTTCATGATATCGACATTGTGGTCGGAGAGCCGAAGCCTCACCTCGATATCGGGATATTTGTCGTGGAAGTCCGGAATGCCTGACGCGATCAGCCTCCGGCCGAGGCCGAGCGGCGCCGTAACCCTGATGGTCCCGCGTGGCTGGCCGGAGAGCGCGGCGACCGCCGCCTCCGCCTCGGTGATCGCGTCCAGCACCTGCTTGGCGCCGGTGTAGAACACCGTGCCATGCTCGGTCGGCATCAACTGTCTTGTCGTACGGTTGAACAGCCGCACCCCAAGATGTTTCTCCAGTTCCTTGATGCGGTTGGAGGCGACCGCCGGCGAAATGCGCATGTCGCGCCCCGCCGCCGAAAGATTGCCGAGCTCGACGACACGAACGAAGACAGCGATGTTGTCGAGATAGGCCATGTGTGGCTCTCAAGCGGCTGCGCGAAGGTGTGTGGAGATTCAGCTGATGCCGGCCTGCAAACGCCGGGTTCCTACGCTTCCGGTGCTCACGTACTTCAACTACGCTCCGCTCCGGTTCTCGAAACCCGCCGTTTTCGGCTCGGCCTGACCTGAATCCTCACACACCTTAGGCAACCCTAGTATTTTCCATTTTTTTTTGAAAGTCATCGCGCACCTCGCCTCTTTTCGTTTGCGCGCCAGACCGTAAAGTCGCTCTCATCGGCAGGGACGAGTGCAATGATGGATTTCGCGATTTTCTGGGACTGGCTGAGCTTCGCGGTCCGCTGGCTGCACGTCATCACCGGCATCGCCTGGATCGGCTCGTCTTTCTATTTCGTCGCCCTCGACCTCGGCCTGCGCCAGCGGCCCGGCCTGCCCGCCGGAGCCTTCGGTGAGGAGTGGCAGGTGCATGGCGGCGGCTTCTACCACATCCAGAAATATTTGGTGGCGCCGGCCGAGATGCCGGAGCACCTCACCTGGTTCAAATGGGAATCCTACGCCACTTGGCTGTCGGGCTTCGCCATGCTCTGCGTGGTCTATTACGCCGGGGCCGATCTCTTCCTGATCGATCCCAACGTGCTCAACATCTCGGTGCCGGTCGGCATCCTCTTGTCGCTGGCCACCATCGGCGCCGGCTGGATTGTCTACGACCTGCTCTGCCGCTCGCCGCTCGGCAAAAGCGACACCGGGCTGATGCTGGTGCTCTATTGCGTGCTGGTGTTCATCGCCTGGGGGCTGACGCATCTTTTCACCGGCCGCGCCGCCTTCCTGCATCTTGGCGCCATCACCGCCACCATCATGTCGGCCAATGTCTTCATGGTCATCATCCCCAACCAGAAGATCGTCGTCGCCGACCTGATCGCCGGCCGCAAGCCGGACCCGAAATACGGCAAGATCGCCAAGCAGCGCTCGCTGCACAACAACTATCTGACTTTGCCGGTCCTGTTCCTGATGCTGTCGAACCACTACCCGCTGGCCTTCGGCACTGAGTTCAACTGGGTCATCGCTTCGCTGGTCTTCATCATCGGCGTTCTGATCCGGCACTATTTCAACACCGTGCATGCAAGGAAGGGCAACCCGACCTGGACCTGGCTGGGCGCCGCCGTGCTGTTCATGATCATCATCTGGCTGTCGACCGTGCCGAAGGTGCTGACCGGCGAGCCAAAGATCTCCGCCGCATCCGCCGCCGCGCAGGTCTACATCGCCTCGGCGCATTTCCCGGCCGTGCGCGACACCGTGCTTGGCCGCTGCTCGATGTGCCATACGAAGGAGCCGGTCTATGAAGGCATCTATCATGCGCCGAAGGGCGTGCTGCTCGACACTGATGAGCGCATCGCCGAGCATGCGCGCGAGATCTACATCCAGGCTGGCCGGGCGCATGCCATGCCGCCCGCCAACGTCACCCAGATCACCGACCAGGAAAGGGCCCTTCTGGTCGCCTGGTTCGAAGGCGCCGGAAAGTAAGCATGACAGCGAAAATTCTGCGCGGCCGCACGCTCTCCTTCCTGCGTTGGCCCGAAGCGATCGATGACCAGTCCGCCTGGCGCTACGAGGAAGATGGCGGGCTGCTGATCGAGAACGGCAGGATCGTCGCCGCCGGCTCCTATGCCGAGGTCGCGAAGAAGGCGGGCGCCGGCGTCGAGACGATCGACCATCGTCCGCATCTGATTCTGCCGGGTTTCCTCGACGCCCACGTTCATGTGCCGCAGATGCAGATCATCGCCTCCTACGGTGCCGAGCTGCTCGACTGGTTGAACAAATACACTTTTCCGGAAGAGGAGAAGTTCCAGAACGCGCAGCATGGCCGCCGCATCGCGCGGCTGTTCCTTGACGAGATGCTGCGCCACGGCACGACGACGGTCGCCGCCTATTGCTCCGTGCACAGATCGTCGGCGGAAGCCTTCTTTGCCGAGTCGCATGAGCGCAACATGCTCAACATCGCCGGCAAGGTGATGATGGACCGCAATGCGCCCGACGGCGTACTCGACACGCCGCAGACCGGCTATGACGATACGAAGGCCGTGATCGCCGAATGGCACGGCAAGGGCCGCCAGCTCTATGCAATCACGCCGCGCTTCGCCATCACGTCCTCGCCCGAGCAGATGGAAATGGCCGGCGTGCTCTGCCGTGAGCATCCCGATCTCCACATGCAGACGCACCTGTCGGAAAACCACGCCGAGATCGCCTTCACCCAGGAGCTCTACCCTTGGTCGCGCGACTATACCGACGTCTATGAACATTACGGCTTGCTCGGCAAAAAGAGCCTGTTCGGCCACTGCATCCATCTGTCGGAACGCGAGGCCGACGCGCTGTCGCAGTCGGGTTCGGTGGCGGTGTTTTGTCCGACCTCCAATCTCTTCCTCGGCTCCGGCCTGTTCGATTATCAGCGTTACCGCCGGCGCGAGAAGCCGCTCAGGATCGCCGCGGCCACGGATGTCGGCGGCGGCACCAACTATTCGATGCTGCGCACCATGGATGAAGGCTACAAGGTGATCGCGCTGAATGGCGAGAAGCTCAACCCGTTCCAGTCCTTCTGGCAGCTGACGCTCGGCAATGCCGAGGCGCTGTCCGTGGCCGACAAGGTCGGCACGCTGGACGAAGGCACCGATGCCGACATCGTCGTGCTCGATGCTCATGCCACGCCGGGCATGCGGCTCAGGATGGAGACTGTGGAGACGCTGGCGGAAGAGCTCTTCCTGCTGCAGACGCTGGGCGACGATCGTGCCGTGCGCGAGGTCTATGTGGCGGGGCGGCCGGCGAAGAGCGCGATTGTGGCGGGATAAGTCCCGACAATGGGGTAGATCTTCGAGTAGGGCAAGATGATGACTGCGCCTGGTTGCCAAGTGGTTCCCCCACTCCGTCGCCGCTTCGCGGCGCCACCTCTCCCCCCTCCGGAGGGAAAGGAAAGGGGCCAACTGGAAAGGCGCCAGCTTGAATCGCTTCGCGCCTTTCCTCTCCCCCGTCGATCGGGGGAGAGGTGTCGAGCGAAGCTCGACGGAGTGGGGGTCGACCCTGGCGCGCCCGCGACGAGTGCTTGACCAGACAGAGCTTGTCGTACAAACGACGGTGTCGATTTTCGGAGAAAGAGACATGGCCACCGCCGACGACATCGCTCTGATCAAGAAACAGGAAGCCACGCTGGTCTTCCCCGCCTTCGACGAGGCCGTCGCCTTCGAGATCGGCTCTGCCATCAGGGATCGGGCACTGAAGGAAGATCTTCCGATCATTGTCGACATCAGGACTTTCGACCGGCCGCTCTTCTATGCCGCCATGCCGGGTTCCAACGCCTCCAATCCCGATTGGGCGCGGCGCAAGATCAACGTCGTGAAGCGCTATCTCAGAAGCACCTATCGCCTGGTGCTTGAGCAGCAGCGCCCGGACCGCACTTTCAAGGTCGGGGAAGCGCTCGACATTGCCGATTATGTGCTCGCCGGCGGCGGCTTTCCGGTCACGGTGAAGGGCGCCGGGGTGATCGGCGTCATCGCCGTTTCGGGCCTGCCCGAGCGCGAGGACCACGGCGTCGTGGTCGACGCGCTGTGCGCCCATCTTGGCATCGATGCGAGCGGGCTTGCGCTGCGGCCGGAAGAAAAATGACCGACCCGAAAAGCTTCCTCACATCGATCTTCAACGCCGCCGTCGCCGCCGCCGACCCGGAAAAGACGATCCGGAATCATTTGCCGGCGAAGCCGAAGGGCCGCACCGTCGTCATTGGCGCGGGAAAAGGCTCGGCGCAGATGGCGGCGGCCTTCGAGAAGGTCTGGGATGGTCCCATCGATGGCCTAGTCGTCACCCGCTACGGTTATGGCGCCAGGTGCGAGCGCATCGAGATCATCGAAGCGGCGCACCCGGTGCCGGATGCCGCCGGTCTCGAGGCGTCGCGCCGGCTGCTGGAGAAAGTGCGTGGGCTGACTTCGGACGATCTGGTCGTGGCGCTGATTTCCGGCGGCGGCTCGGCCTTGCTGCCGTCGCCGGCTCCGGGGCTGACGCTTGCTGACGAGATCGCCGTCAACGAGGCGCTGCTTGCCTCCGGCGCGCCGATCGCGGCGATGAACACCATCCGCAAGCATGTCTCGACCATCAAGGGCGGACGCCTGGCCGCCGCTGCCCATCCTGCGAGGGTGGTGTCGCTGGTCGTTTCCGATATCCCGGGCGACAATCCGGCGCTGGTCGCATCGGGACCGACCGTTCCCGACACCGGCAGCCGCGCGGATGCGCTGGCCTCGATCGCCGCCTACGGCATGAAGCTGCCGGCCTCGGTCATGGCACATATCCAGTCTCCGGCCGCGGACGCGCCGCGCCCCGACGATCCACGCTTCGGCGGCAACGAAGTGCACCTGACCGCCTCGGCCGGCGTCTCTCTGGAAGCCGCTGCCGCCGAAGCGAAGCGGCAAGGCATCGAGGCTGTCATCCTTTCGGATGCCATCGAAGGCGAAGCGCGTGAGGTCGGTGGCGTGCACGCCGCGATCGCCCGCGAGGTGGCGACGCGCAATCGCCCGTTCGCAAAGCCGGTGCTGATCCTCTCCGGCGGCGAGACGACGGTGACATTGCGCGCCAAGGGCAAGGGCGGCCGCAATTCCGAATTCCTGCTCGCCTTGGCCATCGGCATCGACGGCGTGAATGGCATCGATGCCTTGGCTGCCGACACCGATGGCATCGACGGCTCGGAGAACAATGCCGGCGCCTTCGCCGACGGCTCGACCGTGGCGCGCATGCGCGCAACAGGCGTCGACGCCAAGGCGATGCTCGCTGGCAACAATGCCTGGACGGCCTTCAATGCGGTCGGAGATTTGTTCGTCCCGGGGCCGACCGGCACGAATGTGAATGATCTGAGGGCGATTCTGGTTAGGTAGCGCGATAAGCGCTGACGTCGTCATTCCAGGGCGAAGCAGGAGCGAAGCTCCGTCGCGAAGACCCTGGAATCCATTCCGTGACCTGAGCCGTAGGATGCAGCGCACCGTTGCGGCGCTCGTATGTCACGGAATGGATCCTCGGGTCTGCGCGCGTCGCTTCGCTCCTTGCTCCGCCCGTGGATGACGAAGCGACGTTTCGGCCAATCTCCTAAGTCGCAGGATACGTGCGTCTACGCGAGGTTTGTTCGGGCGCCTAAATTGATCACGCCCCCATCAGCCTCTTCACCTTCCGCATATCCTGCAAAAACCGGTCCCGCTCCGCCTCCTTGTCCTCATGATCGCGGATGCGCAGGATGAAGGAGGGGTGGATGGTCACAAACACGCGCAAGCCATCCTCGCGCTCGATCACATCGCCGCGCATCTTGGTGATCGGCACGGCCTTGCCGAGCAGCGACTGCGCCGCCGTCGCGCCGAGCGCCACCACGAGGTTCGGCTTGACGAGGTCGAGCTCCTTGTCCAGCCACCAGCGGCAGGCCTGGATTTCGCCGGCATTGGGCTTCGAATGGATGCGCCGCTTGCCGCGCGGCTCGAATTTGAAGTGTTTGACCGCATTGGTCACATAGACCTTGCGGCGATCGATTTCGGCGTCGTCCAGGATGCTGTCGAATATTCTGCCGGCCGGGCCGACAAATGGTTTGCCGGCCAGATCCTCCTGATCGCCTGGCTGTTCGCCGACGAAGACCACGTCCGCACTTTCCGGTCCTTCGCCGAACACGGTCTGCGTTGCGTCATGCCAAAGCGGGCAGCGGCGGCAGCCTTTCGCCTCTTCGCGCAACTCCGGAATATCGTCGGCTTCAGGCGCCACCACATCGGCCGGCTCGGGCGTCGGCCAATGCCTGGCCTTCACCTTGGCATGGCGCGGTACTGGGGTGGTTGGCATCCGGTCGATCATCTCTGACGCGGCTCTGTCTGCTCCTGCTGTCAAATCTGGAATGAGCGAGGCCACGGGAAGGTTCCGCCAATATTTTCTTCGGCATCTCCTGTCGTTGGCAAAACGTGATCGCCGCGCCTGTCGGGCCCTGTGCTCAAACCTCATGCAGGTAGAGATGATAGTCCAGCTCGCTGACGGTGCGTGCCACGCGCAGATATTCCGCCTGCTTGATCGCCACGAAGGTTCGGTGCAGGTCGGGGCCGAGCGCCGACTTCAGGAAATCGGAGCCTCTGGCCGCTTCGATTGCGGCGCGCCAGTCGGCGGGCATGCTCGATTTCTCCGTTGCCTGTTCATAGCCGTTCCCGGTCGTCTCGAGGCCAGGGTCCAGACCCTCGTCCAGGCCCTTGACGATGCCGGCCAGCACCGTTGCGGCGACAAGGTACGGATTCGCGTCGACGCCCGACGGCCGGTGCTCGATGCGGCGGTTCCTGGCGTCGCCCGCCGGCACGCGCAGCGCCACCGAGCGGTTGTTGACGCCCCAACTGGGCGCCACGGGGGCATAGGATTGCGAGACGAAGCGGCGCCATGAATTGGCGTGCGGCGCAAACACCAGCATGGATTCCGCCATGGTGTGGATGAGGCCGCCAAGCGCGTTGAGCAGGCTTAGCGACCATTTCTCGCCGGCTGCCTCGGTGAAGACGTTGCGGCCGCCATCGTCTTGCAGCGAGACATGGAAATGCATGCCCGATCCGGCATAGGCCTCGATGGGTTTGGCCATGAAGCAGGCGGTGACGCCGTGCCGCCGCGCCTGCGCCCGCACCAGCCGCTTCAGCATGACGAGATCATCGGCCGCCCTCATCACGTCCCTGCGGTAGTTGAGCGTCAGTTCGTACTGGCCCGGCGCGTATTCGGAAATCACCGTCTCGGCTGGAATGCCTTGCGCCCTCGCGGCTGCGTAGATGTCGGAAAACAGCGGCTCCATGCCATGCAGATGGTCGACCGAATAGACCTCGGTCTTGGCCGAGCGGCGGCCGTCGAGCACCGCGCGGGCAGGCTGAACCTTGCCATCCGCGTCGCGCTCATTGGACAGCAGGAAAAACTCAAGCTCGAAGGCGCCGGCCGGATGCAGGCCGCGTGCCGCCAGCAGTTCCACCTGCCTTGCCAGCACTAGCCGCGGGTCGGAGGTCATCGGCTGGCCGTCGAGATGGTGCATCGACATCAGCACCTGGCCGCGCGGCGGGTTGGTGCCGAAGAGCGGGACCAGCGTGCCGGGGATCGGCCATGCCCTGAGATCGCCGTCGCCGGTGTCCCACACCAGCCCGGTTTCATGCACATCCTCGCCGGTGATGTCGAGGCCGAGGATCGAGATCGGCAGATGCCGGCCGTTCTCGAAAATGCCCATCAGCTCGTGCCGGCGCACGATCTTGCCGCGGCCGATGCCGTTGGCGTCGGTGAGCACGATGTCGAACGCCTCGATCTCGGGATGCGCATCGAGAAACGCCTTCGCCTCGGCGGGAGCCGAGCCGGAAGGGGAGGTGGTAGCGGCGTTCAGATTGTCCATCGCCGCTTTTCTCACGCCGCAAGCTTGCCCGCAACCGCGGCGAAGGCGGCGATCAGTCGGCTCACTTGCGCCGAAGTCGTTGCCGGTGAGATCAGCATCATGTTGTGGAACGGCGCGATCAGCACGCCGCGATTGACCAGCGCGACATGGATGGCGGCTTCGAGTTCCGGCGCATGCGCCTTCTCGGCCTCGCCGCCGTTTTGCAGCGGTCCGGGCGCACAGATGAACTCGACGCGGGCGCCGACCCGCGCGACATGCCAGGGCAGCTTGCTTCGCTGAATGACGGCGGAGAGCCCCGCATCGAGGCGGCGCGCCAGCCGGTCCATATGGGCGTAGGCTGCCTCCGTCATCACCTCTTCCAGCGTGGCGCGCATCGCCGCGAATTGCAGCGGGTTCGCCGACAGCGTGGTGCCCATGCCGGAATAGCCGGGCTCCTTGGTCTGGTTGTAGGCGCCATAGCGCGAGGCGACCTCCTCGCTCATGCCCCAGATGCTCGCCGGCACGCCGCCGGCCACCGGCTTGCCGAGCACGAACAGGTCCGGCTCCAGCCCGTGCTTGCGCGTATAACCGCCCGGCCCCGTCGAAATCGTGTGCGTCTCGTCGATCAGCAGCAGTGTGCCGGCCGCGCGGGTCAGGCGCCGCAGCGCGTCGTGGAAACCGGGTTCCGGCAGCACCATGCAGGAATTGGTCAGCACCGGCTCAGTGATGACGCAGGCGACGTCGCGGTCGGCAAGTGCTGCTTCCAAGGCTGCAACATCGTTGAATTCGACAATCTTCGTGGCTCGCGTCAGGTCGCGGAACTCGCCGGCCAGCCCAGGCCGGTTGACCGGTTTGCCGTCGATCAGCCGCACCATCGTCTCGTCGACCGAGCCATGATAGCAGCCGTTGAAGACCAGGATCTTCTCGCGCCCGGTCACCGCGCGGGCGACGCGCAGCGCAAAGCGGTTGGCGTCGGTGGCGGTGGTGGCGATCTGCCAGTAGGGCAGGCCGAAGCGCTGCTGAAGCAGTGGGCCGATCGCCAGCGCATCCTCGCTTGGCAGCATATAAGTCAGACCCCGAGCGGCCTGCCGGCGGATCGCGCGGGCGACCGCCGGCGGCGAATGGCCGAGCATCGAGCCGGTATCGCCGAGGCAGAAATCGTCGAGCCTATTGCCGTCGATGTCAGTGATGGTAGCGCCCTTGGCGCCGTCGACCAGGATCGGGAACGGCGTCGGCCAGTCGCTCATCCAGTGCATCGGCACCCCGCCGAGGAAACCGGCAATGCCGTTGCCGAGCTTCGCCTCGGATTTCGGCCGCGCCTTGCGGAAGGCGGCCGCCTCCGTCTCGCGCAATTCGGCGATGCGGGCGACGTCGATGCCGCCGATGGAAGTCCGGTCGATTGAATGCATGAAGCCCCCCTCAGGCAGTAGGCAGTAGGCAGTAGCAGTAGGCGGTAGGTGCCGTCGTCCCTAAGCCCCACTGCCTATTCCCTACTGCCTACGCGGTGATATCGATCACGCCGCAGTCGCCGGTAGCACTTCCGAAGACGATGCGGCGTTCTTCCTTGTCCCACATCATCGACGTGATGGCGCCGGTGCCGGGCCGGCGCAGCAGCACTTCCTTGGCGTCGGCGAAGCGCGCCGCGATCACCATGCCGTCCCCATAGCCGATGGCCACGACATCCTGGCTCGGATGGCAAGCGACGCAGGTCACCATGGTATTGCCGCGCGTGCCGAGTTCCAGCGGCGCCTTGCCCATCGGCCCGTCTTTGCTGGCGAACGGCCACACGATCGCTGCCGGCGCGCCGGAGCTCGCCAGCCACTTGCCCTTCACGCTCCAGGACAGGCTCTTCACCTTGCCGGGATAGCCGCTCATGCGCATGTGCTTGCCGTCGGCAAGCTTCCAGCCATGCAGCGCGTTCTCCTGCATGGTGGTGACGAGGAAGGCGCCGTCCGGTGAAAAGGTGATGCCGGTATGGGCGCCTGCCCATTCGAGCTCCACCGGCTTGCCCTCGGCGGCCGGGAAATGCAGCGTCGCGCCGTTGTAGCGGGCGACGCCGAAACGCATGCCCTTGGGCGAGAAGGCCAGCCCCTCCACCGAACGCGGATGGGCAAATTCTTTGATCTTGCCGTCGGCGAAACGCACGAAGGCCGTCTTGCCCGAGGCATAGGCGATCGCGCCCTGCGGTCCGGCAGTGACGCTGGTGATCCACTTTTTGCCGGCGCTGGCCAGCTCGCTCACCTCGCCGCCGGCCTTCACGGCAAACACCTTGCCATCCTCGCCGCCGGTGATCAGCCGGTCGTTGGCCGCGTCATGGAAGGCGGCAAGCAGGCCGTCATTGGCCTGAACCGTCTTGTGCCCATTATCGAGCCGGTGGATCGCGCCGTCGGCGAGCGCGAAATGCGGCACGTCGTTCAAGAAGACGGCGGCAACGCAATGGCCTTCGAGATCAAGCGGGGCGACTGTGGGCATGCAAACGGTCCGTTCGAGATTAGCCAGCGCGGCTAGGTGCGGCCTTGCCTTCTCCCCTTGTGGGAGAAGGTGGATCGGCGCGCAGCGCCGAGACGGTTGAGGGGTGGGTGACGGAACGCCGTCATCGCCGAACTGGAGCACTCCTCATCCGACCTCACTTCGCGAGGCCACCTTCTCCCACAAGGGGAGAAGGAAGAACGGGCAGCGCTAGCGCTTGAAAGTCAGGAAATCAAGCTGCCTGGCAGGCCTCAAAACTCTTCCTGAGCCGCTCGGCGTCGAGATCGCGGCCGATGAAGACCAGCCGGCTTTCGTGTTTTTCGCCATCCTTCCAGGCGCGCTGGTGGTCGCCTTCGAGGATCATGTGCACGCCCTGCAGCACATAGCGGTCCTCGTCGCCCTTCAGCGCGATGATGCCCTTCAGCCGCAGGATGTTCGGTCCTTCCATCTGGGTCACCTTCTCGATCCAGGGAAAGAATTTCTTGGGATCCATCTCGCCGCCGCGCAGCGACACCGACTTCACCGTCACGTCATGGATGTCGGAAGCATGATCGTGATGGTGATGATCGTGACCGTTATGATCATGATCATGATGATGGTCATGGTCATGGTCATGGTCGTGCGCGTCGAGGAAATGCGGATCGTTCTCCAACGCCCGCGACAGGTCGAAGGCGCCGCGGTCGAGCACTTCGTCAAGCGCCACGCTGGAACGCTGGGTGCGATGGATTTTTGCCGCCGGGTTGATGGCGCGGATCGTCGCTTCGACCTTTTCGAGCTCGTCCGGCGTGACGAGGTCGGTCTTGTTCAGCACCACCACGTCGGCGAACGCGATCTGGTCCTCGGCTTCCTTGGAATCCTTCAGGCGCAGCGGCAGGTGCTTGGCGTCGACCAGCGCCACAACCGCGTCGAGCTTGGTCTTGGTGCGCACGTCGTCGTCCATGAAGAAGGTCTGCGCCACCGGCACCGGGTCGGCGAGGCCCGTGGTCTCGACGACGATGGCGTCGAAGCGGCCCGGGCGTTTCATCAGGCCTTCGACCACGCGGATCAGGTCGCCGCGCACCGTGCAGCAGACACAGCCATTGTTCATCTCGTAGATTTCCTCGTCGGATTCGACGATCAGGTCGTTGTCGATGCCGATCTCGCCGAACTCGTTGACGATGACGGCGTAACGCTTGCCGTGGCTCTCCGACAGGATGCGGTTGAGCAGCGTCGTCTTGCCCGCGCCGAGATAGCCGGTGAGAACGGTTACGGGGATTTGCGTCTGTGCGTCGCTCATGGGTTGCCTCGAAAATCCTGGATTGTCGGCCTGATATAGGATGGGTGTCGAGCTTTTGCACGCGCCAAACCGATGGGCCAGGCCGACCTCCAAGCGGAGCGGCGCCACGCACGGATCGGCGGCGGCCGAGGCAGGCCAGACGCAGGAGCCGCTCGGGCGCCCAAGCGCCTTCATCAGCGTCCGCTGTGAATCTCGCCGGTGCAAAAGTCGTTTGTCATCTAACTGAAATAAACATCTGGCATCACCTGCGCGGGCACCGCAATGCTTGCCGGCAAAGCGTTCCGCAAGCCGGACTCTTTAAATCGTCATTTGCCAGCCGTCGGACAGCCTCTATGCTTGTCCGCGCCGGTTCGGCCGAAGAGGGAACGACCATGGCCAAGGCGGACAAGACAGCGACAATGAGCCGGCTGCATTCGGCGGCAAGGCTGGCGCGTACAGCGCTCGCCGCGCGGCTTCTAGCGCACGGCTTCTATGCCGGCCAGGACCAGATCATGCTGGCGCTCGACCGCGAGGACGGCCAGACACCCGGCAACCTCGCCGGTCGGCTCGGCGTGCGCCCGCCGACCATCACCAAGACCATCAACCGGCTGCAGGCGCAGGGTTTCCTGGAAAAGCGCGCCTCCAACGCCGATGCCCGCCAGGCCCATATCTTCCTCACCGAGTCCGGCCGTGAAACCATCCGCGCCATCGAGAAGTCGGTCAAGAAGACCGAGAAACAGGCGCTGAGAGGCCTCGACAAGAAGGACCAGAAGGCGCTGTTCAAGCTGCTCGCCCGCATCGAGGCGAATCTATCGAACGAAGATCTGGTGCTGATCGACGACGACGCGGAGTTGGATGAAGCGTGACGCGTGAGCGTCATCGCTCACCGCGAGACGTTCGAAGCGCGATGCGCAGCATCGTCGCTCCACGCACCGGCTTAGCATTGCAAGCGCGACGCGTAAGCGTCGTCGCTTCACCCAAGTATCGGCGGCTTAGCGGAAAAGGCGACGATGCTGCGCATCGCGCCTGAGCGACGATGCTGCGCGTCGCGCTAACGCGTCGCGCTAACCAGCGTCGCCCAGCGACCCGGCGTCATGCCGAATGCCTTCTTGAAATGCCGGTTGAAATGGCTCTGGTCGCTGAAGCCGGCGCCGGCGGCGATCTCCGCGAGCGACTCGCCCTCGACGATCATGCGCCGCGCCTTTTGCAGCCGGCGCATCAGCAGGAAGCGGTGCGGGCTGGTCGAATAGGTGGCGCGAAAATGGCGCGACAGCGCGTAGCGGTCGAGGCCGGTGACGGCCTCCAGCTCATCGGAGCGCACCGGTCGCTCGGCATTCTCCTCGAGATAGTCGCGGGCAAGCGCGGCGGCGCGCCATGCGGTCTTGCCCGTTGACTTTGCCGGCTGCCCGGCATGGCGTTTGAGGTGTTGCGCCAGCTGCGCAACGAAATCTGCCACGAACAGGTCGCCGAGTGCCTCGTCCAGCGGTGCCAGCGCCGACAACAACGTGTCGCGCAAGCGAGGATCGTCGACCACGGCGTCGCGAACGAAAGGCAGCGGCTCGCCATCGAGGCAGTCGAGCAGCAGGGACGGCTCCAGATACAGGATCCTGTAGCGCAGGCCGTCTTCCGTGCCGGCGCCGCCATCGTGCAATTCGTCCGGATGCAGCACGATCGCCTGGCCGGGCAGGCTGTGTCGCAGCGCGCCGCGATAATGGAAGCGCTGCACGCCGTTCAGCGTCACGCCGATGGCATAGGTGTCGTGCCGGTGCAGCTCGAAGGCGTTGCCATGGAAGCGCGCCTCGATGCGTTCGAGACCCGAGCCGCCCGGAGCCGAAACGATGCGATCGCCGGCGGTCGCATCCGCGCACGAACGTTCAAGACCTTCCTTCGCCTCTTCGCTTAGAGCCTGCGCCATCGCCTGTCCCGCCCATCACGGAGTCTCAATCTTGGTGTTCGATACGAAAATTGCAATTGTTCTCAGAGAGGACCTGCCGGTATGGCAGAAGCTCAACGTCACTGCGTTCCTGACCAGCGGCATCGTTGCGCAGTTCCCCGAAATCATCGGCGAGGCTTACCGTGATCGTGCCGGCAACCTCTACAACCCGATGTCGATCCAGCCGGTCATTGTCTTGTCGGCCGATGCGGCGACGCTAGGTACGATTCACCGCCGGACATTGGAACGCGGCGTGACGACGTCCGCTTATGTCGAGGAGATGTTTTCGACCGGGCACGACGTCGCCAACCGCGCCGTCTTCGCCGAATTCGCCCCGGACGACGCCAAGGTCGTCGGGATCGCCATGCGCGGCGAGAAAAAGCTCGTCGACAAGATCACCAAGGGCGCCCGCATGCATGGCTGATTTATGCCATCTTGAACCGCCGAGATTGGCAGCAAACTCACCAACTTCGTCATCCACGGGCAGAGCGGGAGCGAAGCGGACGCGGAGACCCGAGGATCCATTCCGCGACCTTAGCCGGAGTGTGCAACGGGGCAGAATTCTGCGCCGCTGGCGGAGCGTCAATGTAACGGCATGGATCCTCGGGTCTGCGCGCGTCGCTTCGCTCCTTGCTTCGCCCGTGGATGACGACTGCGCGAACTGTTCAAGCCAATCGCCAACCGACAATGCGCTCTAAGCCTGTCCGAAGCTTGTTGGGCCAGTCGCTTTTGGCTTGCTGGCAAGGGCCGATTGCCTCAGAAGGGTACCGTCTATCTTCCTTCGGCCCGACCTTGAGCGCTCCCAGAAATAATGACGACAGCGCAACGCCGCCCGCGGCGATGCTTCTGATGCTGTGCGTCTATGTCTGCTTCACCTTTCTCGACACCTCCAGCAAATATCTGGTGCTGGCCGGCGTCTCGGCGCTGATCGTCGCGTGGGCCCGCTTCACCGTGCATGTCCTGCTGGTCGGCATCTTCCTGCGCGGCTGGCGCGAGCCGGTTCGCTTCCGCGCCAACAACCTGCCGGCGCACCTCTTGCGCGGCGTCCTTTTGTTCGGCTCGACCATGTTCAATATCCTGGCGCTGCGCACGCTGCAGTTGGCCGAGACAACGTCGATCTATTTCTTCGGCCCGATGGTCATCACCGCGCTTGCCGGCCCGCTGCTCGGCGAATGGGCCGGCTGGCGGCGCTGGCTGGCGATTCTCACCGGCTTTGTCGGCGTGCTCATCATCACCAGGCCTGGCGTCGGCGTGTTCGGCATCGGTCATCTTTTCGCGCTGGGCTCGATGCTGTCGAACAGTTTTTACGTGATCATGACGCGGCGCATGTCGTCGACGGAGACCTCGGAGAGCCTGATCCTCTTTTCGGCGCTGGCACCCGCCGTGCTGCTCCTGCCGCTGCTGCCTTTCTCGCTGTCATTGCCGCAGGATGGCTGGCACTGGGTCATCCTGTTGATGCTCGGCGTCTTCGGCGCCGGCGGCCACTATTTGCTGGTCCGGGCCTATCGTCTGGCGACCACGACCCAGCTCGCGCCCTATCCCTATTCGCAGATGGTGTGGATGATCATTTCCGGCTGGCTGATCTTCCACCAGTTCCCCGACCGCTGGACGCTGCTCGGCGCCGCCATCATCGTTGCCAGCGGGCTCTACATCATCCATCGCGAGCACCGGCTTCGCGTCCGCAACTCCGCCTCGCTCGACACCGAGGCCGAGGCGCTCGCGAAAAAACTTTGATTTGCGCCGAATCCGGTGGCATAAGGCCGTTTTAAAAAATTTAAAGACCCTGGGGAGCGAAGGGCACTGGCACAGAAGATCAAGCTTTCGACGATCGCGGATGCGCTCGGCGTGTCCACGGCAACGGTGTCGCTGGCGCTGCGCGACAGCCCGCTGGTCGCCGGCACGACGCGCGAGCGCATCAAGGAGCACGCCCGCGCCATCGGCTATATCTACAACCGTCGCGCCGCCTCGTTGCGCACCTCGCGCTCCGGCATCGTCGGCGTCGTCGTGCACGACATCATGAACCCGTTCTTCGCCGAGATACTGCGCTCGATCGAAAGCGAGCTCGACCGCAGCCGCCAGACCTTCATCCTGTCAAACCACTACGACCAGCTGGAAAAGCAGCGCACCTTCATCGACACGCTGCTGCAGCTGGGCGCCGACGGCGTCATCATGTCGCCGGCCATCGGCACGCCGGCCGAGGACATCATCATGGCCGAGGAAAACGGCCTGCCGGCAGTGCTGATCGCGCGCACCGTTGCCGGCGCCGATGTGCCGGTGTTCCGCGGCGACGATGCCTATGGCACCGCGCTTGCCACCAATCATCTGATCTCGCTCGGCCACAAGCGCATCGCCATGGTCGGCGGCACCGACCAGACCTCGACCGGCCGCGACCGCTACCAGGGCTATCTCAACGCGATGGAGGCGGCCGGCCTGGAGGTGAAGCCGTCCTGGCGCATTCCCGGGCCGCGCACCAAGCAGGCGGGTTTCGAGGCCTCGGGACAGTTTCTGGCGCTGAAGGACAGGCCCACCGCTGCCTGCTGCTGGAACGATCTGGTCGCGATCGGGTTGATGAACGGCATCGCGCGCGCCGGCCTCGTGCCGGGCGTCGATATCTCGGTCACCGGCTATGACGATCTCGAGGAGGCGGCAATCGCGACACCGGCCCTGACCACGGTCTGGAACGGCCAGCGCGAGGTCGGCCGCCGCGCCGCCAGCGCCCTGCTTGACAAATTGAACGGACAGGCAGTGCGGCCCTCGCAGGAGCTGATCAAGCCGGAACTGCATGTGCGGCAGTCGACCGGCAAGCCGGTGGAGCGTGCATGAAGGCCGAAGGAAAATTGCCGGTCGCCATCCTTGTGCCGGGCGATTTCAACGACCATGCCCTCGGCCGCATCGACGAGGCGTTCAAATGTGTGCGGATCGAACGCGCCGATCCGTCTTTGGTTACGGACGAGATCCGCGCCACGGTGCGCGGCATAGCCTCCTATGCAGGCATCGACGCGGCGATGATCGATGCGCTGCCCAATCTTGAGATCATCGCCAGTTTCGGCGTCGGCTATGATTCGGTCGACGCCAATCATGCGGCCAAGCGCGGCGTCATGGTCACCAACACGCCCGATGTCTTGACCGAGGAGGTCGCCGATACTGCCATCGGCCTTCTGATCAACACTGTGCGCGAGCTCTACGCCGCCGAGAAATGGCTGCGCGACGGCGACTGGGTGACCAAGGGCAATTATCGCCTGAGCCGGCTTACCTTGCGTGGCCGCCACGTCGGTATCTTCGGCATGGGCCGCATCGGCCGGGCCGTCGCCCGTCGCCTTGAAGCCTTCGGCCTGCCGATCGCCTATCACAACCGCCGCAAGGTCGAAGGCCTGGCTTACGAATATCATGCCACTTTGAAGGGGCTTGCCGAAGCCGTCGACACGCTGATCTGCATTGCCCCGGGCGGCGCCTCCACCGAGAACGCGGTCAGTGCCGAGGTGTTGTCGGCGCTGGGTTCGAACGGCGTCTTCGTCAATATCGGCCGCGGCTCGACGGTGGACGAGGCAGCCCTCGCGGCGGCCCTCGAAAGCGGCACCATCGCAGCCGTCGGGCTCGACGTCTTTGCCGACGAGCCGAACGTGCCGCAGGCCCTGCTCGATGCTCCCAACGCCTCGCTTCTGCCGCATATCGGCTCGGCGTCGGTCCACACCCGCCGCGCCATGGCCGATCTGTGCGTCGACAACCTCGTGTCGTGGTTTACCGACCGCCGGCCGCTGACGCCGGTGCCCGAGACGCTCAACGTCAAGGCGCGAGCCTGAGGCGTTTCACCGTTTCAGGGAAAACGGCGAATTCACGGAAACGGCGAACCGCGCCTGTCTCTTTGCTTTGGTGCAATTCCGGACGGAAAGCCAATTGCTCCAATCCGCACCCGTCGCCACGCCCACTTAACCCTTTGGAATCATTCTGCATACTTGGTTATGTGCGGAGAGGCGGGGTGAAGCTGTTCGTTGGCTTGGCAGCATCGGTAGCGTTGTTCGGGGGCGTTCAGTTCCTGCATGGCGGTAACGGCCAAAGCGAGGCCACCGAACTCATCCCGACAAACGCCTATCGGCTGACCGCCAATGGCGATGAAGCGGCCTGCGCCATCCACCGCGGCGCCGAAGTCTCGGAGGGCCTGTCGTTGCTTTCCGTCGCCCCGAACTGCCGCAAGCTGATGCCTGGCATCGAACACGCGAAATTCTGGCGCGAGCAGGCGGATGGTTCGGTCGCTTTCAGTGACGACGGGGTCGATCCGATCGTCACCTTCGGCGTTGCCGATGGCGACGGCTACGAATCCTACGCGCCGGCCGCGCCGCTTCTGGCGCTGAGCACGAGCGAATAGCCGCGGAACTGTCCAGGCTTACTCTGCCGCGGCGCGAGCCCCTGTTTTCGCGGCCGCATGCAGGCGCACCGCATCGCCGAAGGCCTTGAAGATCTTGGCGGAATTGCTGTCCGATTTCACCCAGTATTCGGGGTGCCATTGCACGCCGACTGCGAAGGCGCGGGCATCCTTGACGGAGACTGCTTCGATCGTGCCGTCGCTGGCCAAAGCCTCGACCTGGAGCCTGGAGCCCAGCAGGTCGATCGCCTGGCGATGCAGCGAATTCACCTTGATCTCGCCGGCGCCGAACACGCCGGCAAGGCAGCTTCCGGGCTTGATCGAGATCGTCTGGTGGATGCCGAAGCGCTCGTCCTGATTGTCGCTCACCGGCGCGCGGTGGTCGAGCGAGCCATCGCGCTCCTGGATTTCGGTGCCCAGCGTGCCGCCGAGCGCGACGTTCAGCTCCTGGATGCCGCGGCAGATGGCAAGCAACGGCACGCCGCGCTCGATCGCCTTGCGGATCAGCGGCAGCGTGGTTGCGTCGCGCGCCGGATCGTAGGGGCCGTTGGCCTCGCTGGGATCGCCGCCATAGAGCGAGGGATGCACGTTGGACTTTGAGCCCGTCACCATGACGCCGTCGACCGACGACAGCAGCTCGTCGAAATCGAGCCGGTCGCCGAAGGACGGCACCAGCAGCGGGAACACGCCGGCGCCGGCAACCGCCGCTTCCAGATACTGCTGGGGTGCCGCGTGCCAGGTGTAGTTGTCGAACTGGCGGACGTCGGACGAGACTGCGACGAGCGGTTGCTGCATTTTGGGTTTGGATTCCTTCGAGAGCTAAGGAGTTAATCTGCCTACAAAATAGGCGATCTGAAGGCAGTTTGCCATGGCAAGTTTCGCTGCCTTGCGTGGTCCAGCGGCAGGCTCGTTAGACTATAGTTGCACGCGGCGCCGGAATGGCTGCAACCCTCGCCCGCAACACTGGACTCGACTCTTTGCCTGTGTATGTTTCTTCCCCAACCGATCCGGGCACGAGGATGGCCTGACGTCGGTCAGCTGATCCGCAAGGGAGGAAACTTAATGGATCGTCGTTCTTTCATTCGCAAGGCCGGTGCGTCCGGCGTGGGCGCCGCGGCAGCCGCGGCGGCACTTGCCACGCCGGCCATTGCCCAGTCCAATCCCAAGGTGACCTGGCGGCTTGCATCGTCCTTCCCGAAATCGCTCGACACGATCTATGGCGGCGCCGAAGTCTTCTCAAAAATGCTGTCCGAGGCGACCGACGGCAATTTCCAGGTCCAGGTCTTCGCCTCCGGTGAGCTCGTGCCCGGCCTGCAGGCTGCGGACGCCACCACGGCCGGCACGGTCGAGGCCTGCCATACGGTCGCATACTATTACTGGGGCAAGGACCCGACCTGGGCGCTCGGTGCCGCAGTGCCCTTCTCGCTCAACGCGCGCGGTATGAATGCCTGGCACTATCATGGCGGCGGCATCGACCTGTTCAACGAGTTCCTCGCCACGCAAGGGCTGTTCGGCCTGCCGGGCGGCAATACCGGCGTTCAGATGGGCGGCTGGTTCCGCAAGCAGATCAACACGGTGGCCGATCTCTCGGGCCTCAAGATGCGCATCGGCGGCTTTGCCGGCAAAGTTGTGCAGAAGCTCGGCGTCGTGCCGCAGCAGATCGCCGGCGGCGACATCTATCCGGCGCTGGAGAAGGGCACCATCGACGCCGCCGAATGGGTCGGCCCCTATGACGACGAGAAGCTCGGCTTCTATAAGGTCGCGCCCTACTACTACTATCCAGGCTGGTGGGAAGGCGGCCCGACCGTGCATCTGATGTTCAACAAGGCCAAATACGAAGAGCTTTCGCCGGCCTACAAGTCGCTGGTGCATACCGCCGCGCAAGCGGCGGACGCCAACATGCTGCAGAAGTACGACTATCTCAATCCGGCGGCGGTGAAGCGGCTGGTGTCGAACGGTGCCAAGCTGGCGCCGTTCAGCCAAGAGATCATGGTCGCCTGCTTCGAGAAGGCCAACGAGGTCTACGCCGAGATGGAATCCAACAACGCGCCGTTCAAGAAGATCTGGGAATCGATCAAGGCCTTCCGCAAGGAGCACTATCTCTGGGCCCAGGTCGCCGAATACAATTACGACACCTTCATGATGGTGCAGCAGCGCAACGGGAAGCTGTAGGAAGATTAGCCCCTTCTCCCCGTCACTATACGGGGAGAAGGTCCCGGCAGGGGGATGAGGGGCAGCGCCAGCTTCGGCGATTGAAAAGCCTAGAGCCGTGATCTGGGTCTAACCCTTACCCATCCGACGTCGGCGCCGCCCCTCACCTGCCTGCCGGCATCCTCTCCCCGTACAGGGACGGGGAGAGGGGCGCCCTCATCGGCGGTTTCGCCAATCGCCAACGTTGCAAGACGGAAAACTGCGCCATCAGCCTTGGCCCGGCACCACCAGCACCTTGACCTCGCCCGGCGCCGGCGGATTGGCGATCACGTTCGGTACCTCTTCGAGGCTGACCTGCTTCGAGATCAGCCGGTCGATCTCGATCGCGCCGGAGGCAATC
This sequence comes from Mesorhizobium sp. CA16, assembly GCF_020165175.1. NCBI lineage: Bacteria > Pseudomonadati > Pseudomonadota > Alphaproteobacteria > Hyphomicrobiales > Phyllobacteriaceae > Mesorhizobium > Mesorhizobium sp. CA16. Next base: position 147,314 of record NZ_JAIUHP010000010.1, read on the forward strand.
AGCTGCGCCGCCCTTCCATGCGTGAACGGGTTGAGGAAGGAGCCGAGCACCTTCAGTTCGCGAAACAAGAGATCGAACGGCTCGATTCCCACCTTCATGCCTTGCGGCACGACGCCGACGATCACCACCGTGCCGCCCGCCTTTGCCATGCGCATCGACTGCTCGACCGTGTCGCGGACGCCGGCGCATTCCAGCACCACGTCGACGCCGCCGGGCGCCAGGCCATTCGGCCCGACCACGGCCGCGATCGGGTCGCCGGCGCTTGGGTCAATCGTCGCGGTCGCGCCGAGTTCCTCGGCGAGCGCGCGACGCGAAGCCTGCCGGGTCGACAGAATGATGGTCGCCGCGCCCGCGAGCTTGGCCAACTGCACGACGAGCAGGCCGATGACGCCGCCGCCCAGCACCACGACCGATGCGCCCGGCCGGATCGCGGCCAGGTCGACGCCGTGCAGGCAGCAGGCGAGCGGCTCGCAGAAAGCGCCATGCGGCGGCTTGAGGTTTGCGGGCAGTCGGAAGGCTTGGCTTTGCGGCATCAGCACGTAATCGGCGAAGCCGCCGTCGCGGTGGATGCCGATGGCGCGCAGATTGCTGCAGAGATTGACGCGGCCGGCATGGCAATGGGCGCAGCGCCCGCAGGCAATGTTCGGATCGCCGGTGACGCGGTCGCCGACGGCAATGCCCGACACCGCCGCGCCGACCGCTTCGACGATGCCGGAGAACTCATGGCCGAGCGTCACCGGCGGCGTGCAGGGAAATTCGCCATGGAAGAGGTGGCGGTCGGTGCCGCAGACGCCGCAGGCCTCGATGCGCACCAGAACGTCCTCAGGCCCGGGAACGGGTTTTGCGACCTCGCGCAACCCGATCTTACCTACAGCTTCCAGCCGCACGGCTCTCATGGGTATCCTCAATTGAATTTGGGCGGCTGCGAGAGATCGGGCGCTGGCGCCGTCGGCTTGGCCGGCGCATCGCCGAAGCTCGGCGGCTGCGACAGATCGGGCGCCGGCGCCGCCGGCTTGGCCGGCGCATCGCCAAAGCTCGGCGGCTGCGACAGGTCGGGCGTGCCGGGTGCCGCCGGCGCGCCGCCATTGGATGGCGCAGCTCCATTGTTGTTCGCCGGGGGCGTGCCGAGCGGCGACAGCGAAGGCATGTCGGGCAGCCTGAGGTCGATGGTGCTGGGCTCCACCGCGGCGCCCTTGTAGCGCATGACCATCTGCGGGAAGGCGATGGTCAGCCCGATCATGATCACCTGGATCAGGACGAACGGCACGGCGCCCCAATAGATCTGCCCGGTGCTGATCGGCGCGATCTGCTTGCCGGTGATCCTGTCGAGGTAGGGCACGCGGGCCGCGACCGAGCGCAGGTAGAACAGCGCGAAGCCGAAAGGCGGGTGCATGAAGCTGGTCTGCATGTTGACGCCGAGCAGCACGCCGAACCAGATCAGGTCGATGCCGAGCTTGTCCGCCGCCGGCGCCAGCAGCGGCACGATGATGAAGGCGAGTTCGAAGAAATCGAGGAAGAAGGCAAGCACGAAGACCAGGATGTTGACGCCGATCAGGAAGCCGGTCTCGCCACCGGGCAGCGATATCAGCAGGTGCTCGACCCAGATATGGCCGTTGACGCCATAGAAGGTCAGCGAAAACACGCGCGCGCCGATCAGGATGAACAGCACGAAGGCGGAAAGCCGGGTCGTCGAGGCCAGCGCCTGGTTGATGACGTCCATCGTCAGGCGGCCCTTCATTGCCGCCATGATGAGCGCGCCGACGGCGCCCATGGCGCCGCCTTCCGTCGGCGTGGCGATGCCGAGGAAGATGGTGCCCAGAACCAGGAAGATCAGCGCCAACGGCGGGATCAGCACGATCACCACCTGCTGCGCCAGCTTCGACATCATGTTGATACGGAGCCGCTGATCGAGGATGGCGACGACATAAATGATGATGACGCCGACGGCGAAGCCGAGGATGTCGGCATTGTCGCCGTGGGTCGGCGCAAGATAGCGATAGGCCGCGTATGAAATCGCGCCCGTCACCACAACTGCCACCAGCAGAGATATCACACCGTGGCCGAGCGTACGCGCCTCGAGCGGCAGCGCCGGCATCGAGTTCGGCCGGACGATCGACATGATCAGGATGTAGAGCATGTAGATGCCGGTGAGCACGAGGCCGGGGATCAACGCCCCGGCATACATGTCGCCGACCGAGCGTCCCAGCTGGTCGGCCAGCACGATCAGCACCAGCGACGGCGGGATGATCTGCGCCAGCGTGCCGGAGGCGGCGATGACGCCCGAGGCCACGCGCCGGTCGTAGCCGTAGCGCAACATGATCGGCAGCGAGATCAGGCCCATGGCGATGACCGAAGCGGCCACCACGCCGGTCGTTGCGGCAAGCAGCGCACCGACGAAGATCACCGCATAGGCAAGCCCGCCGCGGATCGGCCCGAACAGCTGCCCGATCGTGTCGAGCAGATCCTCGGCCATGCCGGAGCGCTCCAGCACGATACCCATGAAGGTGAAGAACGGTATCGCCAAGAGCGTGTCGTTCGACATCACCCTGGTGCCGTAAAAATTGTCGGGAAGCGCATGCAGCAGCGGCCAGGCAAGGTTGATCGACCCGCCGGAATAGGGCGACAGCACGACACCGATGAAGAAGAACATCAGCCCGTTGGCGGCAAGCGAGAAGGCTACGGGGTAGCCGATCAACAGGAAGATGACCAGCGAGGCGAACATGATAGGCGCCATGTTCTGCGCGATGAATTCGATCACGAGCGCACCTCGCCCGCGTGCGCCTTGGCTTCCTCGGCCAGCGCCTTGGCCTCGAGCTCGGCCTGCTCATGGGCCGAGATGAAAGGAGTGGGATCGTCCATGTCACCACGCATGATGGCGATCTTCTTGATGATTTCGGAAATCCCTTGCAGCGCGAGCAGGAAGAAGCCGACCAGCAGGATGGCCTTGGCCGGCCACACGATCAGGCCGCCGGCATTGGTCGACATCTCGCCGCTGCGGAAGGAAAGCGACACATAAGGCACGAAATAGATCACCATCAGCACCACGAACGGCATCAGGAAAAACAGATGGCCGAAGAGGTCGATCCAGTGCTGCACACGGCGCGAGAACATGCCGTAGACGATGTCGATGCGGATATGGTCGTTCTGTTTCAGCGTGTAGGCGGCGGCCAGCATGAAGGCGGCCCCGAACAGGTACCACTGCAGCTCCAGCCAGGCGTTGGAGGAGATGTCGAACACCTTGCGGATGACGGCATTGCCAGCGCTCACCAGGATCGCGAGCAGGATCAGCCACGACACCCAGCGGCCGATGAACTCGTTGATGCGGTCGATCGTCCTGGATAGAGCGAGCAGCCCTGCCATGCATAGTCCTCCCTGGTACCGGCAGCGCGCCCGATTCCCCCTCCGGTGTCGCGCTGCTTGGCCCAACGATATGCAGTGCGTGGTCCGGCAGGTCAACATGACAAAGCGACGGCAAACAGATCGGCAAGCCGCTCAGAGGCGGAATGCCGCCGCATGACGCCACGTCATGCAACCAAAGTCTGGGAGCTCAGGCGATCTTGGCCTGGTCGCGCCCGGCGCCGATCAGCACCAGCATGGCGACGAGGAAGAGATAGATCCAGGCGTCGCGCCATTCGAGCGGGAAATAGCCGGCCCAGAGCGATTCCGCCATACCGAAGGCCGCGGCACCAAGCGCCGCCTTGAGCGGCGACAGATAACCGCCGACCGCCGTCACGAACAGGATCTTGAGGCCGTAGACCAGCCCGGTGCCGAAGGAGACATTGCCATAATAGAGACCGGCAAGCACGCCGGCCAGGGCGGCGCAAAAGCCGCTGAACAGCACGGCGCGGCGGAACACGGCGGTGACGTCGATGCCGCACATCGCCGCCGCTTTCGGGTCGTCGGAGACGGCGCGCCAGGCGCGGCCGAAATGCGAATGCGAGAACAGCCAGGCCGCCAGCGCCACCACCGCGATGATACAAGCGCAATCGAGCAACTGGATGACGGTGAGCGTCACCTTGAAGCCGTCACCCTGGGCAAAGATGACGGGGTTGGCGAGCATCGGCGGCAGCCATAGGTCATGCGTGTCGGCGGCGATGCGGCTCGCTTCCGACAGGAAGATGAGAATGCCGAGCGTCGTCACCACGATGGCGTTGGGCGAGCGGTCGGCGAGCCTCTCGAAAACGCTGCGCGACAGGACGTGGCTGATCAGCGCGGCATAAAGCACGGCGGCGGCGACGCCGAGCACTACCGCGGCGGCCAGCGTCAGCCACAGCGCCTGATAGCCGAAGGCGGCGGTCAGGATCATCGTCTGGCCGCAGAAGGCGAACAACGCGCCGTAAGCCAGGTTGGTGCGATGCAGGATGCCGTTGGTCAGCACATAGCCGAAGGCGAGCAGCGCATAGAGAGCGCCCGAATGCAGCCCGTTCAGCACCTGCTGGAAGAAATAGAGCATGCGATATCCTACAGGTCGTATGACGCGACCCCGCCGGACCGTTGCACTCGGAATCTAACTTGTCAAATGCGTTTTATCGGTTAGATTTCTATCATGACGGTTTCCTGGACCCCGCACCGCTTCACCGGCGGCATCCTTGCGCTCGACACGGCGAACACCGTCGTGCTGCGCAACGATCCGCAAAAGTCCTTTGACCGTTTTGACGATCCGGCCGAGATCGCCCGCTTCGCCGAGGCGGCGAGCGGCTTTCGCGCGGCCGAGCTCGGCGGCCGAAGGCTGCAGGCGCCGGAGCCGGGCGAGATAAAGCCAGCCGTCGTCTCGATTCGCGAAGCGACCGACCGCCTGTTTCGCCATGCCGTATCGAACGGCGCGATTGCGACCAGCCACTTGCCGGACTTCCTCACGGCCTGCGCCGGCGGGCTGTCCGGCAGCGCGACCGAGATCGGGGTGCCGGGCCAGCCTTTCGGCGATCCGCAAACGCCAATCGCCTTCGAGGCGGCTTTGGCCGTCTCGGCGCTGTCGCTTCTGCGCGACGAAACGGTGGCGAGGCTGAGGATCTGTCCCAATTGCAGCTGGCTGTTCGTCGACCGCAGCCGCAACGCCAGTCGCCTCTGGTGCGACATGGCGGTTTGCGGCAACCGCCAGAAGGCAAACCGCTATTACCGCCGCCGCACAGCGGCGAGGGAGGTCAGCAATGCTTAGGAAATTGTCGCGTTCGGCTCTGGTCGGCGTCGCCTTGATCGCTGCATTCGCGCTTGGCGCCTGCCGCGACACCGGCAAGGAGCAACTCTTCGCCATCTCCGGCAAGCTGTTCGAGTTCAATTACCGGCTGGCCATCGCCACCTATGTCATCACGCTGAAGCCGCTGCGGCCGATGGTCGACGGCCAGATCGCGGTGGTGAGCTTCCAGAACCCGGCCGGCGGTGATCCGCTCGTCGTCAACCAGAAGATCTGGCCGAAGCTGCCCCATATCACGCTCACCAGCCCGCCGCTCTCCTGCGTGGTCAAGGACAAGCCTTACAAAGTCTCGATCCGCATCCAGGATGCCAGCGGCACATTGCTGCAAAGCATCGACACCACCATGACCTCGTCGGAGGATCAGACGATGCTGCCGGACCGGCCGCTGGTGATCGGCCCGAATTACGAGCTCAACCCGGACCTTGCCGGCCATCCTGACGGCAGGCTGCCCGATGCGCAGAAGCCGGATTGCTCGAAAGCGACCTGAAACGCCCAGCGCTCACGAAATTTTTGTTCCTCGGGAAGCGGTTAGCGCGGTCTTGCATGCGCCGTCGGCCACTCGCCAGACCGTTTGTTGCGTGTTATTTGGCCTCTGCGATTTTGTTTGACCTCTCCGCCAAGGGAAGAAAGACTGCGGCGTCCCACTCCGACGTTGGCTGCCTGATTTGAGCCGCCTCCGCAGAGGAAATACCTGATGACGCTGCACGACGTCGCGCTCGACGACAAGTTCGACCTTGGCAAGGAGCGCGTCTTCCTGTCCGGCGCGCAGGCGGTCGTGCGCATGCTTCTGATGCAGCGCGAGCGCGACCGCCGCGCGGGCCTCAACACAGCGGGCTTCGTCTCCGGCTATCGCGGCTCGCCTTTGGGCGGCCTCGACATGCAGCTGTGGCGGGCCAAGAAGCAGCTTGCGGCTGCCGACATCGTCTTCCAGCCCGGCCTCAACGAGGAACTCGCCGCCACCGCCTGCTGGGGTTCTCAGCAGACCGAGTTGCTGGGCGAGGGCACGCATGACGGCGTCTTTTCCGTCTGGTACGGCAAGGGGCCGGGCGTCGACCGTTCCGGAGACGTCTTCCGCCACGCCAATCTTGCCGGCTCGTCCAAGCACGGCGGCGTGCTTGCCCTGATGGGCGACGACCACATGGCCGAATCCTCGACGAATGCGCATGCCACCGAATTCCTGTTCGTCGACACCATGGTGCCGATCCTCAACCCGGCAGGCGTCCAGGAGATCATCGACTACGGCCTCTACGGCTTTGCAATGTCGCGCTTCGCCGGCACCTGGGCGGCGATCAAATGCGTCAAGGACAACATCGAATCGACCGCCTCGGTCGACGCCTCGATCGAGCGTCTGGGCATCGTCATTCCCGAATTCGACATGCCGCCGGGCGGCCTCAACATCCGCCACGAGATCGACATGCTTGGCCAGGAAGAGCGGCTGCACGAGTACAAGCGCGCCGCCGCCTCCGCCTTCATCCAGGCCAATGGTCTCAACCGCATCGTCTATTCCGGCGGCCGCAATCCCAAGCTCGGCGTCATCACCATCGGCAAGAGCTATCTCGATGTCCGCCAGGCGCTGGAGGATATCGGCATCGACGAGGCGGCCGCCAACCGCATCGGCATCCGCCTGTTCAAGGTCGGCTGCCCGTGGCCGCTCGACTTCCAGCACATCGCCGAGTTCGCGCGCGGCCTCGACACCATCGTCGTTGTCGAGGAAAAGCGCTCTTTGATCGAGGTTCAGCTGCGCGAGAACCTCTACGGCACCGCCACGCAGCCGGTGATCGTCGGCAAGAAGGACGAGCGCGGCGACTGGCTGTTTCCGGCCAAGGGCGCGCTCGATCCGAACGAGATCGCCATCGCGCTCGGCGAACGGATTCTGCGCACCATCGGCCCGTCGGAAGAAATCGCCGCGCGGCTGGCGAAGCTGCGCCAGTTCCAGGCGATGCTCGCAGACACTGTCGATATCGGCTCGCGCACGCCTTTCTTCTGCTCCGGCTGCCCGCACAATTCCTCGACCAAAGTACCGGACGGCTCGATCGCCGCCGCCGGCATCGGCTGCCATTTCATGGCGCTGTGGATGGACAGGAATACGGTCGGCTTCACCGCCATGGGCGGCGAGGGCGCGCAATGGGTCGGACAGGCGCCGTTCTCGAAGCGCGACCACATCTTCCAGAATCTCGGCGACGGCACCTATAACCATTCCGGCGTGCTGGCGATCCGCTTCGCGCTGTCCTCCGGCGCCAACATCACCTACAAGATACTCTACAACGACGCCGTCGCCATGACCGGAGGCCAGCCGCATGAGGGCGGCCTGACCGTCGACATGATCGCCAGACAAGTGCGCGCCGAGGGCGTCGAGCGCATCGCCGTCGTCACCGACGAGCCCGACAAATATGCCGGCAAGGCCGATTTCCCGGCCGGCGTCAGCATCCATCACCGTGACGACCTCGATCTCGTCCAGCGCGAGTTGCGTGGGCTCAAAGGCGTTTCCATTCTCATCTACGACCAGACCTGCGCCGCCGAGAAACGCCGGCGCCGCAAGCGCGGCACCTTCCCCGATCCGGACAAGCGCGTCTTCATCAACGAACTGGTCTGCGAAGGCTGCGGCGATTGCGGCGTCCAGTCGAACTGCGTCTCGATCCAGCCGGTCGAGACCGAATTCGGCCGCAAACGCCGGATCGACCAGTCGAGCTGCAACAAGGACTTCTCCTGCCTCAACGGCTTCTGCCCGTCCTTCGTCACCGTGCATGGCGGCAAGATCAGGAAGGCAGAGGGCATTGCCGGCAAGGCCGATCCTCTCGACGGCGTGCCCGCGCCGGCTGAATTCCGCATGGGCACCCAGGGCTGGGCGGGGATCATCGACGGGGTCGGCGGCACCGGCGTTGTCACCGTCGGCGCGGTGCTCGGCATGGCCGCGCATCTTGAAGGGAAGGGCTGCGGCATGATCGACATGGCCGGCCTCGCCCAGAAGGGCGGCTCGGTCTTCACCCATGTCCGCATCGCCCCGACGCCCGAGGATATCCATGCCATCCGCGTTTCGGCCGGCAAGGCCGACCTTGTGCTCGGCTGCGATCTCGTCGTCTCCGGCGCCAAGAAGGTGCTGGGCGCGGTGCGCGAGGGCCACACGATCTTCCTCGCCAACACCGCCGAGATCATGCCCGGCGAATTCACCCGGTCCGCCGACTTCTCGCTGCCGGTCGAGCGGCTGAAGAAGGCGATCCGGGCGGCGGCCGGCGACGACAAGGCGCATTTCTTCGACGCCACCCGCACGGCGACGGCTTTGTTCGGCAACTCGCTGGGCGCCAACATGTTCATGCTCGGCTTCGCCTTCCAGCATGGCGGACTGCCGCTTTCCGCCGAAGCCGTTGAAAAGGCGATAGAATTGAACGGCGAGGCGGTGCCGATGAACATCGCGGCCTTCCGCTGGGGCCGCCGCGCCGCGCATCAGCCCGATTTCGTGCGCGGCCTGGTCAGCCAGACGGACAAGCCGGCTTCCCGACCGGCGGAGACGCTGGACGATGTCATCGCCCGCCGTGTCGCCTTCCTTACCGCCTATCAGAACGCAGCCTATGCCAGGCGTTACGCCGACCGCGTGGCGACGTTGCGCGCCGCCGAAGCCAAGGCCGTGCCCGGCTCGACCGCAGTGACCGAGGCCGTCGCCAGGAACCTCTTCAAGCTGATGTCGATCAAGGACGAGTATGAGGTGGCGCGGCTCTACACCGACGGCACTTTCGCCGCCGACCTCGCCAAGCAGTTCCAGAGCTACGACAAGCTCGAGTTCCATCTCGCGCCGCCGATCCTCGGGCGGCGCGGCAATGACGGCAAGCCCCGCAAATCGAGCTTCGGCCCGTGGATGATGAAGGGCTTTCGGCTGCTGGCGGCGATGAAGGGCCTGCGTGGAACCGCCTTCGACCTTTTCGGCTACACGGCCGAGCGGCGCATCGAGCGGCAGTCGCTGAGGGCATACGAAGCCGATCTCGAGCTGATCGCCGGCGCGCTGGCGCCGGGCAGGATGGAAGCGGCGACGGCCCTGGCCTCCGTGCCGGCGCTTATCCGCGGCTACGGCCATGTCCGGCAGGCCAGCGCCGACAAGGCGGCGGGCGAGCGCTCGCGTTTGATCGAGCGTTTGAAGCAAGCCCCCGCGGAGCCTTCGCTTCGGGCGGCGGAGTGATCGCGCCGGCGCGTTGACGCCGCGCCAAAATCCCGAATCCCTTATCCGTCCTGCTTATAGCAACCCTCTGCAACCGTCGCCGCGCGCCGTTCTAAGCCTTTCTTAAGGCGGGGTGTGGCATGACAAGGCGTAGTGTTGGGCCGAGTGTATGGGCAGAGCGAAGACCGAGAGCATCCCGGCGGACGTCTATATCCAGTTCGTGCGGGCATTGTTCGACAACGCCGGCATGGTGGCGATCGGCGGCGTATGCTACTGGATTGTCGGTTTCATGGTCTACCTGCGCACGCAGGATGTGCTTTATCTGGCTTTGGCTTTCGTTCTGCTATCGGCCAGCCTCTGGCGGTACTTCAGCATCCAAGGCTTCCATAGAGCGGGCGGCACCATAGCAAGTGTCGCAGAGGCAGAAGCGATAGAGCGCAACTACATTATCAAAGGCAGCGCGCAGGGCCTCGCATTGGGGTCATTCTGCTTCGTGTCGATCTACCTGCGTCCTGACCAGTTTGGTGAACTGGCGTCCGTGTCGTTGTCGTTGACGACCCTGGTAACGGTTGTCGGGCGAAGTTACGGGTCCATGCGCATGGTCCAGATTTTTTCCTTGACCCTCGTCGGGCCGGCGGCTCTTGCGCTCATCCTGCGTATGGATATGGCTTCTGTCGTCCTCGGCTTGATGATCATCCCGCTGACGTTCGTCACGATCAGCAGCGCTGACCATGTCCGCAACGTGCTCTTCTCCGCGGTCATCGGCCACAAGCAGGCGAGGAACCTGACGCGCCGGTTCGACCGCGCGCTCAACACCATGTCGCACGGCCTGGTCATGCTAGGCCCGGACGGGCGCGTCGCGGTGGCCAATGCCGAGGCTGCCCATCTGATGTCGCTGAAATCGTCCGAGGCGCTGCTCGGGCGCTCGATCCACAGCCTGCTGATGCGCGGCGTTGCCGGCGGCATGCTGGCGCCAAAGGACTGCCGCTACATCGAGGCGCAGCTGACGCGCGCCTTGCGCGAAGGCCGCGACCGCAAGGTGCTGGTTTCGCTTGCCAATGGCCAGCACTATGAATTTTCCGCGCGCGAAGGCAGCCAGGAATTGGGCGTCATCACCTTCGAGGACGTGACGGCCCGCGTCGAGGCGGAGGAAAAGATCCGCTTCATGGCGCGCTACGACAATTTGACGGGGCTGCCGAACCGCGCCTATTTCAACGAACTGGTCGGCGAAGCCATGGCGTCCGGCGACCGCGACCGGCTCTGCGGCCTCGCCGTGCTCGACCTCGACGATTTCAAGAGCGTCAACGACACACTCGGCCATCCGGTCGGCGATGGGCTGATCTATGCCTTGGCCGAGCGGCTGGCTGCGGTCGCTGGGCCAGGCATCAATGTCAGCCGTTTCGGCGGCGACGAGTTCATGGTCTTCTTCGACCGCATCGAGGACGAGAGCCATCTCAACGATTTGCTCGACGAGATCTTCGTCAACCTGCAGGGGGAGGTGGATGTCGCCGGTCACAGCCTACGCATCCAGGCCAGCGGCGGCGCCGTGTTGTCCAGGGTCGAAGACACCGATGTCGACGCCATGATCGTCAAGGCCGACCTTGCCCTCTACAAGGCCAAGGAGCTCGGCAAGAACAGCTGGCGGCTGTTCGAGGCATCAATGGATGCCGCGTTCCGCAATCGCCAGCTGATGAAGGCCGACCTGCGCAATGCCGTGCAGGCCAGGGAGTTGCGCGTCGTCTACCAGCCGATCGTGGCCACCAGCACCATGCGCATCGCCAGTTGCGAGGCGCTCTGCCGCTGGGACCATCCCGATCTCGGCCCGATCTCGCCCAGCGTCTTCATCCCGCTCGCCGAGGAGATGGGCATCATTGCCGACATCAGTACTTTCGTGTTGCAGGCGGCCTGCGCCGAATGCGCCAAATGGCCGACGCAGACCAGCGTATCGGTCAACCTTTCGGCCAAGGATTTCCGCAACCGCGACGTGGTGCAGAAGGTTCGTGACGCGCTGGCGGCGTCAGGCCTTGCGCCGCACAGGCTCGAAATCGAGGTCACCGAGACCGCCTTGCTCGACGACAAATCGCTGACGCGCGAGCTGATCGAAGAGATGAAGACGCTTGGCGTCCGCATTGCGCTCGACGATTTCGGCACCGGCTATTCCAGCCTCAGCTATTTGCACAAGCTGCCGCTCGACAAGATCAAGATCGATCGCTCCTTCCTGATCGATTTGAACCAGAACCGGCAGTCGCTCGATCTTCTGAAGGGCATCGTCGGCCTGTCCCGGACGCTGGGTCTTTCTGTCACCATCGAAGGGGTCGAAACGTTCGAGCAGCTGAAGACGCTGGTCCATCTGGTCAAGCCGGACTTCGTGCAGGGCTTCCTCTTCGGCGCCGCGCTCAGCGCGTCGGGCATCGAGACGATGTCGAGTGTCACGTGGCCGTTTGCAGCGGATCTGTATATCGCCGGCAAACGGACAGCCAGCTGAACGCTATTGCGTTCAAAAAACAGATCGAATGTTCACCCAATGAAAGGATGACAGCTCGGGCGCTGTCTAAATCCGCCACGTCCTGGTGCGCGCAGCACCTGATTTCAGAATCACCGCGGTGATCGCCGCCAGTTCGGATCAGACAACCCGGCTGCACGATCCTGCATTTTTCACATGAGATCGCCGAACGATTCACGGCCGTTAAGGTTAACAACCGGTAAACCAGCGATATCGAATTTTCAGCTTGTGTCTCATTTCAACTCGAATAGCTTATTTATAAGCGGAATTCGAGGACAGACTATGGTTGTTGCTAGAAAGAGCGCGTCGGTCGACGCCAGCGCTAGAATCGACTCGGCGCTCAACCGATCCATGATGCAACTGCTGGATCATGTCGAATATCGTCTCATCACCGGGGGTGAAGATCAGGAGGCGATATACCGGCTCCGCTACAATTCCTATCGGCGCTCAGGTATGTGTGGTCCGATCGCGAGCGGTATGTTCGAGGATCGCTGGGATAATCTGCCCAACGCCTACCGGTTCGGTGTCTATTGCTATGGCCAATTGGTCAGCACACTGCGTTTCCATTATATTACCAGCGAGTGCCCGTTCTCGCCCTCCGTCGATGCCTATCCGGAAATATTGAGGGAGCGGCTTGCGCGCGGAGAAACCTTCATCGATGGAACCCGGTTCGCAGCCGATCCTGCCAGCGCACCGTCGCCCGGAGTGATACCTTTCCTGACACTCAGGATTGCCATGGTCGCCTCCTGTTATTTTGGCCAGGACTCGGTGCTGACGCCGGTCAAGATGGAGCATTCCGCTTTTTACGTTCGTTACTTTCAGGCCGTGCAGAGGACAGAGGCTAAAGTATTTCCGGGCGTTCTTCCCCCGCTCGCACTGTTCGAAATCCCGGCCGGCGAAAACATGCGCCTGACGCTCAAACGATTGCCGTTCTTCAGATCGACGCCGATGGAGCAGCGGATGATGTTCGGCAATCCGGCCATCAACCGGCTGACGCCCCTCACCATTCTGCCGACGGCGAAATACTACCGCGCCGCTGCCTGAAGACAGGCCATGAACCTTTCGCCGGCGGCGGCGTTGTCAGAGCAATTCCAGGAAAAGTGTGAGCGGTTTTCCGTCCGGAATTGCGTCGATACAAGCTCCGCAGCCCGGTCTGCCCAGGCGATCGCGCCTGTCATAAGAAAGGATCCCGCATGACCATCCACTCGCTCGCGCTGACGCCGCTGATCTCGCTGATCGCCGGCGTGCTGATCCTTGTGATGCCTCGGCTCCTCAATTACATCGTCGCGCTTTACCTGATCGTTGTCGGCCTGCTCGGCCTTTTCCCTCATCTCGCCGGCTGAAATCCCGCGCCGGCCGCGTCGACATCGCGCAGCATTCGATTTCAACTTTCGTTTGAGGCTGTTGTCGCGGACTGTGCGGCAATAGCGCCATTGCTCTTGGTTCGGCTTTTCGCTATGTGCCTCGAAGGCATTTTCGAAGGGGTACTTCCATGGCTGATCACACGCCGACCGGTCCTGTCGAGCTGGGCGCGCAGATGGACTATGCCGAGCACGACCGTACCTACAAAGGCTTCCTCGGTCTTGCCAAATACGGCTCGCTGTTCTGTGCCGCCGTCCTTATTGCAATGGCCTTCGGTTTCTTCGTCGGCGGCTTCTTCTCGGCGACCATCCTGTTCATCCTGATCATGGCCGTCGGCACTCTCATTCTGCGGTAGACTTCCCAAGCCCATTGCCCTCGACGTCGCCGGACGTCCGGCCGACGCCTTGCGCAGTCAAGGTTCCAGCCGAAAGGATCATCCGGTGGGACAAACAGTATTCATCCCTCGCGAGATTGACCCGAACGAGCCGCGCGTCGCGGCCTCGCCGGAGACGGTCAAGCGCCTTGCGGGTCTCGGCTTCGACGTGATCGTCGAGAAGGACGCCGGCCTCGGCTCACGCATTCCCGACCAGGATTTCACTGCTGCCGGCGGCGCGATCGGAACGGCGGCCGACGCCAAAAAGGCCGATGTGGTGCTGAAAGTGCGCCGGCCGACGGATGGCGAGCTCAAGGGCTACAAGCCGGGCGCCGCCGTCATCGCCATCATGGATCCTTACGGCAACGATGCCGCTGTCGCCGCGATGGCCAAGGCCGGCATCACCGCCTTTTCGATGGAATTCATGCCGCGCATCACCCGCGCCCAGTCGATGGATGTGCTTTCCTCGCAGGCCAACCTCGCCGGCTACCAGGCAGTGATCGACGCGGCCGCCGAATATGACCGCGCGCTGCCGATGATGATGACGGCGGCAGGCACAGTGCCGGCGGCGAAAGCTTTCGTCATGGGCGTCGGCGTCGCCGGCCTGCAGGCCATCGCCACCGCGCGGCGGCTGGGCGCCATCGTCACCGCTACAGACGTGCGTCCGGCGGTGAAGGAGCAGGTGCAATCGCTCGGCGCCAAATTCCTGGCGGTCGAGGACGAGGAGTTCAAGGCGGCCGAGACGGCCGGCGGCTACGCCAAGGAAATGTCGAAGGAATACCAGGCCAAGCAGGCGGCGCTGACTGCCGAGCACATCGCCAAGCAGGACATCGTCATCACCACCGCGCTGATCCCTGGCCGTCCGGCGCCGAAGCTCATCTCGGCTGCCATGGTCGCCTCGATGAAGCCGGGCTCGGTGATCGTCGACTTGGCGGTGGAGCGCGGCGGCAATGTCGAGGGCGCCGTGCCCGGCAAGGTCGTGACGACGGAAAACGGCGTCAAGATCGTCGGCCATCTCAACGTGCCCGGTCGTGTTGCTGCTTCCGCCTCGCTGCTCTACGCCAAGAACCTCTACGCCTTCCTCGAGACGATGGTCGACAAGACCGCGAAGACGCTCGCCATCAAGCGCGACGACGAGTTGGTCAAGGCCACCATGCTGACTGACGCTGGCCAAGTCGTGCACCCGAATTTCGCCAAGGCGGCGCAAGAGCCGCGCGTCGAACCGGCCGCCGTTCCTGCCAAGACCATGGTCGCCGACGCCTCCAATCCTGCTCCGAAGAAGACAGCGGCAAGGAATCCTGCCGCTGCCAAGTCGCCCTCGTCTAAGTCGAAAGGGACCGCGTGATGGAACAGCTGCAGAAAGCCCTCGACCAGCTCGATCAGGCGACCGCCGCCGTCCGTCTTGCGGTGCAGGATCTCGCCAACGCGCCCGCCGGCGAGGCTGCCGGCAACGCCGCGCATGCGCTTTCGGGCGGCGCCATCGATCCCTTCGTCTTCCGTTTCGCCATCTTCGTGCTGGCGATCTTCGTCGGCTATTATGTCGTATGGTCGGTGACGCCGGCGCTGCACACGCCGCTGATGGCCGTCACCAATGCCATCTCCTCGGTCATCGTCGTCGGCGCGCTGCTCGCCGTCGGCATCGCCGCTTCCGGCCTGGCCGCGGGCTTCGGCTTCGTCGCGCTGGTGCTGGTCTCGGTCAACATCTTCGGCGGCTTCCTCGTCACCCAGCGCATGCTCGCCATGTACAAGAAGAAGGAAAAGTGACGTGAACGCCAACTTCGCTTCCTTCCTCTATCTTGTCTCCGGCATCCTGTTCATCCTGGCGCTGCGCGGCCTGTCGCACCCGACCACCAGCCGCCAGGGCAATCTTTACGGCATGATCGGCATGGGCATCGCCATCGCCACAACGCTGGCGCTGGCGCTGCCTTCGGCCGGCCGCTTCGGCCTGATCGTGCTCGGTCTCGCGATCGGCGGCGGCATCGGCGCGGTCACCGCGCGCCGCATCGCCATGACCTCGATGCCGCAGCTGGTCGCCGCCTTCCACAGCCTCGTCGGCTTCGCCGCCGTGATGGTGGCGGCCGCCGCCATCTACGCGCCGGAAAGTTTCGGCATCGGCACGGCGGGCGACATCCACGCCCAGGCGCTGGTCGAAATGAGCCTGGGCGTCGCCATCGGCGCCATCACCTTCACCGGCTCGGTCATCGCCTTCCTGAAGCTCGACGGACGCATGTCCGGCAAGCCGATCATGATCGGCGGCCGCCACCTCATCAACATCGCGCTCGGTATCGCGCTGGTGGTGCTGATCGTGCTGCTCGTGACCACCGAGTCCAAGCTCGTCTTCTGGCTGATCGTCGCCGCCTCGCTGGTGCTCGGCGTGCTCTTGATCATCCCGATCGGCGGCGCCGATATGCCGGTCGTGGTGTCGATGCTGAACTCCTATTCCGGCTGGGCGGCGGCGGCTCTCGGCTTCACCCTCGGCAACCTGGCGCTGATCATCACCGGCGCGCTGGTCGGCTCGTCGGGCGCGATCCTGTCCTACATCATGTGCAAGGGCATGAACCGGAGCTTCATCTCGGTCATCCTCGGCGGCTTTGGCGGCGAGACCGCTGCCGTGGCCAGCGACGGCATCGAGCGCACCGTCAAGCAGGGCTCGGCCGACGACGCGGCCTATCTGATGATGAACGCGCAGAAGGTCATCATCGTGCCGGGCTACGGCATGGCGGTCGCCCAGGCGCAGCACGCGTTGCGCGAGATGGCCGACAAGCTCAAGGCCAATGGCGTCGAGGTCAAATACGCCATCCACCCCGTCGCCGGCCGCATGCCCGGCCACATGAACGTGCTCCTGGCCGAGGCCAACGTGCCTTATGACGAAGTGTTCGAGCTCGAGGACATCAACTCCGAATTCGCGCAGGCCGACGTCGCCTATGTCATCGGCGCCAACGACGTCACCAATCCGTCCGCGCGCGACGACAAGTCCTCGCCCATCTACGGCATGCCGATCCTCGACGTCGACAAGGCCCGCACCTGCCTGTTCGTCAAGCGCTCGCTCGGCTCCGGCTATGCCGGCATCGACAACACGCTGTTCTACAAGGACGGCACCATGATGCTCTTGGGCGACGCCAAGAAGATGACCGAGGAAATCGTCAAGGCGTTTGATCACTGATCCAGCCGCAGTTCCTGCAATAAGAAAGCCCGCTCGATGCGGGCTTTTTTATTGCAGCAACTGTCGGCTAGGGCGTTTCGCCGTTTCACGGAAACGGCGAAACGCCCTATCTCTTTGATTTAAAGCAATTCCGGACGGAAAACCGCTCACACTTTTCCTGGAATTGCTCTAGGTCGCGCTCAAATATCCAGATTGGCCACCGACAGCGCATTGTCCTGGATGAACTCGCGGCGTGGTTCCACCTCGTCGCCCATCAGCCGCGAGAACAGCGAGTCGGCGTCGGTCGCGTCGTTGACCTTGACCTGCAGCAGCGAGCGAACATTCGGGTCCAGCGTGGTTTCCCAAAGCTGCTCGGCATTCATCTCACCGAGGCCCTTATAGCGCTGCATGGTGAGGCCCTTGCGGCCTGAAGCGAACACTGCGTTGAGCAGCGCCAGCGGCCCCGAGAGGAGTTCCGAGGTCTCTTTCCGACGCAAGGCAGGCTGCTCGCCATAGACTTCCGCCAGGCGCGCTGCGTAGCGGTCGAGCTGGCGCGCATCGGCCGAATTGATCAACCCGGCGTCGAGCTGGACCACATCCTTCACGCCGCGCACGGTGCGCTCGAACACATAACCGCCCGAACCGTCATTGGAGGTCGACAGCCTGCCGGTCCAGCCGCGCTCGGTCTCCTCGGCGATCATGTCGAGCCGCTTCGCGACGCGCTCGGCCATGGTGTTGGCGCGGCCGAGATCGGCAAGCACGTCGGGATTGAGCGCGCCGGCGATCGCCGCCTGCTCGACGACGCTGCGGTTATAGCGTGTGTGCAGCCCGTTGATCAGCTGGCGCACCGAAAGCGCATCGTCGACCGAGGCGCGCAGGTCCTGTCCTGTCCGTACCTCGCCGGAGGCCAGCACCAGCGAGGCCTCATCCAGTCCGGACCCGATCAGATATTCCTCATAGGCGCTTTCGTCCTTGAGATATTGCGAGCTCTTGCCCCGCGTCACTTTGTAGAGCGGCGGCTGGGCGATGTAGAGATGGCCGCGCTCGATCAGCTCCGGCATCTGCCGGAAGAAGAAGGTGAGCAACAGCGTGCGGATGTGGGCGCCGTCGACGTCGGCGTCCGTCATCAGGATGATCTTGTGGTAGCGCAGCTTGTCGGCGTTGAACTCGTCCTTGCCGATCGAGGTGCCGAGCGCAGTGATCAGCGTGCCGATCATGTCGGAAGAGAGCATGCGGTCGAAGCGCGCCCGTTCGACATTGAGGATCTTGCCGCGCAGCGGCAGGATCGCCTGGTTCTGGCGCGAGCGCCCGCCCTTGGCCGAGCCGCCGGCCGAGTCACCCTCGACGATGAAGATTTCCGACTTCGCCGGATCGCGCTCCTGGCAGTCGGCGAGCTTGCCGGGCAGCGAGGTGACGCCGAGCGAGCTCTTGCGGGTGATGTCGCGCGCCTTGCGCGCGGCCTCGCGCGCGGCCGCCGCCTGGATCACCTTCTCGACCACCACCTTGCCTTCGCTCGGATGCTCTTCCAGCCAGGTGCCCAGCGCCTCGTTGACCAGGCTTTCCACCACCGGGCGGACCTCGGACGAAACCAGCTTGTCCTTGGTCTGCGAGGAGAATTTCGGGTCCGGCACCTTGACCGATAGAACGGCGGTCAGGCCTTCGCGGCAGTCGTCGCCGGTCAGCGAGACCTTTTCCTTCTTGGTCTGGCCGGACGATTCGCCATAGCCGGTGATCTGCCTGGTCAGCGCCGCGCGGAAGCCCGCCAAATGCGTGCCGCCGTCGCGCTGCGGGATGTTGTTGGTGAAAGCCAGCACGTTCTCGTGGTAGCTGTCGTTCCACCACATCGCGACTTCCACGGTGATGCCGTCGCGCTCGGCGCGGATGGCGATCGGCGTTTCGATCAGCGGCTTCTTCACCCGGTCGAGATATTTGACGAACTCTTCCAGGCCGCCGTCGTAATGCAGCTCGTGGCGCACCAAGTCGGCATGACGCGCGTCGGTCAGCACGATGCGCACGCCGGAATTGAGGAAGGCGAGCTCGCGCAGCCGGTGCTCCAGCGTGCCATAGTCGAATTCGACCATGGTGAAGGTCTCGGCCGACGGGAAGAAGGTGATCTCGCTGCCGCTGCGGCCCTCATAGGTGCCGGGCTGTTTGTTCTGCTCATATGTGCCCGTCACCTTCAACGGCGCGTCGGCATTGCCATGCGTGAAGCTCATCTCGAAGATTTCGCCGTTGCGGCGGATCTTGAGCTTGAGCCATGCGGAAAGCGCGTTGACCACCGAGACGCCGACGCCGTGCAGACCGCCGGAAACCTTGTAGGAGTTCTGGTCGAATTTGCCGCCGGCATGCAGCTGCGTCATGATCACTTCGGCCGCCGAAACACCCTCGCTGGAGTGGATATCGGTCGGAATGCCGCGGCCATTGTCGATCACGGTGACGGAACCGTCGGGGTTGAGCGTCACCGAGACGAGGTCGGCGTGGCCCGCCAGCGCCTCGTCGATGGCGTTGTCCACCACCTCATAGACCATGTGATGCAGGCCCGAGCCGTCATCGGTGTCACCGATATACATGCCCGGACGCTTGCGCACGGCATCCAACCCCTTCAAAACCTTGATGGAATCGGCGCCGTACTCGGCTTCCACGCCAATGGCGCTTTCGGTCTGGTCGCTCATGAATACCTGTCTGATTGATGTCGATGGTCCGGCACGGGAAAGTCACCCCGAATCGCGCCGTTTTGATGTCCTAGATATAGGCGCAAACGGCTGGTTTTCCAAGGTTTGCGGCCATTTTGCCGGCTTGGCGAGAAGCCTTTCATTCACCCCGAGCCGACGGACCGGCAAGCCGGCTGACGCGAGCCGTATTTGGTGACGATCGCGGACCTGCTCGGCCAGATGGACGCCCGCTTCGTCGGACACTACATTCGGCTGTCAGCGGAGCATGCTTCATGGACACCAAGCCCGCCCCTTTCGTGCCCCCGGCGCCGACGCCGCGCACAACGCCGCCTTCGACGCTGGAGATGATGCGCATCGTCTACCGCAATCCGCTCGAGCTGTGGGGCGAGCATACCTATAACGAGCCCTGGATCTCGGTGACCGGCATCGGCGGCCCTCTGGTCATCGCCAACGATCCCGGCCTCATCCGCCATGTGCTGATCGATAACGCCAAGAATTACAAGATGGCGACTGTGCGCCAGCTGATCCTGCGCCCGATCCTGCGCGACGGGCTGCTGACCGCCGAAGGCGAGGTGTGGAGGCGCTCGCGCAAGGCGATGGCGCCGGTGTTCACACCGCGCCACATCTTCGGCTTCGCCGGGCCGATGCTGAAGCGCACGCTGGATTTCGTCACCCGCTACGAGGCCGGCGGCATGACCGATGTCGCGCATGACATGACGATGCTCACCTACGACATCCTCGCCGAAACGCTGTTTTCCGGCGAGATCGCCGGCCAGCCCGGCAGCTTCGCCAAGGAGATCGACCGCCTGTTCGAGACCATGGGCCGTGTCGACCCGCTTGACCTTCTGCGCGCGCCGGAATGGCTGCCGCGGCTAACCCGCATCCGCGGCCGCAAGACGATGGCCTATTTCCGCAACATCGTCGCCGACACGGTGAGACTACGCGAGGAGCGGATGAAGCGCGATCCCGACGGCGTGCCGCAGGATTTTCTCACGCTTCTGCTGCGCGCCGAGGGACCGGACGGGCTGACCCGCGCCGAAGTCGAGGACAACATCATCACCTTCATCGGCGCCGGCCATGAGACGACCGCGCGGGCGCTGGGCTGGACGATCTATTGCCTCGCCGGGGCGCCCTGGGAACGCGACAAGATCGAGCAGGAGATCGACGCCGTGCTGGCGCGCGAACCCGATCCGACCAAGTGGCTGGATGCCATGCCGCTCACCCGCGCCGCTTTCGAGGAGGCGCTCAGGCTCTATCCGCCTGCGCCCTCGATCAACCGCGAGCCGATCGAACCGGAGACCTGGAACGGCTTATACATTCCGAAATACGCCGCCGTGCTGGTGATGCCCTGGGTGGTGCATCGCCACCGCAAGCTCTGGGACAGGCCGAACGCCTTCCTGCCGGAGCGTTTCCATCCCGAAAACCGCGACAGGATCGACCGCTTCCAGTACCTGCCCTTCGGCGCCGGGCCGCGCGTCTGCATCGGTGCAAGCTTCGCCATGCAGGAAGCGATCATCGCTCTGGCGATCCTGTTGTCGCGCTTCCGCTTCGACGCGACATCGCAGACCCGACCTTGGCCGGTGCAGAAACTCACCACGCAGCCGCAGGGCGGCCTGCCGATGCAGGTCTCCCGCCGGGCTTGAAGCGGCTGGTTACCGATCGGCGATCGGCCGGCGCTGCTGGAACTGGCCGGCGGCGCGGAAGCGCCAGAGATAGCTGGGCAGGATGGTGGCGATCGCCTGCGGCTGGATGCCCAGCCCGGCAAGCGTCCTGGCGGCCTTGGCGGCTTCGTCCGAGACGACATTGTCCTCACGCAACTGCAGCACCTGGTCCTTGGTCAGGAGCGGATTGGGCAGCAGCTGGAGGATCGACGCCTGGATGTTCGCCACCCACCACGGCACCGGCACCAGGAGGCGCCTGCGGTCGATCACGGCAAGCATTTCCTCCATGCATTCCTTGAAGGTCAGCACCTGCGGGCCGCCGAGTTCATAAATCTGGCCGCCCTTGACATTGCCGTCGACCGAGCGCGCGATCGCTTCGGCGACATCGCCGACATAGACCGGCTGCAGCTTGTTCTGCCCGCCGCCGATCAGCGGCAGGACGGGCGACAGGCGCGCCATGCCGGCGAAGCGGTTGAAGAAGCGGTCCTCCGGTCCGAAATTGATCGACGGGCGGAATATGACGGCATCCTGAATCGTCTCGAACACTGCCCTTTCGCCCAGCGCCTTGGTGCGGGCGTAGTTGGACGGCGAATTGAGATCGGCGCCGAGTGCCGAGATCTGGGTGAGGCCGGCGCCGACCGAGCGTGCGGCCTCGGCGACGGCGCGCGCGCCGAACTCGTGCACGGCGCCAAATTTCTGGCGGCCGGTCTCATGCAGGATGGCGACCAGGTTGACGACATGGTCGGCGCCTTGCACGGCGCGGTCGACCGACCAGCGCACGCGCACATTGGCCTGCACGGGCTGAATCTGGCCGACATTGCCGAGCGGCTGCACATGGCCGGCAAGGTCGGGCCGCCGGCAGGCGACCCGGATGCGGTAGCCGCGCTTGGCCAGCGCTCGCACGACGTGGCGACCGACGAAGCCCGAGCCGCCGAAGACGACGACGAGCTTGGGGGTCTGCAGGATTTCGGTCATGACTGGCTCCGCGCAAATGCTTGGCTGAAGCCGTTTCTTAATCCGTTTCTCGCCAAAGGCAAAGAGCGACCGGAAGTCGCCGTCGGCTTGTTTTTGAACTTGGCCGGAATGCCTGCCCCGCCGCATTTGGGAGAACAGAAAACCCCGCCGAAGCCGGGTTTTCCGGGCAGTGTCCACACCGAAGCAGAGTCCAACGAGACGGCCTGACCTGAGACGGCATCAAGGTGGCGTGAAGCAAGCACGCCCGCCCCGCCTTGAACGCCCGGCGTGGCGCCGCCAGCCGCGAGCCGGACGAAGCCAATCGGGCGGCTCGCGACGTGGGGTGCCGGACATGGGTCGTGCAGCGTCTAAAAAGGTTCAATCGCGGAGGGAAAAATCAGGCCGAATAACGCTCGGCGAATTCCGAAATGCGCTGCACCACTGCCCTGGACGTGGTGATGCCGCGCGCCTTTGCCTTCTCGGCGGCGTCAGCGCGCGAGCGGCCGGGGATATGCACGCCATAGCGCCGCCGCAACCGCTCGAGCTGGTCCTTCATGCGCCGCTCGAAATTCGGGTCGAGCAGCTTTGGCTCGATGGCCAGAACGAAAAGGCCGGTGCCGGGGCTCTCCGCCCCATCGGTGAACCAGGGCGCGTCGAGCGACCAGTTGGCGCCGGAAATGCCCGCGGCCAGCACCTCGACCATTAAAGCGATGTTGGCGCCGCGCTGGCCGCCAAAGGCAAGCATGGCGCCCTTCATCGCCGCCGCCGGATCGGTGGTCGGGTTGCCGCTGGCATCCAGCGCCCAGCCTTCGGGGATCTTCTTGCCCTCCTCCGCCGCCTTGCGGATGTTGACGAAGGCGGTCGCGCTCGACGACTGGTCGATGACCAGCGGCGGCCCGTCGGCGGCGGGCGACGCAAAGGACATCGGATTGGTGCAATAGACCGGCTTGACTGAGCCCGAGCCGGCAAGCACCGCCGGCCCGTTGGTGGCAGCGAAGGACACCAGCCCCTGTTCGGCCAGCCGCCCAGTGAAATAGCCGAGCGCGCCGCATGTATAGGCGTTCTTCTGCGAGAAGATCGAGACCCCGAACAGTTTTGCCGCCTTGACCAGGTCGTCGATTGTGCGGTCGAAGCCGATATGGGCAAGTCCGCCGCGCGCATCCGAAAGATAGACGGCGAGCGCCGGCCGCGTGATCGCCGGATCGGCGTTGCCGTCGATGCGGCCGGCTTCGAGCGCTTCCAGATAGTCGATGAAATGCGACAGCCCCACCGTCGACAGGCCTTCGGCCTCCGCGGCGATGATCGAGGCTGTCAGCGACCGCGCCGCCTCCTCATTGGCGCCGGCGCCAAGCGCCGCCATCCGGCATAGGCCTGTTGCCTGGGCGAGGGTGAGTTGCATCAGTGTTGCCCTGCAGCGAGTAGCGAATAGGGAATAGCGAGTAGGGGGAAATAAAGAAACTACTCGCTATTCGCTACTCTCTATTCGCTATCCGATCTTGACCGGAATCCGTGCCTCGATCCGGCTGAAGACGAAGACCAGGATACCGGTGATCGTCATATAGATCAGCGCCAGCAGCAGCAAAGGCTCGTAGGTCAGATACGTGTCCTGGCGCACCTTGGAGGAGACGGCGAAGATGTCGATGACGCTGATCGTCGCCACCAGCGGGGTCGATTTCAACTGCAGCACGGTCTCGCCGGTCAGCGTCGGCAGCGCACGGTAGAAGGCCTGCGGCAGCCAGATGCGCCGGAAGATTTTCCAGCGGCTCATGCCGAACGCGCGGGCGGCCTCCAACTGTCCGCGCGGCACGCCGGCGAATGCGCCGCGCATCACTTCACCCTCGTAGCCGGCGAAGGAGAAGGTCAGCGCCACCACGCCATACGGCCAGGCCTGCCTGAGATACGGCCAAAGCCACGATTCGCGGATCCATGGATATTGCGGAAAGATCGAGCCGAGGCCGTAATAGAGCAGCCAGAGCTGCAGGAGCAGCGGCGTTCCCCGGATGATCGTGCAGAAGACCTTCGCCGGTGCCGAGAACCAGATCGGTCCGCCTGCCTGGGCGAGCCCGAGCGGCACGGCCAGCGCAAAGCCCAGCGCGCAGGTGACGGCGAGGATCCAAAGCGTCCGCCAGATGCCTATCAGGCCCATTTCCCAATATTGCGGCAGCCAGTCCCAGCGCATGAAGACGGCGGCGCACAGAACCAGCGCCAGCCCGATCAGGATCAGCACGATGCGGTGCGGCTTGAGCCAGATCGAGGCGCGCGCCGCCATGTGGATCGCGGAGGCTTCGGCGGACATCAGCGCGCCTCCCTGACGGAGGGCATGCCGCGCCGCGACCAGGCCTCGACGCGGCCGATGATCAGGTTGGAGAACAGCGAGAGCGCGAGATAGAGCGCGCCGGCCGCAAGGTAGAAAAGAAGGTAGGCCTTGGTCACGCCGGCCGCCTGGCGCGTCGCCAGCGTCAGTTCGAAGAAGCCGACGACGGCAAGCAGCGCGGTGTCCTTGGTGGCGATGAGCCACAGATTCGCCAGGCCGGGGATGGCGAAGGGCAGCATGGCCGGCACAGTGATGCGTCGCAGCATCAGGCCCGGCGACATGCCGTAGGCTCGGGCGGCCTCGATCTGGCCTTGCGGGATGGCGAGGATGGCGCCGCGGATGACTTCGGTCGAATAGGCGCCCTGGACGAAACCCAGCACGAAAATGCCGGCCGCGAGCCCGCTGATGTCGACACGGCTGTAGCCGATCGCCGTCAGCACTTGGTTGATGAGGTCGGTGCCGGCGTAATAGAGCAGCAGGATCAGCACCAGTTCCGGCACGGCGCGCACGACCGTCGTGTAGACCGCGAGCAGATCGCGCGTCACCGGGCCGCCATAGAGCTTGCCGAACGCGCCGGCGGTGCCGATCATGAGGCCGAGGCAGGTCGCGCCTATGGCGATCTCGATCGAATGCAGCAGGCCGACCAGCAGCGTGCCGCCCCAGCCGGGCGCCACGGGCGACAGGAGTTCGATGATGCCGGCCGCGGAGGCCGGAAGAAAGGCGTCGATCAGCTTCGTCCCCGGATTGCTGGCGAGCCGCCGATGGTCAGGTCAGCGGCGGGCACGCGTGGCAAGATCGGGCATGGCGCGGACGCCATGCCCTCACTCATTTCGAGAGGGCTCAGTTCGACTGCGTGGCGCCGCCATAGATGTCGAAGTCGAAATATTTCTTCGAGATCTCGTCGTACTTGCCGTTGGCGCGGATCGCCTTGATGCCGGCGTTGAACTTTTCCTTGAGCGCGGTGTCTTCCTTGCGGATACCGGCGCCGACACCCGGGCCAAGCACTTCGTCGTCGGGCGCCACCATGCCCTTCAGGTCGCAGCAGGCCTTGCCCTGGTCCGACTTCAGGAATTCGCCGAGCGCGATCGAGTCGGCCTGCACCGCGTCGATGCGGCCAGCGGCCAGATCCTGGTTGGCTTCATCCTGGGTCTGGTATTCCTTGATTTCCTGCGCGCCGGTGAAATGCTTCTTCGCGTACACGGCATGCACGGTCGAGACCTGGACGCCGATCACCTTGCCCTTGAGATCGTCCGGCGTGGCGCCGAACTTCTGGTCCTTCGGCCCGATGATCGCGGTCGGGGTGTTGTAGTACTTGTCCGAGAAGTCGATCGTCTTCTTGCGCTCGTCGGTGATCGACATGGAAGAGACGATGGCGTCGATCTTCTTGGTCGTCAGCGCCGGGATGATGCCGTCCCAGGCCACCGGCGTGATCACGCAGTCAAGTTTCTCCTCGGCGCAGACGGCGTCGACGAAGTCGATCTCCCAGCCCACCCATTTGCCGCTGGCGTCGGGCGAGGTGAAGGGCGGGTAGGGTTCGGCGGCGACGCCGATCTTGACCTGCTCGGCCTTGGCCACTCCGCCCATCGCCGCGACGCCGAGAAGCAGCGCGGCGGCAAATGTCTTGAGAACAGTCTTCATGTCAGGACTCCCAGTTTGTTGTTGTTCCCGGTTTTTCGCTCCGCTTGATGCCGGCACCTAGCCGACATTGCGGAGGAATTGCTTGAGCCTTTCGGATTTGGGCGCGCCGAACAGCTGTTCCGGCGGACCTTCTTCCTCGACCAGCCCGTTGTAGAGATAGACGACATGCGTCGCGACCTCGCGGGCGAACTTCATTTCATGCGTCACCAGCACCATGGTGCGCCCCTCGCGCGCCAAGTCGCCGATGACTTTCAGCACTTCGCCGACCAGCTCGGGATCGAGCGCGGAAGTCGGTTCGTCGAACAGCATGACGCGCGGATTGATCGCCAGCGCGCGGGCGATCGCGGCCCGCTGCTGCTGGCCGCCGGACAGGAAAGCCGGATAGACGTCGCGCTTTTCCGCCAGCCCGACGCGGGCGAGCAGCTTCTCGGCCTGGGCGATCGCTTCGCCGCGCTTGACGCCAAGCACATGCACCGGAACTTCGATGACATTCTCAATCAGCGTCATGTGGCTCCACAGGTTGAAATTCTGGAAAACCATGCCGAGCCTCGAGCGAATGCGCTCGATCTGCCTGCGGTCGGCCGGAACGGTGTGTCCGTGGCTGTCGGCCTTGAGCTTGATCTCCTCGCCATTGACCCGGATGATGCCGCTTGTGGGGTTCTCCAGGCAGTTGATGCAGCGTAAGAGCGTCGACTTGCCGGAACCGGAGCCGCCGATGATGGCGACCACCTCGCCGTCGCGCGCCGACAGCGAAACTCCCTTCAGCACGTGCAGCTGGCCGAACTTCTTGTGCAGGTTTTCGACATGGATGGCTTCGGCGGCGCCGTTCTGCGCCTCACCGGATTGGACCGTGGCAGCTGCTGCAGCGCTCACCGGGTGACCTCTATCTGGCCGACTGCAGGTCGTCGAACGTCTATCCGGCTAATCAACATACGCTGCACTGACCCGCTCCAGGCTTCAGCATGGACCCGACAGCGCGAGCCCGTCAATCCCGCTCATTACGGCACTTGCGGCCTTGTTGCGCAAGTGTATAAATAGCCTTTCATGAAATTTTCACGATTTTTTTCATCTTAAAAGGGCATCGATGAGCGCTTTCGGGTCACAGTCCATGGCGGCGCCGCTGCGGCGCGTGCTGATGCGGTCGGCGGCCAACGCCATGCGCGACGCCGACAGGGCGGCCTGGCACTATGGCCCGGGATTCAACCCGGCGAAAGCAGCCGTGCAGCATGCGGCCCTTGCCGACATGGTGGCGGCTTCCGGCGCCGAGATCGAATGGATCGAGGACACGGCCGACGGCCTTTCGGATTCGGTGTTCACGCATGACCCGTCGCTGATGACCGACCGCGGCGCGCTGATCCTGTCCATGGGCAAGCCACTGCGCGCCCGGGAGCCCTCGCTGCATGAGGAAACCTATAAGAGACTGGGCATTCCGGTCCTCGGTCGTGTCGAGGCGCCTGGTCAGGTCGAAGGCGGCGACTGCGTATGGGTGGATGCCCGCACGCTGGCGATCGGGCGCGGTGTGCGCTCGAACCAGGAAGGTATCCAGCAGGTTTCCAACCTGCTGACGCCGCTGGGCATTTCCGTCTACGGCTTCGATTTGCCGCTTTGGCAAGGCGAAGAGGCGTGCCTGCATCTGATGTCGGTGATCAGCCCGCTGGCCGACGACCTGGCCCTGGTCTATTCGCCGCTTCTGCCGGCCGCGTTCTATCAGATGCTGAAGGCGCGCGGCATCCGGCTGGTCGAAGGCGACGCCGAAGAGTTCGCCGCTTCCAACGGCCTCAGCCTGAACGTGCTGCCGACCAGCCCGCAGAAGGTCATCGCCGTTGCTGGTTTTCCCAAGACCAAGGCCGCGATGGAAGCCGCCGGCTGCACGGTCGAGACATTCGAGGCGGATGCGCTCTGCATCGCCTGTGAAGGCGGGCCGACATGCCTGACGCGGCCGATCCTGCGCCAATGAATGCGCGCCGCAAGTTCCGCCGCGAGGGCGAGGAGCGGCGGCGGCAGGATCTGATCGATGCGACGCTGGACAGCGTGGCGGAATATGGCCTTCAGGGTGCCACCTTGCGCACCATCGCCTTGCGCGCCGGCGTCACCGCCGGGCTGATCCGGCACTATTTCCCCGGCAAGGAAGAATTGCTGCAGGAAGCCTATGCGGCGCTGGTCGGCCGCATGACCGAGCAGGCGAAGGCGGCATTGGTCATGGAAGACGCCTCGCCTCGCCAACGCCTCGCGGCCTTCGTCACCGCCAACCTCAACGCGCCGATCGTCGACCGGCGGGTGTTTTCGCTCTGGGCAACCTTCCTTGGCCGCGCCAATGCGGATCCGGCGCTCGCCCGTGCCCATCGCGAAGGCTATCTCGGCTTTCGCGACGAGGTGGAAGCGGTCGTTGCCGAGGTGCTCGCCGCCGAGCGGCGCAAGCCGGACGCAGGCGAGCTGCGTCGCCATGCCATCGCGATCAACGCGCTCATCGACGGGCTCTGGATCGAAGGCTGCCTGGCAGCAGAGATGTTCTCGCCTGGCGAATTGGCGGCGATTGGCGTCAAAGCCATAGAGGCCGAGCTCGGCTTGGCGCCGGAAAAGGGAGGAAACCAATGACCACCATCGGCGAAGCGCTGATCAAATTGCTCGAGGCGCATGGCGTCGACACCGTCTTCGGCATTCCGGGCGTGCATACGGTCGAGCTCTATCGCGGCCTGGCGGGCTCGAAGATCCGCCATGTCACGCCGCGCCACGAGCAGGGCGCCGGCTTCATGGCCGACGGTTATGCGCGCGCCGGCGGCCGTCCTGGCGTCGCCTTCGTCATCACCGGGCCGGGCCTCACCAACACCATCACCGCCATGGGACAGGCGCGCGCCGATTCGGTGCCGATGCTGGTCATCTCGGGCGTCAACGCCACCGATACGCTTGGCAAGGGGCTGGGCTTCCTGCATGAGCTGCCCGACCAGCGCGGCATGATGGAGAAGGTGGCGCTGTTTTCCGAGCGCATCACCGAGGCCGGGCAGTTGCCTGGCGCGCTCGCCCGCGCCTTCGCCGTTTTCTCCTCCTCACGCCCGGGGCCGGTCCATATCGAGATCCCCACCGACGTCATGGTCAAGCCCGCCGATGGTGTTGCGGCCGTCCTTAGCAATGCCGCGCCGCCCGCTCCGGAGTTGGCGGCGATCGCCGAGGCGGCACGGCTTTGCAGGGCCGCACGCCGTCCGCTGATCCTTTCAGGCGGCGGCGCCAAGAAGGCCGATGCGGCGCTGCGGCGTCTGGCCGAGACGCTCGGCGCCCCCGTGGTCGAGACCGCCAATGCGCGTGGCCTGCTGCATGGCCATCCGCTGTGCGTGCCGGCGAGCCCCAGCCTCAAGGCCGTGCGTGCGTTGATGGCGGACGCCGATCTGGTGATTGCCGCCGGCACCGAATTCGGCCCGACCGATTATGACGGCTATAGCGACGGCGGCTTCGTGCTGCCGCCGAGCCTGATCCGCATTGATATCGGCGCCGACCAGATTGCGCGCCGGCCGGTGACGGTTGGCATCCACGCGGATTGCGCGGAAGCGATCGAGGCGCTGCTTGCAGCGATCGGATCTGGCCATGCCGCGGCAAGCGATGGCGAGGCTCGTGCGGCCGCCGCGCGCGAGGCTGCTCGGGCCGAGCTGAAGCCCGAATATCTGGCGCAGGTGCGCGCCGTGGAGGCAATCCGCGACGCGCTGCCGGGCGCCATCATCGTCGGCGACTCGACCCAGCCGATTTATGCCGCCAACCTCTATTACGACCACGACCGTCCCGGCGGCTGGTTCAACGCCGCGACCGGCTTCGGCGCGTTGGGCTACGGTCCGCCGGCGGCGATCGGCGCAGCACTTGCGGTGCCGGAGGCGCCGGTGGTGTGCCTCACCGGCGATGGCGGCTTCCAGTTCACCTTGCCGGAGATCGGCGCCGCGCTCGACGCCGAAGCGCCGGTAATCTTCGTCGTCTGGAACAATCGCGGCTATCGCGAGATCGAAACCTCGATGCTCGATGTCGGCGTCGAGCCGGTCGGCGTGTCGCCGGCACCGCCCGATTTCTGCAAGCTCGCCGAGGCCTATGGCATCGAGGCCGAGCGGCTGGCCGGGGCCGGCGGCCTTGCCTTGGCGCTGAAGCGCGCGCGGGCGGCCGGCAAGCCGCGCGTCATCGAAATCACCGTCGACTGAAAGATCGGTGCATCTGCCGGTTGACCCCTTTCGGCGCCGGCAAATCGATGCCGCCCGCCAAGGTTCGACGCATGCAAAGACGCTGCGCCAGCCATGTCGATATTTCAATTGAGTGACAGCGCGAAAGGCGCGACGTTCGAGCCTGGGGCGGCATAACCCAAGATATAATCATAAAAAAATGACAGGAGCGGTCTAGGTATGACGGAAACGCTGAATGGCAGGCATGTCGTGGTGACGGGCGGCACTGGGGCGCTCGGCGGCGCGGTTGTCGGCAGACTGCTGGAGCAAGGCGCGATCTGCCACGTGCCAAATGCCCACGCGGCGGCCCCGCCGCATTTTCCTTACGCAGCCCATGCCAGCGTGCATCTGGCGCATAATGTCGACCTGTCGGATTCGGCCAAGGTCGAGGCCTTCTACCATCAGGTTCCCGAGCTCTGGGCCTCGATCCACCTTGCCGGCGGCTTTACCATGGCGCCGGTCGAAAAGATCGAGTCGGCCTCCTTCGCCGAGATGATGGACACCAACGCCCGCACGGCTTTCCTGTGCAGCCGCGCCGCGGTGCGCTCGATGCTGGAGTCCAATACGGCCGGCCGCATCGTCAACGTCACGGCGCGCGCCGGACTCGATCCGAGGCGCGGCTCCGGCATGGTTGCCTATGCCGCAAGCAAGGCGGCGGTCGCGGCGATGACGGTGGCCATGGCCGAGGAGTTGAAGGGCAAGGGCATCCTCGTCAACGCCGTGGCGCCCTCGACGCTCGACACGCCCGCCAACCGCGCCGACATGCCCGATGCCGATTTCGCCAAATGGGTCAGCCTGGAGGCCGCGGCGGAAGCGATCGCCTACCTCGCCTCGCCCGCCAACCTGGCGATGAGCGGCACGCTTGTTCCGCTTTATGGACGCGCCTGACCCCACAGAAATCCAGACAATAGAAAAACCCCGCCGGATCGCTCCGGCGGGGTTTTTGCTGTTCGCCAAAGGGCTTACGCAGCTCCGACGGAAAGCCGCAAACGGCTTTCCCGGAAGGCTTTAGTTGCCCTGCTTCTTCAGCGCGGCGCCCAGAATGTCGCCCAGCGAAGCGCCGGAGTCGGTCGAGCCGTACTGAGCGACCGCTTCCTTCTCCTCGGCGATTTCCAGCGCCTTAATCGAGACCTGCAGCTTGCGGGTCTTCTTGTCGAAGGCGATGACGCGGGCATCGACCTTCTGGCCGACGGTGAAGCGCTCGGGCCGCTGCTCGTCGCGGTCGCGCGAAAGGTCCGAACGCTTGATGAAGGTCTCGATGCCGCTGTCGACCAGCCGCACGTCCAGGCCGCCATCCTTCACCCCGATGACCTCGCAGGTGACGACAGCGTTCTTGCGCAGCTCGCCGCTGCTGGCCGCTTCGCCGACAGTGTCGCGGGCCAGCTGCTTGATACCGAGCGAGATGCGCTCCTTCTCGATGTCAACGTCGAGCACCTGCGCCTTGACCATGTCGCCGCGATTGTACTCTTCGATGACCTGCTCGCCCGGACGGGTCCAGTCGAGGTCGGAGAGATGCACCATGCCGTCCACGTCGCCTTCCAGGCCGATGAACAGGCCGAACTCGGTCTTGTTCTTGACCTCGCCCTCGACCTGGCTGCCGACCGGATGGCTCGAGGCGAAAGCCTGCCACGGGTTTTCCAGCGTCTGCTTGAGGCCGAGCGAGATGCGGCGCTTGGCCGGATCGACCTCGAGCACCACCACGTCGACTTCCTGCGTCGTCGACAGGATCTTGCCGGGATGCACGTTCTTCTTCGTCCACGACATTTCCGAAACGTGGATGAGGCCCTCGATGCCCGGTTCCAGCTCGACGAACGCGCCGTAGTCGGTGATGTTGGTGACGGTGCCCTTGATCTTCTTGCCGATCGGGAACTTGGTGCCGATGTCCGACCACGGATCCGACTCGAGCTGCTTCATGCCGAGCGAGATGCGGTGGGTTTCCTGGTTGATGCGGATGATCTGCACCTTGACCGTCTGGCCGATGTTGAGGATCTCGGTCGGATGGTTGACGCGGCGCCAGGCCATGTCGGTGACATGCAGCAGGCCGTCGATGCCGCCGAGGTCGACGAACGCACCGTAGTCGGTGATGTTCTTGACCACGCCTTCGACCACCTGGCCTTCCTCGAGGTTCTGCACGATTTCCGAACGCTGTTCGGCGCGGCTCTCTTCGAGCACGGTGCGGCGCGACACCACTATGTTGCCGCGGCGGCGATCCATCTTGAGGATCTCGAAGGGCTGCGGGTTGTGCATCAGCGGGGTGACATCGCGGATCGGGCGGATATCGACCTGGCTGCGCGGCAGGAACGCCACGGCGCCGTCGAGGTCGACGGTGAAGCCGCCCTTGACCTGGTTGAAGATGACGCCTTCGACGCGCTCACCCTTGGTGAACTTCTCTTCGAGACGCACCCAGCTCTCCTCGCGGCGAGCCTTCTCGCGCGACAGCATGGCTTCGCCAAGCGCGTTTTCGATGCGCTCGACATAGACCTCGACGGTGTCGCCGACCTTGAGGGAGGATTCCTTGCCCTTGGCGCCGAATTCCTTCAGCGGCACGCGGCCTTCGACCTTGAGGCCGACATCGATGATGGCCATGTCCTTTTCGATCGCGGTGATCGTGCCCCGGACAACCTGGCCCTCGCCGGAATGGCCGGCGGTGAATGATTCTTCGAGCATGCTCGCGAAATCGTCGCGAGACGGATTAGCTACTGACATTGTTTCTCCTGGAATACCCCGGTCTTCAAGCGGGGCGGGCGCCGTGGGTTAGCGTTGCGTGAGCCTGCCG
Source organism: Mesorhizobium sp. CA16 (assembly GCF_020165175.1). Lineage (NCBI taxonomy): Bacteria > Pseudomonadati > Pseudomonadota > Alphaproteobacteria > Hyphomicrobiales > Phyllobacteriaceae > Mesorhizobium > Mesorhizobium sp. CA16. Next base: position 180,237 of record NZ_JAIUHP010000010.1, read on the forward strand.
GCGTTCCGGGCTGAAAGCCCTTGGCCGCTGTTCAGGCGGCAAGTCCGGCGCATGAAGAATGCTGGCAGGCTGGTTCGTGCCCGATATGGGTATTTTCGCCGCCAACGGCAATCGAAAAACCTGATCAGGCCTTGTTTCTCTTGGCAAGGACATCGTCAACGATCGCCATCGCCGCCAGAAACGCGGCTTCTATAGCCATTTCGCTGGTATCAAGCAAGTGCGCGTCTGCCGCCGGTTTCAGCGGCGAGTCGGCGCGGCCCATGTCGCGCTCGTCGCGGCGCTCGATATCGGCAAGGATGGTGGCGAAATCGGCGCTGCCGCCCATGCTCTCGATCTCGGCCAGCCGACGCCTGGCGCGCACTTCGGCGCTTGCCGTGACATAGAGCTTGATGTCGGCATCGGGGCACACCACCGTGCCGATGTCGCGGCCGTCGAGCACAGCACCCGGCGGCGCCTTGGCGAAGGCCCGCTGCTTCTCCACCAGGATACGCCGCACGGTCGGAATGACCGCGACCTTGGAGGCCGCCTCGCCTACCGCATGCGCGGCCAGAACGGTGCGATCGAGATTGGAGAGGTCGACCTGACGAGCAGCGGTTTCCGCCGCCGAGACATTGTCGAGCGGCAGGCCGAGTTCGAGCAGCTTGTGGGCCACCGCGCGATAGGTGAGGCCGGTATCGAGCAGGTTCAGCCGGTAATGGTCGGAAAGCCGGCGGGCCAGCGTGCCTTTGCCCGCGCCTGCAGGGCCGTCGATGGCGATGGTGAAGGGGGTGCTCATGGATGGAGCGTCGCGGTTGGAGGGGGCGACAAATACAATAACCGCCGCGATCCTTCGCGCCCCCCTCTGTCCTGCCGGACATCTCCCCCACTTGTGGCAGCTTCGGCGCTCCGCTCGATCTTTAAACGCTGGTGATTGGCGAAAGCCGACGCGACAGCTGATCTCCCCCCTTGAGGGGGAGATGTCCGGCAGGACAGAGGGGGGCGCTGTCCCGCCAGCGTCTCAGTTCGGCTCCAGTCCATCGCCCTCACCCAATCTCCGCGCCCAGCCCCTTCATCAGTCCCATGAATTCCGGAAAGCTCGTCACGATCATGTTGGCGTCGTCGATCGTCACCGGCTTCTCGGTGGCCAGGCCCATGACGAGGAAGCTCATGGCGATGCGGTGGTCGAGATGCGTCTTCACCGCCGTATCGGGGCCGTTCGGATGAGCGCCGAGTCCCTTGCCGCCCGGTCTGCCGCGCACGGCGAGCGAGGCTTCGCCCTCTGTGCAGTCGACACCGTTGAGCTCCAGGCCTCTAGCCACCGCCGCCAGACGGTCGGATTCCTTGACCCGAAGTTCCTCCAGCCCCTGCATCAGCGTCTCGCCCTCGGCGAAGCTCGCGGCGACGGCCAGCACCGGATACTCGTCGATCATCGAGGGCGCGCGCTCGGGCGGCACCACCACGCCTTTCAGCTCCGAGGAGCGCACGCGCAGGTCCGCCACGTCCTCGCCGCCGGCATTGCGCGGATTGAGGATGTCGATCCGGCCGCCCATTTCCTGCAAGGTCAACAGCAACCCGGTGCGGGTCGGGTTCATCAGCACGTTCTCGATGACGATGTCCGAACCCGGCACGACCAGCGCCGCGACCAGTGGGAAGCCGGCAGAGGAGGGGTCGCCTGGCACGGCGATCGTCTGTCCGGTGAGCTTGCCCTGGCCTTCGATAAAGATGTGGCGCACGCCGCGCTCATCCGTCTCGACGCTCAGGTTGGCGCCGAAACCCTTCAGCATCTTTTCGGTATGGTCGCGCGTCATCACGGGTTCGATCACCGTGGTGATGCCGGGAGTGTTCAAGCCGGCAAGCAGCACCGCCGACTTCACCTGGGCGGATGCCATCGGTACGCGATAGGTGATGGGTGCTGCATGCTTCGGGCCGCGCAGCGTGATCGGCATGCGGTCGCCGGGAGCGGCCTTCAGCACCTGCACGCCCATCTGGCGCAGCGGGTCGAGCACGCGGCCCATCGGCCGGCCCGAAAGCGAGGCGTCCCCGATGAAGGTCGTCTCCATGTCATAGGTGCCGACGAGCCCCATGGTGAGGCGCGAGCCGGTGCCGGCATTGCCGAAGTCGAGCGGGCCTTCAGGCTGCAGCAACGCGCCGTTGCCGATGCCGCGGATGACCCATTCGCCGCCGTTCTTTTCGATATGCGCGCCCATCGCCTTCATGGCGGCGCCCGTGCGCATCACGTCCTCGCCTTCGAGCAGGCCGGTGATGCGGGTTTCGCCGGAGGCAAGGCCGCCGAACATGAACGAGCGGTGTGAGATCGACTTGTCGCCCGGCACGCGCGCGGTGCCGGCAAGGGCAGGGGATTTGCGGGCCGTGGCCGGCTTAGCGGCGGCGGAGTGAGACATCCTTGTCTTCCAAATGAAATGCCGGCTGACCGGCTCGGTTCGTCATGCTGCGGCGGTCTCGTATCACGGTGCGTTGCAATGGTCATCCCCTTGTGCGAGGCCTTCGAACACGAGCATTTTACAATGCCGGCTTTTGGCTTTGACAGCGCTCAAAACTGCCGTTATGGGGACCACTCTTTTATTGACGAGGCCTGCTGTGGCAAAAGCTGAACTTGGCACCAAGCGTGTCGACCCCGAAACGGGTCGGAAATTCTACGATCTCAACAAAGACCCGATCGTCTCGCCCTATACCGGCAAGAGCTATCCACGCTCCTATTTCGAGGAAGGCAAGATTTCCGCCCTCGAGGAAGATGAGGAAGTCGCCGAGAAGGAAGTGGATGCCGAGGAAGAGGAAGGCGCCGAAGTCGTCTCGCTCGAGGAGGCCGATGACGAGGTGAAGGGCGGCGGCGACGACCTTCCAGATCTTGGCGACGATGAAGAGGATGTCGATCTCGGCGACGACGAAGACGACACCTTCCTTGCCGACGAAGAGGAAGAGGACGATGACGTCGCCGATATGATCGGCGTCGGCGACGACGATGACGAAGTCTGAGTTCGTTTGCCGGCCATTTTGGCCTGTGACGAAAAAGCGGCTTTTCAAGGCTTGATCTTGACCGAAGGCGGCGCTAGAAGCCGCCAGCACTAAACGACGGCGCGGTTCCCAATCGCGCCGGATCTCTTCGCCGGAAACGGCGCCGGCCGACTGCCGGGAGTGGGGCCATAGCTCAGTTGGGAGAGCGCTTGAATGGCATTCAAGAGGTCGTCGGTTCGATTCCGATTGGCTCCACCAAACAGTCCTTCCTGAACTGCTGCACGAACGGGCAACCGCTCGACCTGAAATTGCTCTAACCGTGCTGGGCGCGGGTTCTGGCTGCTTTTCGCGCTGCCGCCGATCGTCCGGCGGCGCCTTTGGTCTCAGCGGCTTTCCTTGCCGCCGCCGACCGCTCTTCGGCCGTGCGGCCGGATGCGGCGCTCTTGGCCTGCTTCGACAGAGCCTTGTGGGAGGCGGTGCCCTTCGGCTCGCCCTCAAGCACCTTCGATACCGCCTTCGAGACCTTCGGCTGGCGCTTTGGCTTCCGTTCGCCCTGGCCTGCCTCGTAAGCATATTTGGCGCTCTTGCGTGTGGTCTCCTTCACATCTCCTTTTTTGGGGGGCGGCAGGTCGACGCCCGCGCGGCGCGCCTCCGAAAGGCCGATGGCGATCGCCTGTTTGGTGGAGCGGGCGCCGTGCTTGCCTTTGCGGACCTTGTCGATTTCCGCGTGAACGAATTCACCGGCCTGCGTGCTAGCCGACTTGCCTTCGCGCTTGTCCTCGCGCGCCTTTTCGATGGTTTTCTTGTCCGGCATTGTCTTTCTCCTCGTTCGAACGGGGGCATGATCGAATGCCGACAGGATGCGTCGGATCGCGCATCAGCGGCTTTCATATGTGCCGACGAGGTCGGCAGTGGCGATCATATGCGGCTCCGCCTGGGCCAGAAGATTCGCGATTTCCGGTTCTCCGCCGGGTTCCAGCGCCTCAACGTCGAGTGCTGAAAGGCCGAAGTGATAATGGTGAACGCCGTGCCCTTTTGGCGGCTGGGGACCGTCATAATAGGTATTGCCGAAGTCGTTCACGGCTTGGTGGAAAGTTTCCGGTCCGGCGGTGCCTTCCGGCAAGCGGTCTCGCCCGGCGGCAATGTCGTAGACAGCCCAATGGCGAAACATGCCGCGCGGCGCATCGGGATCCTCGACGACGAGCAGGAAGCTTTTGGTCCCGGCCGGTGCGTTCTTCCACCGCAGGGGAGGCGACAAATTGCCTCCGTTGCGGACATACGGCTCGGGAATGGTATGGCCGTTTTCAAAGGCTGGACTCTCAAGCGTGAAAGCCATGGCTGGACCTCCGTGTACCTATCGCGTTCTTCTCGAAGAATTCACGAACGATCTTTGCTCGGATCGGCGGAGCGCGCTCGCTACTGGTTTCTTTTGGAACGCGGGGCATTGGCGGGAGTTCCGGCGTCATGCCCGCGACGGAGCGTCGATGGATGCCAGCAAGTCGAGATGTCGGGAAGCTGCTCCAACGGAAGCGAACGCAGCTCGTATCCCGGCGAAACAAGCGCCGGAGGAAATCCCTATGCCGGTGGCCGCAACTAGGCTAAGGGCTTCCTGTCAGAGGGATGCTTATGAGAATTCCGGCTTTGGGTGGAAATCCGGCGCAGGGACGTGTTCGATCCGGGCTGCTAGCGCGACAAAACAATCTCTTGTCGATGCTTTGCATTGCGGTCGCGCTTGCTGCTTGTCAATCGACCCCGGACACACAGCCTGTTGCTGACCCGCAACCCGCTCCGGCCGCCGCTCCCGCTCCGGCCTCACCGAATTCGGCGGTGCTGGATGAGGCGGTCGCGATCGTTCCACCCGGCAAGGGCGTTCCCGCCAGATACGCCGCATTCTCCGGCATATGGGCGGGGCAGCTCAACGGCATGTATGACGGCAAGCTGGCGATCCTGACCGTGTCTTCAGGCGGGCAGGTGACGGCCAGCTACGCATGGGGCGATCTGGCCGACAACAAGCCGGGCGTCGCCGACGGCTCCGGCAGGATTTCCGGCAGCACGTTGAAGCTCGGGCGCCTGCCGAACGGCGCCGACATTACCGCCACGATGCCGTCGCCGGGAACGCTCAACGTCACCTACGCGCTTGCCGGCCAGACCTATACCGGCTCGTTCGCGCGGATCGGCCAGTGAGCAAAGTCAGTCGCTAAGAACTCCACTCGCTAAGATCAGGATTGAAGCCGGTCCTCGATGATCCGCACGCACATCGGCGTTCCGACCTCGTCGGTCTCGGCAAGCTTCTGCGCGGCGAGCGTCGCCTCGTCGAAGGCGTAGACGCCGCGCCCTGGAAGTAGGCGCCTCGCGATTGAGGCTGCCAACAAAGGGAAGACAGGCGCTTTGCATCGATCTTCCCTGGCGTCGCCGGCGGCTCCTCCGCTGGTGCCGCCTTGCGAAAATTTCGCCGATCGTCGCTTGCAAGGCAATCCCATATGTGAAAATATTATTCACAAAAGAAAACTGTAGGAGGAAAGCGACCATGCATCTCGCCATCCGGTATCGCGCCCGGAACCGCTTTGCAGGCCGCTCCGGAAGCTCCCGGAGAGGATCATGAGCGCATTCTCGCCGACCGTCGGTGTCGCCTCGACGCATCCCGCCGACATGCCTGAGGCGCATGCCGAAATCCCTGTCTGGAATTCGGAAAACTGGTTCTACGAGGACTGGCAGGTCGGCCACCAAATCCGCTCGCTTCGCCGCACCATCGCCGAGGGCGAAAGCCATATGTTCAACGCGTTGGTGCTGGACATCCATCCTTATGTGCAGGACCAGATGTTCGCCGAGAAGCAAGGTATCTTCGGCAAGCGGCTGGTGGCGGGCGCCTTCGTCTTTTCGGCCGGGCTCGGCCTGGTCGCCACCAACTGCATCAACGCCTTTTCCTATGGCTACGACAGACTGCGCTTCATCAAGCCGGTCTTCATCGGCGACACCATCTACTCGATCCGCACCAACCTCGACAAAAAGCCGCGCTACCGGGATATGGGCCTGATCCGCGCCAGCTATGAAGTCTTCAAGGGTGAAGGAGAGCTGGTGCTCTACTGCGAGCATCTGCAGACGGTGAAATACAAGAACCCGGCCGATTTTGTCGGCAAGACCGAGAAGTGAATCGTGGCCGCTGACAAAGAACTTCCGCTGACCGGGCTCGTCGTCATCGACATGAGCCAGTTCCTGTCGGGACCCTACTGTTCGCTGCGCCTGCTCGACCTCGGCGCGCGCGTCATCAAGATCGAGCGGCCCGATGGCGGCGACCTGTCGCGCCGGCTCTATCTCAGCGACACCGAGATCGGCGGCGATTCCACCATTTTCCACGCCATCAACCGCGGCAAGGAAAGCCTTGCCATCGATTTGAAGAACGAAGCCGACCTCGCCGCGCTGCGCGGTGTGATCGCCAAGGCCGACGTGCTTATCCAGAACTTCCGGCCGGGCGTCATCGAGCGGCTCGGCCTCGACTATGAGCGTGTCAGCACGATCAATCCCCGGCTCGTCTATGCCTCGATCAGCGGTTATGGCGAGGAAGGGCCATGGGTGAAGCGCCCTGGGCAGGATCTGCTCGCGCAGGCTCGTTCCGGCGTGATGTGGCTGAACGGCGACGAGGAGCAGGGACCGGTGCCGTTCGGCCTGGCGATCGCCGACATGCTGGCGGGCGCCGCCTGCGCCCAAGGCATCCTGGCCAAGCTGGTGCGACGCGGCATCACGGGCGAGGGCGGCCTTGTCGAAACCAGCCTGCTCGAGGCGCTGGTCGATTTCCAGTTCGAGGTGCTGACCACGCATCTCAACGACGGCCGCCGCCTGCCGAAGCGGTCGTCCTTCCGCAGCGCCCATGCCTATCTCTCGGCGCCTTACGGCGTCTATCTGGCCAAGGACGGCTACCTGGCGATTGCCATGACGCCGATCCCGAAGATAGCCGACCTGCTCGAACTGCCCGAGCTCGACCCTTTCCGCGACAAGCCCGCGACCTGGTTCACCGCCCGCGACGAGATCAAGGCGATCATCGCCAGGCGCATCGCCGAGAAGACCATCGACGAGTGGCTTGCCATTCTCGAGCCCGCCGACGTCTGGTGCGCCAAGGTGCTGACGTGGCCGGAGCTGATGCGAAGCGAGGGCTTCAAGACGCTCGACATGCTGCAGACCGTGACACGCGAGGACGACGTCTCGATCCTCACCACGCGTTCGCCGCTGCGCGTCGACGGCGCGCGCGCCAAGGTGGATCGGGCCGCCCCTCGGATCGGCGAGCACAGCGAGAAAATCCGCGCGGAGTTCGGCCTGTGATCCGGTTGAAAGGCATGACCTGGAGCCATCCGCGCGGCTATGACCCGATGGTGGCGTGCTCGGCGCTGTGGAAGGAAAAGGCCGGCGTCTCGATCGAATGGGAAAAGCGCTCGCTGCAGGATTTCGAATCCTTCCCGGTGGAAGAGCTCGCCCGCGCCTATGATTTGATCGTCATCGACCACCCGCATGTCGGCCAGATCACCGCCGAGAAATGCCTGGCGCCGCTCGATGTGCCCGGACGCGAGGCGGAACGCATGGCGCTGGCTGCGGCAAGCGTCGGCCAATCCTATCCGAGCTATAGCTGGCAGGGCCGGCAATGGGCTTTCCCGATCGACGCCGCGACCCAGGTGCAGGCCTGGCGGCCCGATCTGATCGAAGCCGCGCCGGCGATCTGGACCGAGGTGCTGGCGCTTGCCGGGCAGGGCCGCGTGCTCCTGCCGCTTCGGCCGCCGCATTCGCTGATGTGCTTCTACACTTTGACTGCTGACCTCGGCCGGCCATGCATAGTCGACGGTTCGGCCGACCTTGTCGATGGCGAGACTGGCGAAACCGCCTTCGAGATGCTGCGTGAGATCGCAGCACTTGTCGATCCCGCATGCCCGACGCTGGATCCGATCGCCGTCTTCGAGAAAATGGTAGAGCCCGGCTCGCGCATCGCCTGCGCGCCGCTGATCTATGGCTATGTTTCCTATGCAGTGGCGGGTTTCCGCCCGCACCGCCTCGCCTTCGCCGACATGCCGGTCGCCAGCGGCAACGGCCCGGTCGGCTCGGCGCTTGGCGGCACCGGCATTGCCGTCTCCGCCTTTTCCGCCCAGCGCCAGGCGGCAATCGACTTCGCCTACTGGATCGCCAGCGGCGACGTGCAGCGCGGCCCTTATGCCGCCGCTGGCGGCCAGCCCGGCCACGCCGCAGCCTGGGAAGATGATGCCGTCAACGCCCCGACCGGCGACTTCTATCGCGCTACGCGGGCGACACTCGAGGGCGCCTGGGTCCGCCCGCGCCATGACGGCTACATGGCCTTCCAGCAGCTGGCTTCGGACCGCATCAATGAAGGCCTTGCCGGCCGGCAGGACGCCCGCTGCGTCGTCGCCGATATCAACCGCCTGTTCCGGGAGAGTTTCGCGCCGGCCGCCGCCGGCTAGATGTGCCGATCGCCGCCGCGACGCTCGGCGAGCTTGACGTCTATATCCGCCACAGCCGGCGTGCATTGCCCGAGAGCAGGCGGGTCCGCTCTGAATCGCTTGCACCGGCCAGCAGCGCATGCGTGGCGGCGATCCAGGTCGTCAGCCCGCCGCCCAGCGTGCAGACCGGCCAGTCGCTGCCCCAGATCATCCGGTCCCAGCCGAAGCACCGGATCGTGTGCTCGACATAGGGCCGGAGCGTCTCGACCGTCCACGTCGCCGGATCGGCATAGGCAACGACGCCGGAAATCTTGCCGACGACGTTGGGCCGCTTGGCAATTGCTTCCATATGCTCTCGCCACGGATGCTCGGCATTGCCCTTGATGTCGGGCACGCCGCAATGGTCAAGAACGAACTGGACGTCGGGCGCGAGGTCGGCAAGCGCCATTGCCTTTGGGATCTGATGCGGCAGCACCACAAGATCGAACGTCAGGCCGGTGCCGGCCAGCCGCTTGATGTTCTGGCGAAACAGCGCGCCTTCGGAAAGATCGTCGGGAACGACATGCAGCACGCGGCGGAAACCCTTGACGAACGGCTCGGCCTTGACCGTTTCCAGATAAGCCTCGAAACCGGCCTCCTCGGGCCGGCAGGAGGCGATCGCTCCGCGAAGCAGGCTGCCCGCCTGGCCGGCGATCGCCTTGACATGCGCCGTCTCGGCGGCGATGTCGGCGGGGTCGACGTCGACCTCCATGTGCAACACGGCTTCAATGCCTGAGCGCCGCGCATCGGCGGCATATTCGGCATAGGAGAAATCGCGGTTCAGCGCCGGCACACCGGCAAGCCATGGATAGCGAAGCGCGCCCTGGTCGATGAGGTGCAGATGTGTGTCGATGATCATGGCGGCGTATCCTCCGGGCTTCCGACACTATCTCGCCGAAAAATCTATTATTCAAATAAGAAATTACGACGATTGTGGCACATCCGACCCGGCGAGCTGCGAGAGCCTTGCCGCTGCATCCTGCAGATGCCGGATCGTCAGGGTGATGTCCGGCGCCGTGGGCGCGTTGACCAAGGTGATGTAGGGAATGGTCAGCGCCGCGATGGCTCTGCCGTCCGGCCCCAGCACTGGCGTCGAAAGATTGTAGACGCCGGCGGTCTGCAGCGACGCCATCATCTCGTAACCGCGGTCGCGCACCTGGTCGAGGCGAGCGAAGAATTCCGGCGTCAGGTTGAGATGCTCGGTGCTTTGAAGATGCTCGGCGATCATCATCTTGCGCTCTTCGGGCGAGCGGAAGGCAAGCAGCACATGGCCGGAGCCGGTGTCGAACAGGCTGATATGCGAGCCGACGCGGATCGAGATGCCCCAATAGCGCGGCGCTTCCTGCTGCGCAATGACCACGGCGGCGCCCCGGTCGAACACCACCAGCTGGTTGGCCTGCGATGAGGTTTCGGCCAGCTCCCGCATGATCGGCGTCGCATAGGACACCAGCCGGCGAACCGGTGCGTGCAATTGCGCGAGGCCGAAGAGCTTGAGCGTCAGCGAGTAACGGTCGCCGTCGATCTTGGTGACATAGCCGCGCCGCACCAGGCGGTCGAGCATGCGATAGAACTCATTCGGGCTGCGGTCGAGCCGCTTTGCGATCTCCGCCTGCGTCAGCCCTCCGTCCACGCTGGACAACAACTCGAGAATATCCAGCCCCTTGTCCAGCGCCGGCGCGCGGTAGCGGTCCCCGTCTTCTTCCTCTGCCACCCGTCCCTCCAGTGAATTTCGATCTGCATATATGCATGAACTTCATTCCACTGGAAGCACATTCGGCTTGACCCGGGAATGAAAATGATATTTGCATATGAATGAAGCTCAAGCGATCGGTCGGGCACTCGGCAGGCCGTCGCTACGAGCCCATGGGAGGAGAACATGACGAGACTGGTTCTAGGCATTTCCGCCGGCCTGGCTGGCCTGCTGCTGAGCGGCACTGCGTTTTCGGCCGATCTGCCCGGCAAATTTCCGGGCGTGACGATCGACGTGAAGCTGATCGGCGGTCAGCAATATGAAAAGCTCTATGAGCGCATCCCCGAATGGGAGAAGGCGACCGGCGCCAAGGTCAACATCCTGACCAAGAAGAACGGCTTCGACATCGACAAGGAGCTGAAGTCCGACATCGCCTCGGGCAGCACCAACTGGTGCGTCGGCTGGAACCATTCGTCCTTCGCGCCGCAATATACCGGCCTTTACACCGACCTCAGCAAGCTCTTGCCGAAGGAAGAGATCGACGCTTTCGTGCCGTCGACAATCAAGGCCGCGACCATCGACGGCAAGCTCGAGATGCTGCCGCGCGCGCAGTTCGATGTCTCGGCGCTCTATTACCAGAAGAGCCTCTACGACAACGCTGACAACAAGGCCAAGTTCAAGGCCAAATACGGCTATGACCTTGCGCCACCCGACACCTGGAAGGAAGTGACCGACCAGGCCGAGTTCTTCGCCAACCCGCCCAATTTCTACGGCACCCAGTTCGCCGGCAAGGAAGAGGCGATCAACGGCCGTTTCTACGAGATGGTGGTCGCCGAGGGCGGCGAATATCTCGACAAGGACGGCAAGCCCGTCTTCAACTCCGAGGCGGGCATCCGAGCGCTGGACTGGTTCGTCAACCTCTACAAGGTCAAGGCCGTGCCGGCCGGCACCACGAACTATCTTTGGGACGATCTCGGCCAGGGCTTCGCCTCGGGCACCGTGGCGATCAACCTCGACTGGCCGGGCTGGGCCGGCTTCTTCAACGACCCGAAGTCCTCGAAGGTCGCCGGCAATGTCGGCGTGAAGGTCGCGCCCAAGGGGTCTTCCGGCAAGCGCACCGGCTGGTCGGGTTTCCATGGCTTCTCAGTGACCGAGAACTGCCCGAACAAGGAAGCCGCGGCTTCGCTGGTGTGGTGGCTGACCAATGAGGACAGCCAAAAGCTGGAAGCCGCCGCCGGCCCGCTGCCGACCCGCACCGCGGTTTGGGACTGGGACCTGAAGCAGGCTGAGAACGATCCGTACAAGAAGGAGGTCCTCGCCGCCTTCCAGGAGGAAGCCAAGCACGCCTTCGCCGTGCCGCAGACGCCTGAGTGGATCGAGATCTCCAACGCCGTCTACCCCGAGCTGCAGGCGGCGATCCTTGGCGACAAGACGTCCAAGCAGGCCCTGGACGAGGCGGCCGCCAAGGCGACGCAGATCCTTCAGGACGCCGGTAAGCTCTAGGCTTCGCGCTCGCAAATCGCCTCCCCGGCAAACCGGGGAGGCCGCAGCTTTGGCGGCTGCTCAATCTCACCCCAGGCTTCGGCCGGGGCTGGCTCAGTCGTTTCTTTCACAGGGTCCCGATGAAGGGCTTCAAGCCATCCGCGCCGTTCCTGCTGCTGCTCCCGGCCATCATCGTGCTGGCGGCAGTGGTGGTGCTGCCGTTGATCCTGTCGCTCTATTCCAGCTTCACGCCATTCCGCCTGACGCGGCCCGAGACCTTCTTCGTCTTCGTCGGATTCAGGAACTATCTGTCGATCCTGTCCAATGCGGATTTCTGGTGGGCCTTCGGCCGCACCGTCCTGCTGCTCACCATCGCGCTGAACCTCGAAATGCTGCTTGGCCTCGGCCTGGCCATGCTGGTCGAGAAAGCGACGCGCGGCCAGCGCATACTGCGCACGCTGATGATGTTCCCGATGATGTTCTCGCCGATCCTCGTCGGCTTCCAGTTCAAATTCATGTTCAACGACAATATCGGCCTGGTGAACAACGCGCTGCAGTCGCTGAGCATCACTGAGGACGCCATCCCGTGGCTGATCGAAGGCCATCTCGCCTTCATCGCCATCTCGATCGCCGAGATCTGGTCGTCGACCTCGATCTTCGCCATCCTGATCCTGGCTGGCCTGCTCGCCATGCCCAAGGAGCCGATCGAGGCGGCCCGCGTCGATGGCTGCACACCCTGGCAGACTTTCCGCTATGTCACCTGGCCCTTCGTCATGCCCTTCGCCTACATCGCCATGACGATCCGCTCGCTCGATGTCGCGCGCGCCTATGACATCGTCAAGATCATGACCGATGGCGGCCCGGCCGGCCGCACCGAGCTGTTGTGGACGCTGGTCGGGCGCACGGCCTACAGCGATGCCCGCATGGGCCTCGCCAATGCCATGGCCTATTTCTCGATTCTGCTGTCGATCGCCTTCACCGTTTATTTCTACAACAAGCTCGCCGCTGCGCGCGCGCAGATCGGCGCTGAGTGGTGAGAATGGACGAGAACGCCTCCGCCCGCCTCACGCGCCGCGCGCTGACTATCGCGCACCGCGTCGGCCTATTCCTTGCCATGCTGGTGATCTGCCTGCCGGGCATCTGGATCGTGCTGTCGTCGCTGAGGCCCACGGTCGAGATCATGGCCAAGCCGCCGGTCTGGATTCCGCAGCAGCTGTCCGTCGACGCTTATGTCGCCATGTTCAGCGGCATCGGCAAAGGCGGCATCCCGGTGCTCGACTATTTCCGCAATTCGCTGATCATCTCGGTCACCTCGACGGCGATCGCGGTGGCCATCGGCATGGCCGGCGGCTACGCCTTCGCGCGCTACCGCTTCCGCGGCAAGTCGGGCATGTTCCTCGGCCTGATGCTGACGCGCACCGTGCCCGGCATCGCGCTCTCGCTGCCCTTGTTCTTCCTCTATGTGCGGCTGGGCATCATCGACACCCATATCGGCATGATCCTGGCTTATGTCGCGCTCAACGTGCCGTTCACCATCTGGCTGATCGACGGCTTCTTCCGCCAGGTGCCGAAGGACCTTGCCGAAGCAGCCCAGATCGACGGCTGCACGCGCTGGCAGGCGTTCTGGCAGGTCGAATTTCCGCTGGCGCGTCCGGGCATCGCCTCGGCCGCCATCTTCGCCTTCCTCACCTGCTGGAACGAGTTCGCTTTGGCCTCGCAGCTCACTCGTTCCGTCAATTCCAAGACGCTGCCGGTCGGGCTGCTCGACTATACGGCCGAGTTCACCATCGACTGGCGCGGCATGTGCGCGCTGGCCGTGGTAATGATCATCCCGGCGCTGGCCCTCACCTATATCGTCCAGAAACACCTCGTCGGTGGCCTGACCTCCGGCGCGGTGAAAGGTTGATTTCCATGGCAACGGTTTCGCTGAAACAGCTCACCAAGCGCTACGGCAACATGGAGATCGTCCACGGCATCGATCTCGAGATCGCAGACCGCGAATTCATCGCGCTGGTTGGCCCGTCCGGCTGCGGCAAATCGACGACCTTGCGCATGATCGCCGGCCTCGAGGATATCACCGGCGGCAACATCGATATCGGCGGCCGCACGGTCAACGACCTGCCGCCGCGCTCGCGCAACATCTCCATGGTATTCCAGTCCTACGCGCTCTACCCGCATATGACGGTGCGCGAGAATCTCGGCTTCTCGCTCAAGATCGCGGGGGCGGCCAAGGATGACATGGACCGGCGCGTCGCCGAAGCCTCCGCCATCCTCGGCCTCGACGAACTGCTTGAGCGCCGCCCCTCGCAGCTCTCCGGCGGCCAGCGCCAGCGCGTCGCCATGGGCCGCGCCATCGTGCGCGATCCCGATGTCTTCCTGTTCGACGAGCCGCTCTCCAACCTTGACGCCAAGCTGCGCACGCAGATGCGCACCGAGATCAAGAAGCTGCACGCCAAGGTCAAGTCGACGGTCATCTACGTCACCCACGACCAGGTCGAGGCGATGACGCTGGCCGACCGCATCGTCATCATGCGCTCGGGCCATATCGAGCAGGTCGGCACACCGGACGAGGTGTTCAGCCGGCCCGCGACCCGCTTCGTCGCCGGCTTCATCGGCTCGCCGCCGATGAACCTGCACCAGGCGACGGTGAGCAACGGGCGACTGATGTTCAGCGGCGGCGACAGCCTGCCGCTGCCCGGCCAGTTCAAGTCGAAGACGGCTGCCGGCGACAAGGTCGTGTTCGGCATCCGTCCCGACGATTTCTATCCGACCGGCCACGGCTTGAGCTCAGGCGGCGAAGCGGAAGTCCATCGTATCGAGCTGCCGGTCAGCATCACCGAGCCGCTCGGCAACGAAACGCTGGTCTTCGCCGAGTTCAACGGCACCGACTGGGTCTCGCGCATGCTCAATCCGAAGCCGCTGAAAGCAGGTGACAGGATCGGCATGAGCTTCGACCTGAGCCGCGCGCATCTGTTCTCCGCCGAAACCGGCAAGTCGCTGAGGAGCTGACATGGCGAAAATCGAGAAGATCGAGCTGCGCATGGTCGACCTCGTGCCGAAGGTGAAGCGCACCGACGCCATCCAGAGCTTCGTCAGCCAGGAGACGCCGATCGTCACCATCACCGATTCCGACGGCGCATCGGGCACCGGCTACAGCTATACGATCGGCACCGGCGGCTCGTCGGTGATGCGGCTTCTGGCCGACCATCTTGCGCCGCGCCTGATCGGCCGCGACGCCGACCGGATCGAGGCGATCTGGCACGATCTCGAATTCGCCACCCACGCCACCACCATCGGCGCCATCACGGCGATCGCGCTCGCCGCCATCGACATCGCCTTATGGGACCTGCGGGCGAGAAAACAGAACCTGCCGCTCTGGAAGCTCGCCGGAGGCGCCAAGGACCGCTGCCCGCTCTACACCACGGAGGGCGGCTGGCTGCATATCGAGACGCAGGCACTGGTCGACGATGCGCTGGAAGCGAAGGCCAAGGGCTTTGCCGGCTCCAAGGTGAAGATAGGCAAGCCGCACGGTTCTGAGGACGTCGCGCGGCTGTCGGCGGTGCGCAAGGCGGTCGGCGACGGCTACGAGATCATGACCGACTGCAATCAGGGCTTTTCCGTCGACGAGGCGATCCGCCGCGCCGAGCGGTTGCGCGATCTCGATCTCGCCTGGATCGAGGAGCCGCTGCCGGCAGACGACATCGACGGCCATGTGCGGCTATCGAACTCGACCGCGACGCCGGTCGCGGTCGGCGAGTCGCTCTATTCGACAAGGCATTTTCGCGAATACATGCAGAAGGCTGCATGCAACATCGTCCAGGTCGATGCCGGTCGCATCGGCGGCATCACCCCTTGGCTGAAAGTCGCCCACGCCGCGGAAGCCTTCGACATGCCGGTCTGTCCGCATTTCCTGATGGAATTGCATGTCAGTCTGGCCTGCGCCATCCAGAACGGCAAATATGTTGAATATATTCCGCAGCTCGACGAGTTGACGGGCGCCAAGATGCGCATCGAGAATGGCCATGCGCTGGCGCCCAGTGAGCCCGGCATCGGCATCGACTGGGACTGGGACGCCGTGAAGGCAAAGAGCATGGCCGAGTTCACCACGGCGATCGCGAAATAGGGAGACGGATATGCAGCGGATGGGAATGGTGCTGGGCCTGAAGCCCGAAAAGGTCGAGGAATATGTCCGCCTTCACGCTGCCGTCTGGCCGGACGTTCTCGCCATGATCTCGGCCTGCAACATCAGGAACTATTCGATCTACCTGAAGCGGCCGGAGAACCTGCTTTTCTCCTATTTCGAATATCACGGCACCGACTACGCCGCCGACATGGCCAAGATGGCCGCCGACCCGAAGACGCAGGAATGGTGGTCCGTTTGCATGCCGTGCCAGGAGCCGTTGGAGACGCGAAAGGAAGGCGAGTGGTGGGCCTCGATGGACGAGGTCTTCCATCATGACTGATGCCTTCGATCCGGCATCGCTGGCGCAGTCCTGGCCGAAGCCTTTAAAACCGCGCTCGATCGTGACGTTCGGCGCCGGCTCGATCGTCGGCGACGCGCATTTTCCCGCCTATCGTAAGGCCGGCTTCCCGATTTCCGGCCTCTACGATCCGGATCAGGCCAAGGCGCAAAAACTGGCCGAGACATGGGGCGTGACGGCGTTCCGTTCGGTCGAGGAAGCGGCTGTGGTAAAGGACGCGATCTTCGATCTCGCCACGCCGCCGGGCCGCCATGCCGAGGTGCTGAAGGCCCTGCCGGATGGCGCTGTGGCGCTGATCCAGAAGCCGATGGGCAACTATCTCGGCGAGGCCACCGAGATCCTCGAAATCTGCCGCGCCAAGCAGCTCAAGGCGGCGGTCAATTTCCAGCTCCGCTTCGCGCCGATGATGCTGGCGCTGAAGGACGCCATTGCCAAGGGATGGCTGGGCGAGGTGGTAGATTTCGACGCGCTTCTGGCGCTCGACACGCCTTGGCAGCTCTGGGAGTTCCTGCTCAAGGCGCCGCGCGTCGAGATCGCCATGCATTCGATCCACTATCTCGACCTGATCCGCCAGCTTCTCGGCAATCCTTTGGGCGTGCATGCCAAGACGCTTGGCCATCCCAATCACAAGGTCGCGCAGACGCGCACCAGCGCCATCCTCGACTACGGCGATACGGTGCGCTGCGCGCTCTCGATCAACCACGACCACAAATTCGGGCGCCGCCATCAGGCTTGCGAGTTCCGCATCTGCGGCACCGAGGGCGCAGCCTATGTCAAGCTCGGCCTCAACCTCGACTATCCGCGCGGCGAGCCGGACATTCTGGAAATCTATCCGAAAGGCGGGTCGGAGTGGGTCACCGTGCCGCTCGCCGGCGAATGGTTCCCCGATGCCTTTGTCGGCCGCATGGCCAATGTTCAGCGCTTCGCATCCGGCGAAGACGCGGAGCTGGTCAGCTCCGTCGAGGACGCCTGGCACACAATGGCGCTGGTCGAGGCCGCCTATAAATCGAGTGCCGCGCCGGCGACGCCGCTGGCCGCAAAGCCGTAAGGCCGAACATGGAACAGACCACCTATTTCGAGGACTACGAGATCGGCTCGTCGCGCCTCACCAGCGGCCGCACCATCACCGAGACGGACTTCGTCGTCCATGCCGGCCACACCGGCGATTTCTTCCCGCATCACATGGATTCCGAGTTCATGAAGACGACACCTTTCGGCCAGCGCATCGCACATGGCACGCTGGTCTTCTCGGTCGGTGTCGGGCTGACGGCGAGCGTCGTCAATCCCGTCGCCTTCTCCTACGGCTACGACCGCCTGCGCTTCATCAAGCCGGTCTTCATCGGCGACACGATCCGCACGCGCACCACCATCGCCGCCAAGGAAGACGACCCGAAACGGCCAAACGCGGGACGCGTCGTTGAACGCGTTGAGGTTTTGAACCAGCGCGACGAGGTCGTGCTGGCGGCGGATCACATCTACATCGTCGAGCGACGGCCCGGCTGAAAGACGGAGACAAAGAACATGGCGGATATCACTGGCAAGGTCGTGGTCGTCACGGCCGCCGCGCAGGGCATAGGACGGGCAAGCGCGCTGGCTTTCGCCAAAGCCGGCGCGATCGTCCACGCCACCGACATCAACGAGGCGGCCCTGGCCGAGCTTGGCAAGACGCCTGGCATCACGACGCGAAAACTCGACGTGCTGAACGACGAGGCGGTGAAGGCCGCCTTCGCCGAGATCGGCCAAGTCGACGTGCTGTTCAACTGCGCCGGCTTCGTCCATGCCGGCTCGATCCTGGAGATGAAGGACGAGGATCTCGACTTTGCCTTCAATCTTAATGTGCGCGCCATGATCCGGACCATCCGCGCCGTGCTGCCCGGCATGCTGGAGCGCGGCGATGGCTCGATCATCAACATGGCGTCGGTGGCGGGCGCCCCGAAGGGCGTGCCGAACCGCTTCGCCTACGGCGTGACCAAGGCAGCCGTGATCGGCCTGACCAAGTCGATCGCCGCCGATTATGTCGCCAAGGGCATTCGCTGCAACGCCGTCTGCCCGGGCACCGTCGAGAGCCCCTCGCTCCAGGGCCGCATGCAGGCGCAGGGCGACTATGAGGCCGCGCGCGCCGCCTTCATCGCTCGCCAGCCGATGGGCAGGATCGGCACGCCGGAGGAGATCGCCGACCTTGCCGTCTATTTGGCCGGCGCCACCTACACGACAGGACAGGCCTACAACATCGACGGCGGCTGGTCGATCTGAGGCCGTTTCGGCCGCCAGTTGAGTTGTGAGGCAAGCCAGTTACGAGGCAGCAATGACCAAAATCACAGACCTCAGAACCTTCGACCTGCGCTTCCCGACATCGCAAAGCCTCGACGGCTCGGACGCGATGAATCCGGACCCGGATTACTCGGCTGCCTATGTCATCCTCGACACCGATGTCCCGTCGCTGAAAGGCCATGGCCTCACCTTCACCATCGGCCGTGGCAACGAGATCTGCTGCGCGGCGATCGAAGCGCTGCGCCACCTCGTCGTCGGCTTGGATCTGGACTGGGTGAAGCAGGATCCCGGCCGCTTCTGGCATCACGTGACCGGCGACAGCCAGCTGCGTTGGATCGGCCCGGACAAGGGCGCCATGCATCTTGCGGTTGGCGCGGTGGTCAATGCTGTCTGGGATCTCTGGGCCAAGGAAGCCGGAAAGCCGGTCTGGCGGCTGGTCGCAGAGATGAGCCCGGAAGAGATCGTGCGCATCGTCGATTTCCGCTACCTCACCGACGCCATCACGCCCGCCGAGGCGCTGGCGATCCTGAAGAAGGCCGAGACGGGCAAGGCCGAGCGCATCGCCACGCTCGAGCGCGAAGGCTATGCCTGCTACACCACCTCTGCCGGCTGGCTCGGCTATCCTGACGAGAAGCTCAGGCGCCTTTGCCAGGAGGCGGTCGACGATGGCTTCAACCACATCAAACTCAAGGTCGGCCGCGACCGCGCCGACGACATCCGCCGTCTCAGGATCGCCCGCGAGGTCATCGGCCCGGACCGTTATTTGATGATCGACGCCAACCAGGTCTGGGAGGTCGACCAGGCGATCGACTGGCTCAAGGACCTCGCCTTCGCGAAACCCTTCTTCATCGAGGAGCCGACCAGCCCGGACGACATCGCCGGCCACGCCAAGATCCGCAAGGCTGTCGCGCCGATCAAGGTCGCGACCGGCGAGATGTGCCAGAACCGCATCATGTTCAAGCAGTTCATCGCCGGCGGCGCGATCGACGTCGTGCAGATCGATTCCTGCCGCATGGGCGGGCTGAACGAGGTTCTGGCGGTGCTTCTGATCGCCGCCAAATACCGCCTGCCGGTCTGGCCGCATGCCGGCGGCGTCGGTCTATGCGAATATGTCCAGCATCTGTCGATGATCGACTATATCGCGGTGTCGGGCAGCAAGGACGGACGGGTGATCGAATATGTCGATCACCTGCATGAACATTTCATCGAACCCTGCGTGATCCGCGATGCCGCCTATATGCCGCCCCGTGCGCCCGGCTTCTCGATCGAGATGAAGGCACAGTCAATCGAGGACTACCTGCATCGGCCCTGAAAGGTGACGCTGCAAACTGTTACTACGCCCGCGCGACTGGACCGCTGCGAATCGGCTATGCCTGCCGAATGCAGGAGACTTCCCTCTACGAGCCGGTGAAGCGGTTCCTCGAGAGCCTGGATTTCGCCGTCAAGGGCGAGATCGGCGGCTGCGACGTGGTCGGCGTGCGTGCCGGCGAGCCGCCGGTTGTCGTCATCTGCGAGTTGAAGCTGCAGTTCAACCTCGAGCTCGTCCTGCAAGCCGTCGACCGCGCGGCGGCCTGCGACGAGGTGTGGCTTGCCTCCTATATGTCGGCGCGCGGCAAGGGCCGCGAGCATGACCGCCGCTTCCGCGCGCTCTGCCGCCGCCTCGGCTTCGGCCTGCTAGGCGTCGGCAAGAAGGGCGAGGTGGAGCTGCTGCTCAGTCCGGCCGCCTTGCCGCCGCGCCGGGATCCCAGGCGGCGCTCACGCCTAGTCGAGGAGCATCACCGCCGCAAGGGCGATCCGTCCATCGGCGGCAGCACGCGCAAGAAGCCGATCATGACCGCCTACCGGCAGGAAGCGCTGGCCTGCGCCGCCGCCCTGGCCGACGGTCCGAAACGGCCGCGCGATCTCAAAACCCTCTCGCCGCGCGCCGCCAGCATCCTTCTGCACAATTACTATGGCTGGTTCGCCAGGGCCGAGCGCGGTGTCTACGCGCTGACCGAAGCCGGCCTTGCGGCGATCCAACCTATGTCGGTGACGTTGTAAGAACGATTTGCCGATTCGGCGCTACGAACCGGAAAATCCGCGCCGTTCGGCCAAGCCTCGTTTCGACTGTTGACACGTCCCGCCGCCTGTGCAGAAATTGGTTGGACCATTGAACCACTTTAGGCTCAGCCGGCGTGACCGATTTCCTGCCCCCCATCCAGACCACGGCGCGCGACGACGCGGTGCTGAAGGCCTTGGCGGGGTTCGTGCGGCAGGAGGCTCTGGGTCCCGGCGAGAAGCTGCCGACGGAGCGCATCCTGGCCGAACGCCTCAAGGTCAGCCGCAACACGGTTCGCGAGGCCCTGACCCGCTGGGAGGGTCTCGGCCTCGTCGAGCGGCGGCAGGGCTCGGGCACTTATCTCAAGGCCGCCGTCTCCCCTGATATGCTGCACATGCCGCTGACGTTGTCCGGCGGCAATGATTTTGCCGGCCTGATGCGCACGCTGGAGATCCGCCGGGCCCTTGAGGCCGAGGCGGCGGCCCTTTGCGCCATCCGCGGCGGCAAGGCCGAGATCGCCGAGATCGAGCGCAAGCTCGACATCATGGAAGATGCCTTCCGCACCCGCGCAGGCATGTCCTCGGAGGAAGACTGGGAGTTCCACCAGGCGGTCTACCGCGCCTCCGGCAATCCGCTGTTCGAGCAGATCATCAGCGCCATGCATGAGCTCTTCCACCGTTTCTGGGAGCATCCACTCGGCGTGCGTGACTTCGGCCATGCCAGCTTTCCCTACCACCGCACCATCTTCGACCGCATCGCCGCGCATGATCCGGAAGGCGCCCGCGCCGAGGCGCTGAAGCTCATCGCCACCGTTGAGGACGATCTGAAGCGCGGTGCCGCCAACCTCAAGCTTTCGGACCGCAGATGAACGAGCAGCCCAACACCTTCGACCCGGCCCCGCTGGCCGGCGACTATCTCGGCGAGGCGGCGACCTTGCTGGCGCATGACGATCCGTTTCCAGGCGGCGCCGTGGTGCCGCCGATCTACCAGACCTCGCTTTTCACCTTCGCCAATTACGCCGACATGGCCGACACCTTTGCCGGCAGAAGGAAGCAGCCGATCTATTCCCGCGGCGATAACCCGACGGTGATGGAGTTCGAGGCGCGTGTCGCCGCCTTGGAAGGCGCTGAGGCCGCGCGCGGTTTCTCGAGCGGCATGGCGGCGATCAGTGCCACCGTGCTCGCCTTTGTCGGCGCCGGCGAGCGCATGGTTGCCGTGCGCAACTGCTATGGCGATGCCTACCGCCTGTTCGAGCGGTTGTTTCCCCGCCTTCACATCAAGGTCGACTATGTCGACGGCTCAGACCCGGATGCGGTCGCCGCCGCGCTTCCCGGCGCCAAGCTGCTCTACCTCGAAAGCCCGACCTCGATGATGTTCGAGCTGCAGGACGTGGCGCATCTGACCCGGCTGGCGAAGGAGCAGGGTATCGTCACCACCATCGACAATTCCTGGGCGACCCCCGTCTTCCAGAAGCCGATTTCGCATGGAGTCGACCTGGTGCTGCATTCGGCATCGAAATATCTGAGCGGCCACAGCGACACCGTCGCCGGTGTGGTGGCCGGCTCGGCCGCCCACATCAAGCACATCAACGAGCAGACCTATTCGCAGCTCGGCGGCAAGCTGTCGCCCTTCGAAGGCTGGCTGTTGCTGCGCGGCCTGCGCACGCTGCCGCTGCGCCTGCCGCACCACATGAAGAGCGGGCTCATCATTGCCGAGCGGCTGAAAGCGCATGGCAAGGTCGAGCGGGTCAACCACCCCGCTTATTCCAACCACCCCGGCAAGAAGACTTTAGCCGGCTATGCCGGGCTGTTCTCCTTCGAGGTCACCGAGGATGTCGACATCCCGGCCTTCGTCGACGCCCTGAAATATTTCCGCATCGGCGTCAGCTGGGGCGGCCATGAAAGCCTGGTCGTGCCGGCCAAGGCCTCGCTCGAGCAGACGCCGGGCATCAATTCGATGGCGCGCTTCGGCGTCAGCCCTCGAACCATCCGCTTCAACGTCGGATTGGAAAATGTCGAGGACCTCTGGGCCGACATCGCCCAGGCCTTCGACAGAGCAAAAAAATAACGGATCAAAATGGGAGTCCCGAAGATGAAAAAACTAAGCTTCATGTTTGCCGCCGTGGCCGGCCTGGCGATTTCCGCCAGCGGCGCGCTGGCCGATACCACCATCAAGCTGGTCGAGGTCATCACCAGCCCGCCGCGCACCGAATTCCTGAAGAAGCAGATTGCCGAATTCGAGACGGCGAACCCGGGCATCAAGGTGGAGGTGGTCTCGCTGCCCTGGGGCCAGGCCTTCGAGAAGTTCCTCACCATGGTGCAGGCCGGCGACACGCCCGATGTGGTCGAAATGCCCGAGCGCTGGATGGGCCTCTATGCCAACAACGGGCAGCTTGAGGATCTCGGCCCTTACATGGCCAAGTGGCCCGACGCCAAGACGCTTGGCGACCGCGCCAAGCAGTTCGGCTCGACCGTCAACAACACGCAGTTCATGATACCCTATGGCTATTATGTGAACGCGCTGTTCTGGAACAAGAAGCTGTTCAAGGAAGCCGGTCTCGACCGTCCGCCGGAAAACCTCGACGAGTTCGTCTCCTTCTCCAAGAAGATCTCCGCCATCCCCGGCAAATACGGCTACTGCTTGCGCGGCGGCCCGGGCGCTTTCAACGGCATGCACATGTTCATGAACATCGCCGACGGCAAGGGCGGCTATTTCACCGACGATGGCGTCTCGACCATCAATGACGAAGGCTCGGTCAAGGGCCTGCAGATGCTGGCCGACATGTACAAGAACGGCCTGGCGCCGAAAGATTCCGTGAGCTGGGGCTTCAACGAGACGGTGACCGGCTTCTATTCCGGCACCTGCGCCATGCTCAACCAGGATCCGGACGCGCTGCTCGGCATCGCCGACAAGATGAGCGCCGACGACTTCGCGGTGGCGCCGTTGCCCGTGGGCCCGAGCGGCAAATCCTACCCGACGCTCGGCTATGCCGGCTGGGCGATGTTCGCCAATTCCCAGCACAAGGACGAGGCCTGGAAGCTGATGGCGACGCTTCTGTCGCCCAAGGACAATCTGGAATGGGCCAAGGAAGTCGGCGTCGTGCCGATCCACAATGGCGCCGACCAGGATGCGCATTTCAAGACCGAGCAGTTCAAGGGCTGGTTCACCGAGCTCAGCGACAGCTCCAAATACGAAATGGTGACGCCGCCGACGCATCTGGAGAACCTCGGCAACTTTGTCGACCAGGTGGCGATAAAGAATTTTCAGGAAGTGCTGCTCGGCCAGAAGCCGGCCAAGGACGTGGCCGACGAATGGGCCAAGTTCCTGACCAAGGAACAGCAGGACTGGATGGCGAAAAACAAGAAGTAAGCTTCTTTCCTTCTCCCCGTTTACGGGGAGAAGGTGTCACGAAGTGACGGATGAGGGCGGCGCCACACCTTCATAAGTTCGCGCTGCCCCTCATCTGCCTGCCGGCATCTTCTCCCGTTGAACGGGGAGAAGGACGCTGTCGCCGTCCCCGGCACCCACTCACCACCGTAGAGCCAAAACGTATGACCTACGCCGTCTCCGAAATCCGATCCGCCGCCCGGCCGCGAAAGCAACGGCTGAGCAAGGCCGCGATCGAGCCGTGGCTCTATCTATCGCCTGCGATCGTCCTGCTGGTCCTGGTGCTACTGGTGCCGCTGATCATCGGCATCAGCTATTCCTTCCGCAAATTCTCGGCCTTCAAATCGCAATATGTCGGTCTCGCTCAGTATCAGGCGATGCTCTCCGACCAGGTGCTCGGCCAGGCGCTGATCAACACGCTGTGGTGGACGGTCGCCAGCCTGTTCTTCCAGTTCTTCCTTGGCCTGGGTCTCGCGCTGCTGCTCGACAAGCCCTTCTACGGCCGCAAGGTCGTCCAGGCGGTGGTATTCCTGCCCTGGGCGGTGCCGTCCTTTCTCTCAGGCCTCACCTGGGCCTGGCTGTTCAACCCGATCATCGGGCCGCTGCCGCATTGGCTCTTCGCGCTTGGCCTGAAGGCGGAGCCGACCAACGTGTTGTCCGATCCCGCCACCGCCATGTGGGGGCCGATCGTCGCCAACATCTGGTTCGGCATCCCGTTTTTCGCCATCACGCTGCTGGCGGCGCTGAAGTCGATCCCGTCCGAGTTGCATGAAGCGGCGGCCATCGACGGCGCTTCGCCCTGGCAGCGCTTCACCAAGGTGACGCTGCCCTTCCTGGCGCCGACCATCGTCATCACCGTCATGCTGCGCACCATCTGGATCGCCACCTTCGCCGACCTGATCTTCGTCATGACCGAGGGCGGGCCGGCCGGCTCGACCAGCACGGTGCCGGTCTACATCTATGTCAGCGCCTTCAAGTCGCTGGACAAAGGCTACGCTTCGGCGGTTGCGGTGCTGCTTCTGGTGCTGCTGATCGCCTACGCCATCGGCCTGATCGCCATCCGCCGCACCCTGGTGAGGCACGTCTGATGATCGCCGGTCGCTCCACCTCCTCGCGCATTTTCGGCGGCATCGGTCTCTACGGCGCTATCGCGGCCTACGTGATCTTCGCGCTGTTTCCGATCTTCTGGACGCTGAAGATCTCGGTGACGCCCGAACGCCTGCTCTATTCCGAAGGCATCACCTTCTGGCCGTCGCAGACGACTTTTCAGAACTTCGCTACCGTGCTCGAGGCCTCCGACTTTCCGCGCTATTTCCTCAACAGCGTCATCGTCTCGGTGTCGACGGCCGCCTTTGTCACCGTCATCGCCACGCTTGCCGGCTATGCCATGTCGCGCTTCACTTTCCGCGGCAAGGCGACTTTGGCGATCCTGTTGCTGCTCACCCAGACCTTCCCGCTGGTCATGGTCATTCCGCCGATCTACCGCATCATGGGCGATCTCGGCCTCACCAACAGCCTGATCGGCCTGATCATCATCTACACCGCCTTCAACACCGCCTTCGCAACCTTCCTGATGCAGTCCTTCTTCGACGGCATCCCGAAAGACCTGGAGGAAGCGGCGATGATTGACGGCTGCACCCGCGCGCAGGCGATGCGCCGGGTGATCGTGCCGCTGACCTTGCCCGGCATGGGCGCGACGCTGGGCTTCGTCTTCACCGCCGCCTGGAGCGAGTTGCTGTTCGCGCTGATGCTGATCTCCGGCGACGAGCAGAAGACCTTTGCCGTCGGCCTGCTCACCTTCATCGGCAAGTTCGCCGTCGACTGGGGGCAGATGATGGCGGCCTCCATCCTGGCGCTGATCCCGGTCTGCGTCTTCTTCGCTTTCCTGCAACGCTATCTCGTCACCGGCCTCACCGCCGGCGCGGTCAAAGGATAAAAGATGGCTTCCGTCACGCTGCAAAACGTCGAGAAGGATTACGGCGCGCTGCGCATCCTGCACGGCGTCGATCTCGAGATCGCCGATGGCGAGTTCGTCGTGCTGGTCGGCCCGTCCGGCTGCGGCAAGTCCACGCTGCTGCGCATGATCGCCGGCCTGGAGGAAGTTACCGGCGGCGAGATCCATATCGGCGAGCGGCTGGTCAACGATGTCGCGCCGAAGGACCGGGACATCGCCATGGTGTTCCAGTCCTATGCGCTCTACCCGCACATGGATGTCTCCTCCAACATGGGCTTCAGCCTGCTTTTGAAGAAGGCCGAGAAGACGACGATCGACGGCAGGGTAGGTGCTGCCGCCAAGCGGCTCGGCCTCGACGCCTATCTCGGCCGACTGCCGCGCCAGCTTTCCGGCGGCCAGCGCCAGCGCGTCGCGATGGGCCGCGCCATCGTGCGCGACCCCAAGGTGTTCCTGTTCGACGAGCCGCTCTCCAACCTCGACGCCAAATTGCGCGTCCATATGCGCGCCGAGATCAAGGCGCTGCATCAGCAGCTCAAGACCACTTCGGTCTATGTCACCCACGACCAGGTCGAGGCGATGACCATGGCCGACCGCATCGTCGTCATGCATGACGGCTATGTGCAGCAGGTCGGCCGCCCGCTGGAGCTTTACGACCGTCCGGTCAACACCTTCGTGGCCGGCTTCATCGGCTCGCCGGGCATGAACTTCCTGCCGGCTAAGGTCGCCAAGGGCGGCAAGGCGGATGCCGTGCTCGCCGATGGCCAGAAGCTGCGGCTGCCGGATGGCCTGCCGCTCAGCGACGGCGATGACCTCACCATCGGACTGCGGCCGGAACACATCAAGCTCGTGGACGACGGCGCGCTGAAGGCCGAGGTCGAGGTGGTCGAGCCGCTCGGCCTGTCGACGCAGTTCTATGTCAGGCTGGCCAACCAGCAGGTCTGCGTCTTCGTCATGGGCCGCAGCGACGTGAGGCCGGGCGATACGATCCGCCTCGGCGCCGATCCGGCTGCGCTGCATCTGTTTGATCCGAAGAGCGGAAACCGGATTGGATAGGTCCGCGGATCAGCGCCAGCGGAAAGCGCCCAGAGTGTAGTCAGGCCACGCGCCAAGGTCTGCGAACAGCCCCGTCAGGTCGCTCCTGTCGGCCAATATTCCCGTCATCACCAGCGCGGTCGACACGCCGGCCGCGTTGCCGCCGGCTATATCGTGCTCGACACTGTCACCGACACAGATCACATCGCTGAGTGCCGGATGTCCCGCAAGCGCCAGCGCAGCTTCGTAGATCGCCGGATAGGGCTTGCCGATACGGGTGACGCTGCCGCCGAGCTGTTCGTAAAGATCGGCGATCTCGCCGGCGCCGAAGCGCGGTCCGCCCGCGGTCAGCATGATCCGATCGGGATTGGTGCAGAAGCACGGCACCTTCCGCGCCGCCGCCGGGCCGAGAGGTCTTCGGTAGTGGTCGAGGTCGTAGCGGTCGCCTTCACTGGCCGCGATCAGCACCAGATCGGCGTCATCGCCGCGCTCGGTCAGAACGAGTGGCAGGCCCTCGATCGCCGAACGGTCCTCGTCGCGGCTGATCAGCAGGCATCTCGTGCCAGCCCGCAGCGCGCCCGAGTCCGCCATGTTTCGGAAGATGCGCCAAGCCACCTCGCCGGATGAGACGAAATGATCCCAGCTTCCCGCTTCGAAACCAAGCTTCAGCAGCCGCCCTTCGTTTGGCTCCGCCCGCTTGCCGGAATTCGAGATCAGCACCACGGTCTTGCCGGCGCGCTTCAGCGCCGACAGGGCTTCGACCGCGCCGGGATAAGCCTGTTGTCCGCCATGCAGCACGCCGAACTGGTCGAGCAGGAACACTTCGTAGCGTTCGGCGAGCGCTGCGATCCCGTCGAGATGCACGGCGTGCTTCGCGCTCACAGCAGCAGCCCCGCCTCCTTTGCGCCCATCAGCGCCAGCCGCGCCGTGCCAGCCGCAGCCTCATCGGAGAGCGCCGGCAGAAAATCGACGCCGAGCTTGCGCCGTCGGATCGCGGTCCAGGCGGCATTGGCGGCGCCGCCGCCGACGCTTCGAACCGAGGTGAGCTTCGGCGCGCCGAGTTCGGCGAGTCTCTGGTAGCCGAGCGCCTCGATGGCCGCGATGCCTTCCAGCATCGCCTTGAGATAGTCGGCGTCCGATTCCGGTCGGGGCAGCAGGCGCGGCTGGAGCGTTGGATCGGTGACCGGAAAACGTTCGCCGGCCGAACCGAGCGGATAATAGTCGAGGCCGGTCTCCGTCGCGGGATCAATTGCGGCGCTGAGTTCGACGATGCGCGCGAGCGAAAAATGCTGGGCGAGCACCTTGCCGCCGGTGTTCGACGCGCCGCCCGCGAGCCAGGCATCGCCGAGCCGGTGGCTGTATATGCCGTAGCGCGGCGCCGAGATCGGCCGGTCGGACAGGATCTTGATGGTCAGCGACGATCCGAGAGCGGTGACACCGTCGCCCGCGGCCGCCGCGCCCGTCGCCAAGAAAGAGGCGCAGCCGTCCGTGGTGCCGGCGACCACCGCGACATCGCGCGGCAACCCGAACAGGTCGGCGGCGGCGGCCGTAAGCCTGCCGGTCACGCTACCCGGCCTGACAACGGTGGGCAGAAGCTCCACGCGCATGCCGGTCGCCGCGATCCATTCCGGCCAGCGGCGCGCCTCGGCATCGTAGCCGGTCTTCAGGCTGTTGTTCTCGTCGCTGATGTCGAAGCGGGCCGAGAATTGCCCGGCAATCCAGTCGGCCTGGTGCAGCACGGCGTGGATGCCAGGCAGGCGCTGGAACCAGAGCGCCTTGGCGAGACCGGAGGTCGCCCCATGCGCAGCACTTGCCTCCGGCGCCGTGCCGGCGATCACGGCGAGGATGGCCGCATCCGGAACCTTGTCGTTGTACATCAGCGGCTCGGCCAGCGGCCGTCCGGCGTCGTCGGTCGGCAGCACGGTTCCCGACGTACCGTCCACGGCGATCGCGCGCACAGCCATGCGATCGATGCGCGAAAAAAGCTCGTGCAGTGTCGCTTCGACGGCGGCCCACCAAACGGCCGGATCGCGGCCGTTCGCGCCGAAGCGCTCGAGCGGCACGGCGGCGCTCGCGGCGGTGGAGAAGTCCGGACGCATCGCGACGGCGCGCGCTCCGGAGGTGCCGATGTCGATGCCTAATGCAAGAGGCGCCATTCGCCTAACCCGCCGCGTTGAGTCTCTGGCGATACTGCTCGGCATCCCAGTTGACCAGCTCGTCATTTTCGGCGGCGGTGAGATAATTCAATCGCGCCGTGGTGTCGATCCGCGCGGTCACGTCGGCGAGGCAGCGCTGCATAGCGTCCGCGCCGGAGCTGGCGTCGCCGCGCATCAGCACGCCGGCGCCTGGAAAGAGGACCGCGACGGGGTTCGTGCCCAGCCGCGCGACGACGTCGGCGACCTTCTCGCCAGGCCTTGCCACCACGGAGCCCCGGCCAAGGAAGATGACGTGGTCAGGGTAGAGGCTGCCGGCTTCGGCGATGCGGCGGCTGTCCGCATCGAGCGCCACCGCATGCGCCTCGATATCCGCCGGCAATCGGTAACCGCTGCCGTCGGCAAGTGCCGCCAGCGCCGCTATATCCGGGATCGGTGTCTGCCGCGCCGGGCGGGCCAAAAGCGATCTCACCCGGTGCAGCAGACGCTCCGCCTCGGCCACGGTCTCCGCTGCGACGACCAGTCCGTGATTGCCGAGGATCAGCACGTCGACCCCCTGCCCGAGACGCTCGGCAATGCCCTGGGCAAGCGGCAGGCCCGGCCGGCGATAGGGGACATAAGCCCACGCGATGCCCTGGAGACGCCGCCCGGCCTCGATCTCGCAATCGGCCTGAACGGCGAGTGAAATTGTCTCGACGCAGTGGACATGCAGCACCACTCGCTGCGGCATCAGCGCGTGTACGATGGTCTCGATCGAAGGGCGCAAGCCGCGCGGATTGAGGGCATCGATGGCAAAGGCCTGCGGCTTGTCGGCGCTCGGATCACGCCGTTCGAGGGCCTCGACGAGCGGACCCATCGCGACCGGTACCATGATGTCGTCCGTCAGCGCGTCCCTCAACCAGGTGCCGGAGGCCTTGATCCACAGCGTGTCCCCTGCCTTCAGCGATGTGTTGCCGCCGGCTGCCTGTGTCAGGTGCGGATCGTCGCCGATGGCTGCCGAAAGTGTCCGCAAGGCGGCCAGCTCCTGCGCATCAACTGTGGTCGCCATGGCGATCTTCCTCCAACGGCTCGGTCGGTCTCGCACGATCTCCCATTACAGGAGAATGATTGGTGCTGATATCGCAGATGCGAGCGATCTACGTCAACAGTGATCTACTATCGTCAAAACGGGCTTGCAATCCGACTGACGTTGAGTAAGTTACATCAATTGTCATGCAAAAGGGCATTGTCGGGAGGGAAGAGTTGAGCGACTCGGGCCGCCAGCGTCAGATCGTCGAGCTATTGCGGGACCGGCCGTTCGCTTCGGTGCGTGAACTGCAGGAGCGGCTTGGCGTGTCGGCGGCGACGGTCAGGCGCGACATCGACAAGATCGACGAGGCCGGCGAAGCCAGGAAGGTCTATGGCGGCATCTCGGCGCTCGACGGCGCCTCGCATGCCGGCATCGCCTATGCGAGGCCCTATGACGAGAACCGTGACCTGGCGGTCGATGCCAAACGGCAAATCGCCGCTGTAGCCGCCACCATGGTGCGCGACGGCGATGCGGTCATCGTCCATGGCGGCTCGACCTGCTTCCATCTCGGCGTCAAGCTTGCCGACCGCAACATTCGCCTCTTCACCAATTCCATGCCGCTCGCCGCCTATCTCAGCGACCATGGCCATTGCAGCCTGACCATCGCCGGCGGCGATCTGCACCGCGAGCCCGGCATCATCCATTCGCTCACCCAGGCCGCGCCGTTTTATGCCTCGAAGTTCTTTCTCGGCGCGCAGGGCCTCGGCCATGAGGGCGTGCTGGAATCGCATCCGCTGCTGGTGCGCTCGATCATCGATCTCAGCCTTTGCGCCGACCAGATCGTGGTGCTGGCGGACAGCCGGAAGCTGTCGATCCACGCCCGCAATGTCGCGCTGCCGCTGTCGCGCATCGGCACGTTGGTGACCGATGACGGCCTGTCCGGCGCCGATGCGCGGATGCTGGAAGATGCCGGTGTCACCGTGCGTATCGCCTCGCCTTCGGGAGCCGTCCAGTGAAGGTGGCGGTGCTCGATTTCGGCAAGACCAATTCGAAGCTGTTCGTCTTCGACCAGGGCGGGCGCATCCTCGACGAACGGCGCACGAAACCCGACTGGATACGCAAAAGCGGGCTCAGCGTGCTTGACGAAAAGGCGCTGCATGACTGGGCGCTGGACGCCGTCAACGAGGCCGCGGATGCCCACGGCGTCGAAAGTCTGATGGTGTCGGGCCACGGCTGCACCTTCGCGCTGGTCGACGATACGGCGCTGACGCATCCGATCCTCGACTATGAGCAAGAGCCGCCCGCCGAGATCGCCGCGCGGATCGATCGGCGCATTCCCGATTTCGCCGAGACCTTCTCGCCGCGCCTGCCGCTCGGCTTCAACTATGGCCGCCACATGCTGTGGCTGAAGGAAGTGGAGCCCGGCGCGTTCTCGGCGGCGAAGGCGCTTCTCGGCTATCCGCAATATTGGAGCTGGCGCTTCGGCGGCCACGCCGTTTCGGAAGTCTCCTATCTCGGCTGCCACTCGCATCTGTGGGCACCGAGCAAGCGTGACTTCTCCTCGCTGGTCGATGCCGAGGGCTGGCGCGGCCGCATGCCCGCCTTCGCGCACGCCGGCGCCGTGACCGGCGAGCGGCGCTTTGGCCGGGCGGGCAGACCGGTCGCCATTCACAACGGCGTCCATGACAGCAATGCCGCGCTCCATGCGTATCGCCGGCAGGACCTCGGGCCGCTCACCGTGGTGTCGACGGGCACCTGGGTGATCGTTCTCAACCCTGACTGTCCGTTCGAGGCGCTCGACCGCGAGCGCGACATGCTGGCCAATGTCGATGTCGATGGCGGCCCGGTGCCTACGATCCGCTTCATGGGCGGGCGCGAATTCGCCGTGATCAGCGGCAACTGGCAAGGCGCGATCGCCCCGGCCGGCATACAGCGGGCGATCGACGCCGGCACGATGGCCGTGCCGAGCTTTGCCCCGGGCGGACCGCTGCCGGGCCGGACGGGCGAGATCCTCGGGCCCGTTTCCGGTGCGGGGGAGCGCGCCGCCGTGGCGCTGCTTTATGTGGCTCTGATGATCGATCTCTCGCTCGACCTGATCCGTTCGGCAGGCACCGTCATCGTCGATGGCGGACTGAATGCGGATGGGATGCTTGCCGGCCTCCTGGCGGCGCTGCGGCCCGGCCAATCCTTCCTGCAGGGGGCCACGCTGGAAGGCAGCGCCACGGGCGCCGCGGCTCTCGCCTTCGAGAGCATCGGCCGCGAATTCGCCGCCGATAGGCCGGAGCCGGTACGCGCCGCGGACTTCAAAGGCCTGGATCGCTACCGCGACGACTGGCGCGGCCTTATTGCCGGACGCCACATCGCCGGCGCGGCGGCAGGAGGTGCGCAATGAGCGCCGCCGCTCACGTCGAGGCGTCGCAAAGGCCGGTGCTGGAGATGCGCCACATCTCCAAGACCTTCGGTCCCGTCCGGGCCCTGCACGACGTATCGCTCACCGTCAATGCCGGCGAACTGCATGCGCTGATGGGCGAGAACGGCGCCGGCAAGTCGACACTGATGAAGGTGCTGTCCGGCGCCTATCGGCCGGATGCCGGCGGCGAGATCCTGATCGACGGTGCGCCGGTCGCCAGCGGCGATCCGATCAAGGCTCGCGCCCAGGGCATCGCGGTCATCTACCAGGAGCTGTCGCTGGCGCCGAACCTGACTGTGGCGCAGAACATCTTCCTCGGCAACGAGCCGCGTAGGTTCGGCATCGTCGACCGGGACCAGTGCAACCGTCGCGCCAAGGAAATCATCGAGCGGCTCGGCGTCTCCTTTTCGGCGCGCGCCTTGGTCTCCAGCCTGTCGCTGGGCGAGCGCCAGCTGGTCGAGATCGCCCGCGCGCTGTCGACCAGCGCCCGCATCATCGTCATGGACGAGCCGACCACCTCGCTGACCTCGCGCGAGACCGACCGGCTGTTCGAGGTGATCGGGGCGCTGAAGGCGCAAGGCATTG
Source organism: Mesorhizobium sp. CA16 (assembly GCF_020165175.1). Taxonomy (NCBI): domain Bacteria; kingdom Pseudomonadati; phylum Pseudomonadota; class Alphaproteobacteria; order Hyphomicrobiales; family Phyllobacteriaceae; genus Mesorhizobium; species Mesorhizobium sp. CA16. The sequence continues at coordinate 213,155 of NZ_JAIUHP010000010.1, forward strand.
CCATCATCTACATCAGCCACCGCATGGAGGAGGTCTACCAGCTCGCCGACCGCGTCAGCGTGCTGCGCGACAGCGGCTATGTCGGCACGCTGGAACGCGCCGATCTCAATGCATCGCGCCTGGTCTCGATGATGGTCGGCCGCGATCTCTCGGCCTTCTACAAGAAGGATCACCGGCCGCCGGACAGCCAGCGCCCGGTTGCGCTGTCGGTGCGCGGCATGTCGGATGGCGGATTGCTGAAGGACTGCTCGTTCGATCTTTACCACGGGGAGGTGCTGGCGTTGGCGGGGCTGGTTGGTTCCGGCCGCACCGAACTCGCGAGGCTGATCTTCGGGGCCGACCGCCGCAGCGCGGGCGAGCTGGAGCTCGACGGCAAGCCGATTGCCATCGCTTCGCCACGCGAGGCGCTGGAGGCCGGCATTGCTTACCTCACCGAGGACCGCAAGGAGCTCGGGCTGTTTCTCGACATGTCGATCGCCGACAACATCAATATGGGTGTGCTTGCGAAAGACGCGCGCGCCGGCGGTTTTCGTGATTTCACCGCCGCCGAGCAGCGTGCCGCCAAGGCCATCGCCGATCTCTCGATCCGCACGCGCTCGGCGCAGGCCAATGCCGGCTCGCTGTCGGGCGGCAACCAGCAGAAGGTGCTGCTTGCCCGCCTGCTCGAGACCGAGCCCAGGGTCGTCATCCTCGACGAGCCGACGCGCGGCGTCGACGTCGGCGCCAAGTCGGAGATCTACCGGTTGATCGACAGCCTTGCCGGCAGGGGCATCGCCATTCTGATGATCTCCAGCGAACTGCCCGAAGTGATCGGGGTGGCCGACCGCGTGCTCGTGATGCGCGACGGCGCCATCGCCGGCGAGGTGACGGCGTCGGAGGGCAGGCCGCTGCGTCAGGAAGAAATCATGGAACTCGCGACGGGGGCGGCCAAGGAAGGACCGACAAGATGACCGACAGCTCAACAGTGGCGAAAGCGGCGGATCAGGCAGCGGTCAGGAGCCGACGGCTGCGGACGGCCTTCGCCGCGCTCGGCATGCTGCCGGTTCTGGTGCTGCTTGCTGTCGGCTTCCAGTTCATCAACCCGCGCTTCCTTACCGGCACCAACCTGCTCATCGTCAGCCAGCAGTCGTCGATCAATATCGTGCTGGCCGCGGGCATGACCTTCGTCATCCTCACCGGCGGCATCGACCTATCCGTCGGCTCGATCCTCGCGGCCTCGGCGATGGTCGCTGTGCTGGTGTCGCTGGTGCCGGACTGGGGCATGCTCGGCATTCCGGCCGCCATTTTGCTCGGCCTCGGCTTCGGCGTCATCAACGGGCTGCTTGTCGCCTACATCAAGCTGCCGCCCTTCATTGTCACGCTGGGCTCGCTGACCGCCGTGCGCGGCGTCGCCCGCCTGCTCGGCGAGGATACGACAGTCTTCAATTCCGACCTGCCTTTCGACTTCATCGGCAATGGCTCACTGTTCGGCATTCCCTGGCTTGTCATCATCGCGCTGACCGTGGTGGTGCTGTCCTGGCTGGTGCTCAAGCGCACCGTGCTCGGCACCTGGATCTATGCCGTGGGCGGCAATGCCGAGGCGGCGCGCCTCACCGGCATCAAGGTGCCGCTGGTGCTGCTCTTCGTCTATGGCGTGTCGGGCCTGCTCGCGGGCCTCGGCGGCGTCATGTCGGCGGCGAGACTCTACGCCGCCAATGGCCTGCAGCTAGGCCAGTCCTACGAGCTCGATGCCATCGCCGCCGTCATTCTCGGCGGCACCAGCTTCGTCGGCGGCGTCGGCTCGATTTGGGGCACGCTGATCGGCGGGCTGATCATCGCCGTGCTCTCCAACGGGCTCATTTTGGCCGGTGTCTCGGACATCTGGCAGTACATCATCAAGGGATTGGTCATCATCGTGGCGGTCGCCCTCGACCGTTACCGGCTGCAGGCCGGAGCAAGAACGTGATTGACCTCGGTCGCCGGCCTAGACGGGCCGGATTGTGTGTAACGCACCGTGAGAGGCGCGGGGCAATCGGAGGAAGCAAGTAAATGAAGACCATCGCCAAACTGCTCTGCGGCGCAGCCCTCGCGGCCCTCGCCATCGCGCCGGCATCGGCCAAAGACCTCAACAAGGTCGGCATCTCGGTCGGCCTGCTCGGCAACCCGTTCTTCGTCGCCACCATCAAGGGCATCGAGGACGCGGCCAAGAAGATCAATCCGAAGGTCGAGGTGACGTCGGTGTCGGCCGACTACGACCTCAACAAGCAGGTCTCGCAGATCGATTCCTTCATCGCCGCCGGCGTCGATGTCATCATGCTCAATGCCGTCGATGCCAAGGCGATCGCGCCCGCGGTCAAGAAGGCGCAGGCGGCTGGCATCGTCGTCGCTGCCTTCGACGTCTCGGCGCCGGGCGCCGACGTCACCGTGATGACCAACAACGTCAAGGCCGGAGAGGAGGCCTGCCAGTATCTGGTCGATCACACCGGCGGCAAAGGCAACTACGTCATCCTCAACGGCCCGGCCTCGTCGTCGATCCTGGAGCGCGTCAAGGGCTGCAAGAACGTTCTTTCGCAGCACTCCGACATCAAAATCCTGTCCGACGACCAGAACGCCGAGGGATCGCGCGACGGCGGCCTGAAAGTGTTCCAGTCGCTGCTCACCCGCTTCGACAAGATCGACGCGGTGTTCGCCATCAACGATCCTACGGCGATCGGCGCGCAGCTCGCCGCCAAGCAGCTCAATCGCTCGGAATTCATCATCACCGCGGTCGACGGCGCCCCGGACATTGAGAAGGAGTTCGCGTCCGGCACCTCGCTGATCAAGGCCTCGGCCTCGCAGGATCCCTATGTCATGGCCGGCCAGTCGCTGACGATGGCGGCAGATGTGCTTGCCGGCAAGAAGCCGGCCGAGCCGACCGTGCTGCTCGATCCGAAGCTGATTACCGCCGAGAACCTGAAGGACTACAAGGGCTGGACGGCGGCCCGCTAAAAAGCCTGCTCCCAAGGCTGGCGCGGCCGGATCGGTCCGGCCGCGCCTCATTCATCGGACGGAGACGATCATGTCGCGCATTGGTATCCATTCTTTCGTCTGGTCTGCGAGTTCGGCGCAGGCGGATCTCGAACGCACGCTGGCCAACACGAAGGAAGCCGGCTTCGACCTGATCGAATTCTCCTATCTCGATCCGGCGGATGTCGATATCGGCAGGCTGGCCAAAAGCATCACCGATCTCGGCCTGGGCGTAGCGATCAGCATTGGCCTGCCTGCCGACGGCGACATCTCCAGCCCAGACAAGGCGGTCGCCGCGCGCGGCGTCGAGATCCTGAACCGCACCGTCGCCCTCACGCGCGATCTCGGCGGCCAAAAGGTCGGCGGCATCCTCTCGGCAAGCCACGGCCTGCAAACCGAACCGCCGACGCGCGATCAGTGGAACCGCAGCGCCGCTACACTTGCCGGGGTTGCGGAAACGGCCAAGGCCGCCGGCGTGACGCTCAATCTCGAAATCGTCAACCGCTTCGAAAGCAACCTGCTCAACACCGCCGCGCAAGGACTAGCTTTCATCGAAGACACCGGCTCCGACAACATCTTCCTGCACCTCGACACCTTCCACATGAACATCGAGGAGGCCGATGTCGGCCTGGCCATCCGCCATGCCGCGAGGAAGATCGGTTATGTCCATATCGGCGAGAGCCATCGCGGCTTTCTGGGCACCGGCAGCATCGATTTCTCGGCGATCTTCGACGCGCTGGCGGCGATCGGCTACAGCGACGATCTCAGCTTCGAATCCTTCTCGTCCGAGATCGTCGACGAGAATCTGTCGCGGAAGACGGCGATCTGGCGCAATCTGTGGACCGACAATATGGAGCTTGCTCGTCATGCGCGCCGCTTCATCGCGGTCGGCCTGGAGACGGCCCGGCGCAAGGCCGATCTCGTCTCGGCTTCGCAAAGGCCCTGACGTCTTCGAGAATGTCGAGCAGTGAATTGCGGCTTTCGAGGGCCATGCTCTGCTAGACTCCTGTTGATTCGTCTCGACAGGAAAAGGCATGAGCAAGGCCCTCGGCACATTCGCACTGGTCACGGTTTTGAGCGCTTTGCTGATGGCGCTGTCATTGGCCGTGGCGAGGCACGGCTATCCCTATGGCGCGTTCGGCGTGAAGCGTCTCGACGGCATCGCCGACGCCGGCTCATTCCTGGCGATCGCCGCCGTCTATTTCTTCGCCGCCATGCTGATGATGATCCTGCCCATCCGCGCCGCCGGCGTCGTGCTGACCCATGCGGCCGATGCGATCTTCTGGGCGACGATCGTATTGTTCGCGATCATCGTCGGCTCGCTGATCGCCAGATGGGCCTTCGGCCAGCACGAGGTGCTCTGGGCGCTTTTCAACTGGCGTTTCCTGTTCGTGGCAGTGATCGTTGCGGCGCATCTCACCATGAACGAGCTTCGCCGCAACATCCTGCTCAGAAGCCTGTTCTTCGTCGCCTTCGGCGCGGTCACGCTCGCCTGTCTGTTCTGGTCGTTCTCGACCTGACGCGGCAAGGCCCTAGGTTTGTCGCAGAAGGCCGGTAGACCTGCCACGGGACAATCATTATATCATTTGTCCGACAATTGACCGGCCGACGGACTGCCACTACCCCAGCTTCAAGGAACAAGACAATGACCGTGCTGCGTAAGAACCTGATCGACGGCGAGTGGCTTGGCGAGGCCGGCTCACGCAACATCAACCCGTCGAACACCAACGACGTCGTCGGCGAATATGCTTCGGCCGGGCCTGAGCAAACCAAGCAGGCTATCGCCGCCGCCAAGGCGGCCTTCCCCGCCTGGTCGCGCTCCGGGCCTCTTGCCCGCCATGCCGTGCTGAAGAAAACCTCCGACGAGATCATGGCACGCAAGGACGAGATCGGCCGGTCGCTCGCGCGCGAGGAAGGCAAGACGCTGGCAGAGGGCGTCGGCGAGACGATCCGCGCCGCGCAGATATTCGACTTCTTCGCCGGTGAGACGCTGCGTCTGTCGGGCGAGATGGTGCCGAGCGTTCGGCCTGGCGTCGGCGTCGAGATGACGCGCGAAGGCGTCGGCGTCGTCGGCATCATCACGCCGTGGAATTTCCCCATCGCCATCCCCGCCTGGAAGATCGCGCCGGCGCTGGCCTACGGCAACACGATCGTCTTCAAGCCGGCCGAGCTGGTTCCTGAAAGCGCCTGGACCATCGTCGATATCCTGCACCGCGCCGGCCTGCCCAAGGGCGTGCTCAACCTCGTCATGGGCAAGGGATCGGTGGTCGGCCAGGCGATGCTCGACAATCCCGATGTCAACGCCATCTCCTTCACAGGCTCGGTCGGGACCGGCAAGCGCGTCGCCGCGGCAAGTGTGGAGCACATGCGCAAATTCCAGCTCGAAATGGGCGGCAAGAATCCGCTCGTCGTGCTCGACGACGCCGATCTCGCGGTGGCCGTCGACTGCGCGGTCAACGGCGCTTATTTCTCGACCGGACAGCGCTGCACGGCGTCCTCGCGCCTGATCGTCACCGACGGCATCCACGACCGTTTTGTCGACGCGATCAAGGAGCGGCTGGACAAGCTCGTCATCGGCGATGCGCTCGATGCCAAGACCCAGATCGGTCCTGTCGTCGACCAGAACCAGCTCAAGCAGGACGAGGATTACATCGCCATCGGCCGCCAGGAAGGCGCCGAGCTCGCCTTCGGCGGTGACCGGCTTGAGCGCGGCGCGCCTGGCTTTTATCTGCAGCCTGCGCTGTTTGTCGGCTCGACCAACGCGATGCGCATCTCGCGCGAGGAGATTTTCGGCCCCGTCGCCAATGTCATCCGCGTCAAGGACTATGACGAAGCGCTGGCTGTCGCCAACGACACGCCGTTCGGCCTCACCTCCGGCATCTGCACCACCAGCCTGAAGCACGCGACGCATTTCAAGCGCAATTCCGAGGCCGGCATGGTGATGGTCAACCTGCCGACGGCCGGCGTCGATTTCCACGTGCCGTTCGGCGGCCGCAAGGGCTCGAGCTACGGCCCGCGCGAACAAGGCCGTTACGCGATGGAGTTCTACACCACGGTGAAGACCGCCTATACATTCGCCGGCTAGAGCAGTTCCAGGAAAAGTGTTGGCGGTTTTCCGTCCGGAATTGCGCAAAAACAAGGAGATAGGGCGTTTCGCCGTTTCCATGAAACGGTGAAACGCACTAGTCCAATCCGGGAGCAGATCGATGAGCGTGGCCGACATGACATGGCTCAACCCGCCACCGCAGCACACGGTCGGCGACGGCACGCTCACCGTCCGAACAGGCAAGGACACCGACTTCTGGCGCGAGACCTTCTACGGCTTCTGGCGTGACAACGGCCATTTCCTCTACCGTTCCGTCGAGGGTGATTTCAGCGCCGAAGTCACCGTCAAGGGTGACTACAAGGTGCTCTACGATCAGGCGGGGCTGATGCTGCGCCTGAGCGAAACGCACTGGATCAAGGCCGGCATCGAATACACCGACGGGCTGGCATACTTCTCCGTCGTCGTCACCAACGACACCTCCGACTGGTCGCTGGTCGCCATCGCCGCCGGCAAGGACGGCGTCAGGATCCGCCTGACCCGCCACGCCGAGGCGATCCGCATCCAGTATCTGGACGCCTCGGACGGCCACTGGAAACCGGTGCGCCTGGCCTATTTCCCGATCTCGAAAACGGTCGATGTCGGCATGATGTGCTGCTCGCCGCAGCGCGAAGGCTTTGAGGCGACCTTCTCCGGCTTCACGATCGGGCCGGCGATTGCAAGGGACCTGCATGGGTGAGTGCGGAACCGCGTGGTTCTTTCGCGATTGCCGCGATAAGGGTAAGACGGCGCCTTGCCAGAGCGGAAGGGCCCGATGTCGTTTGATACTCCGCTGATCCTGTTCTGGACGCGCTGCTTCAACAAACCGACCGACATTGCGGCCATGCCGCAATGTCCAGTGCCCCTCGAATGGTTGGCGCGGCAGGCCGATGTAACATAGGCGTTTACCACGGCACGTGCAGGATTTCGGGCTTGGGCAAGCCGCTCGGGCGGATCCCAAGATCGTTGGCGAGCACGCCAAAAGCCCCTCAGGTCGGCGCCGGCATGCGGCCGATGGCCGGCCTCTCGTCCTCGGCGGCAACGGCCATCTGGCGGCGCCGGAAAGCCGGCAATGGGTTCAGCTTGAACAGGCCGTAATAGACGATGAAGGACGCCATGAAATAGGGGCCGAGCATCTCGACCTCGAAGAAGGAGCGGATCAGCATCAGCCCGGTCGCGCCGGCAAGCACCACCGAATCGGCACTCCACCCGCCGAACACCACCTTCGATACATGGCCGTAGAAGGCGCGCAGGATGACCAGCGCCAGCAAGGTGACGCCGATGAAGCCGATTTCGACCAGCGTCTCGACATAGGTGTTGTGGAAGTGGAAGCCGGAACGCGTCGAGATATAGAATTCCGCCCACAGCCGCTCCGGATCGGCAAAACCCTGCACCCAATAGGCGGCATAGCCATAGCCGAGCAGCGGACGCTGCTGCGCTGCTTTCCAGCCCTGTTCCCACAGATAGGTGCGGCCGGTGAGCGTCGAATCCTTGCCGAAGATGCCGAGCACGACATCCAGCAGCCCGAGGTTGAGCGCTGCCACCACGCCCGTCACCAGCGCCCCGGCGCCGACGACGAACAGCACCCGGCGATAGCGTCGCGACAGCACCTTGGTCATGGTGAGCAGCATCACGATGCCGATCACCGCCGGCAGCGAGGCCACCGACGTCGCCGAATGGGCGATTGCCAGCATATAGACCGACAAAAGCATGATCGGCGCGGTCCAGACGAAGCCCAGCCAGTTGCGCCGGTAGAAGACAAGGAACGCCAGGCAGAAAAAGATGCCGAGCGAAGAGAAGAAGCCGACCTGGTTCTTGGAACCGAAGGCGCCGACGAAATTGACCGTGCCGTCGATCGTGTCGAGCGCGTAACCACCGACTCCGAGTGAATAGAGCAGCACGAAGAAGATGCCGATCAGCGAGCCGACCACCAGCGTGCGCACGCTGATGGTGCGCGCCGCGACATAGGCGCAGACGATGTGCGAGGAATATTGCACCGCCGCGCGCGCGCTGATGCCCGCCGCCTGCGACCAGAACACCGAGAGGCAGACATAGGCCGCAAGCAGAATGGGTAGCCAGGCGCTGGAGAGTTTCCAGGTGAAGCGCCGGTAGTCGACGAACAGCAGCGGCAGCCAGACGGCGTAATAGGCGAGGATCAGGATCTGGCCGAAATTGGGCGAGTAGGCGAAGGCGAGCGTGGAAACCGCGACGGCGAAAATGCCGTAGGTCTCGTTGCGATCGGGATCGATCAGGATGGATTTCGGAATCTTCATACCGGCCTTTTTGTCCCGCGCTAAGCCACGGCCCGGGCGCGCTGCATCTGCCGCTGCAGGAAGCGCCGCACCGGCTCATCATAGACGCGCGTGGCGATGTCGGCGATGACGACAACCATCGCCGCCATCACGATGCCGAACAAGGGATGATGCGCGAACGGATCGATCGAGAAGGCCTTGCCGGCCCCGGCGATGATCATCAGCATCGGCGTGTGGATGATGTAGATCGGGTAGGAAATCCGCCCGAGCCAGCCATAGACGCCTGACAGTCGCGGCGCGGGCGGCGCCACCGCGCCGGTCATCACCATGATCGGGAAGACGATGACGATTGCCGCGAGGTCGTAGGCAATGCGCGCGCCGGCGGCAGCCGGGGCGATGGCGAAGACGGCAAGCGTGAGCAGGATCGCGCCCTCGACCCAGAAGCCGCGCCGCAGGAAGCCGAAGCTGCCCTGCCAGCGCGCCATTGATCGGCAAAGCAGCACGCCCAGGAAGAACGAGAAGGTTACGCGCGGCAGCCCGCTGACTATGGTCTTGCCGGTCATGCCGAAATCGAGCGTGCCGGCGAAAACCGAGGCGACGATGAGCAGCACAAGGCTGGCGCCGACGATCCCCGTCAGCACCCGTCGCGACAAGAGCACGAAGACAGCGACATAGGCGATGTTGACGATGAGCTCGAAGAACAGCGACCACGATGCCGGGTTGAGAGGAAAGATCGTATGATAGGCGTCGCTGGTCAGCGGGATGAACAGCATGCCGGTTGTCAGCTGCATGCCGATCTCGGACAGCGGCATGTATTCCGCCGGTATCAGTTTGTTCTTGACCAGCAAATAGAAGAAGCCGAGCAGCGTGCCGGCTAGATAGAGCGGATAGAGCCGGATCAGGCGGATGGCCACGAAAGTGCCGAAGCCCATGCCGGTTTCGATCTTGCGGTCATAGGCATGCGCGATGACGAAGCCGCTGAGCAGGAAGAACAGATCGACCGCGAGATAGCTCGACGGCAGCACCTTGCCGTCGGCGAGGAATGGCGAGAAATGGTAGAGCATGACGCTGATCGCCGCCACGCCGCGGATGGCGTCGAGGTTCAGATACACGTGACGCTGGGCTGCGGGCTGCATGTTATGCCTTCAAGCGGTCCAAACAGATCGCTCGCCCGCGCTGCGCGCGAACGAGCCTGGCTTGTCCCTCCCGCCTCCGTTCCCGGTTCGCTTCGGACAAACCCGGGCCGGCGGCGTTATTGGCTGGCCGTCGGCGCCAGCTTCACCTTGATCACGTCGCCCGGCAGGATAGGCGTGTCTTCCTTGGCTTCGACCTCGCTGGTCTTGCCGTCGACGACGCGCACCAGCGAATAGAGCAGGGCTGGCTCTTCATTGCCGGTGTAGGCGGCAGCCGTTGCCGGATCCGATGCCTGTGCGATTAGGCCCTTCTGCATGCCGACCCTCAAGGCCGCCTCATTAAGGTTCGCTTCCGTTTGCTGCCGATCGGCGGTGAGGCTCGAACTCAGTGTGTTGCGGGCATCGATAGCGTCCTGCTCCGCCTTGCTGATCGACTGCTTGGCGGTGAGGATCGCCGTCTCATAATCCAGGATCTTGCCCTGCAGGTCGGTGACCGACTGCTGCGAGGAAAGCAGGCGCGCATTGGCGACCAGGCCCTTCTGCGCCAGCGGACCGATGCTGTCGGCCTGCTTGGAGGCCAGGTCGACCTGCTTCTGCTGGTTGGCGATCTTCTTCTGCAGCGATTCGATTTCCGACTGCAGAACACCCTTCAGGTCGTCGAGTGCGTCGAGCTTCAGCTTCAGCGATTTCTGGTCGGAGACCAGGATCGCCGTTTCGTCGGCGACGATGGTCGGCAATCTCGGATCGCCTTGAATTTCCTGAGGCACCTCGAAAGTCGTCTTCCCGGCGAGGTCGGCGTCGATGCGGGCTCGCTTGACCATCAGCCGCAAGCGCTGGTCGTCATAGATCTCATAGCTGCCCTTGGCGGTAATCAGATCCTTTTCGAGCTGCGGACCATAGTCGGCATTGCGCCGGATACCGCCGGCAATGCTGATTGCCTTTAGCACGGTCAGATCGGGCACGAAGGGAAACTGCCCGGGGTTCTGGACTTCGCCTGAAATGTAGAACGGCCGGAACTGCGCCATCTCGACCGAGGCTTCCGGCTTGTCGGGCAGCGCCAGCTTTCGTTGCAGGGCGAGCCCGATCGCTGAAGCGATCTCGGCCGTCGTCTTGCCGGCGGCCTGCATGTCGCCGACGAACGGCACCGAGAGCATCCCGCCCGGGCCGACCGAATACTCGCCATTGAGGGCCGACCAATCGCGGAACGTGCCGTCGACGGTCTGCCATTCGGCGACCCGGATGTTGAGCTTATCCAGCGGTCCAAGCCGATAGTCGCTGGCGGCAGCGACCTGCGGCATGACCAGCAACGCAGCAAGCAAGACGCCGCCGAAGCGGGCTGTGGTCCTGGATATGAGACTGCATGCGAAGGGCAGTCCGAAGAGGTCTTTTGTCAAATACGTTTTCCGATTCGCTTTGGCCCCATCCGCCCGATGAGATCACTGCCGGATGCCTACCCCGAATCTGGCGGAGCAGGCCCGTCGGTCAATAGCTGCCGCGTGACATCCACACGGCAGGAACGGTCTTGAAGATGATGCGAATATCCCCGGACAACGACCAGTTCTCGACATAATGGCGATCGAAGGCGACGCGCGTGTCGTAGGATACGTCGTTGCGGCCGCTCACCTGCCACAGACCGGTGAGACCAGGGCGCGACTTCAGGTAATAGACCGCCGCGCTGCCGTAGATTTCCAATTCGTCGCGCACGACCGGACGCGGGCCGACAAGACTCATGTCGCCCTGCAGGATGTTGAGGATCTGCGGCAGTTCATCGAGGCTGAGCTTGCGAAGCACCTGGCCGACGCGGGTGACGCGCGGATCGTTCTTCAGCTTGCGCGTCGCGATCCATTCGGCGTTGGCTTCCGGATTGGCCGCCAGATACGCAGCGAGCACGCGCTCGCCATCCGGCACCATGGTGCGGAATTTGAGGCAGGAGAAAATCCTGCCGCCGCGGCCGATACGCTTGTGGCCATAGAAGATCGGACCATTATCCGAAAGCTTGACCAGCAGCGCGACCATCAGGAAGAGCGGGCTCAGCAGGATCAGCCCAGCCAGGGAACCAACGACATCGAAACTGCGTTTGAGCAGGCCGCCGATGGGGGGTGGAAAATCAACGCCGGCCTGCGCAAAACTCGCATTTGCCGACTTGGCGACGTCCCTCATGCAGAAGCTCCATACGTTGAACGGATGGTTTACGGCAAGATACCAAAAAAATGCTGCAGCGCAACACACAATTTCCCATCGCGTTGAAATGTTCACGTCATGAATTGACTAAATAATAAACCTGCCTTGCCCAAATTTTCACCTTTGTGGCGCGTTTATGACAAGGTGAGAGAAAACCAGGAAAATGTAGTCCGCTTTTCGGGCCATTTTTGGACAGTGCATTCTTTGCTGCAGAAGAAACGCGGTTGCATGCCGCTGGAAGCACTCGCAATGGTAAGTTATTCACATAAAATACTAATCAAAGTCATGAGTTTGACTGAAGCGGCAGACGTCTCATTGAATAGCTCTCGGAGCCAGAGTGTGCGGCGCAGCATGGCAGAGTCGATCTCATAAAATCGTTGGAAACCATACCTGCACGGCCTTGCTCCCGCAGGCCGGCCTTAATAGAGTCGCAAATTGTTCCTGTCATAGTCTGTATGGGTAAGGAAGGTCGGAAGCAACCGGCCGGATTGGGCAGCCAGAAAGAGCTCTTGGCGCAACGGGGAGTTACACGGGTGGGTAAGTCGCAGCTTCTGCATGCTCGTCTCGGTTGAGAGGGCGGCGGTCATGTCTTTGCCGAAATTCATCGTCGGTATGATCTTCGCGCTCGCGATCGTCATCGGCTGGTCCTATTTCGATGGCGCGTCGGCGGGAACCATCCTGCTTCGCACCATCGTCTGCGCCGCCATTATCCAGGCTGGCTATTTCCTTCTGGTCTTTGCCATGATCGGGGGAGCCACGCCGACATCGGCCGACAAGACCCGCGAGGCGGACCGCGGCCCGATCCTGAGCAAGGTCGCCGAAGGCGAAAAGCTAAGCGCCAGACGTAGCCTCCACTGAACGTTCGACCGGCGCGGAGGTCAGCCCGGCCGCGATCGGTGGCGCGCTTTCGCGCTCCGCCTGCTCGCCGGACAGCATCCTTGCAAGCCGGCTGCCGGCTTTCGCCCTCAACCGCCGATATTGTCCGACCTCGACGATGCGTCCGTTCTCGATGGCCACGACCCAGTCGGCGAAGGCGATCATCGACGGCCGGTGCGCGATGGTCAAAATCGTCATCCGGCCGCGCAGCGCCTCGATTGATTGGGCGATCAGCGACTGATTCTGCCAGTCGAGCGCGCTTGTCGCCTCGTCGAGGATGAGCAGCGAGGGTTTGCGCAGCAGCGCCCGCGCCAATGCGATGCGCTGCCGCTCTCCGCCGGAAAGGCGGACGCCGCGGTCGCCCACCACCGTATCGAGCCGCGAGTCCAGCCGCTCCACGAAATCGGCCGCATGGGCGTTACGCAGGGCCGCCCACAATTCTTCGTCGCTGGCCTCAGGCGCCGCAAGGCGCAGATTGGCGGCGATCGTGTCGTGCAGCAGGAACACATCCTGCGGCACATAGGCGACCTGATCGCGCCAGGCCCTGCGATTCTGCGCCGCAATCTCGACGCCATCGGCCAGAATACGTCCCTGGGTGGGTTCAAGCAGCCCAAGCAGCATGTCGGCGATCGTGCTCTTGCCGGAACCCGAAGGGCCGATCAGCGCCGTCACCTTGCCGGCCGGCAGGCCGAAGGTGATGTCGCTGACCACCGGTTTGCCGTCGCCCTCGCCATAGGCGAACGCCACATCGCGGATGTTGAGGCCGATCTCAAGCGACAGTTTTGCGCCTTGTTCGGTCACGTTCTCTTCCGGCTCGCGCTCGGCATCGAAGCGAGCCTGGAGGCTCTGCATCGAAGCATAGGCCGGCAGGTTGATCAGCACCTGTTGGGTCTGAAGCTGCATGTCCATGAAGCGCGGCGCGACCCGCATGAAGACCAGGAGCAGCACGACGATCTCGGCCAGCGACAGGTGGAAGCGAACCAGCGCGATATAGATGAAGAGGCTCAGCCCGATCACGCTCGTAACCTGGAACAGAGCGGTGCCGAGCGAGCTGTTGCGGACGAAGGCGATGTTGTCGGCCTTCATCCTGTCCAGCGTCGCGCCGAGCTCGGCAAAATAGCTTGCCTCGACGTTCAGGCTCTTGGCGACCTTGATGCCGCCGAGGAACTCGGAGACCGTGCGGTATTGGTCCTGGCGATTGCCGGTCAGCGTGCGGCCATAGGCGCTGGCGCGCGCCCGGAACGGCTGCAGCGCAACCAGCAGCACCAGACCGACAAGGATGGCGAAGCACGTCATCACCGGCGAGATGAACAGCGAGACAATGAGATAGCCGGCCAGGAGCAGTGTGGCTTGGGTCAGCATCAGCAGCGAGAAGGCCGCAACCTGCACCCGGTCGACGTCGCCGTTCAGCGCATGGTCCAGATCGGAGCTGCGGATGCGGGTGAAAACGCCCCAGCGCGCCTTGCCGATGCTCTCGAACAGGTTCATGCGCGCGCGGTTGACGAAGTCATAGAGCAACCGCGCCATGTAGACCGACTTGAAGCGATTGAACATCGCTTGCAGCGCCACCAGTGCGACGAGCAGTGAGAGCACGCTCGCGAGCGACAGCGTTCCGCCGGGCACCAGCCGATGCAAGGCCTCCGGCACCCGCACCGCATAGTCCTGGTCGGGCTTGCCGATGAGGCGCAGCAGCGGAACGAGCAGCAGTATCGAAATGCCTTCGGTGAGGCTCCCCAGGATCAGGAAGGCAAGCGCCGTCGCCGTGCGCCGTCCGCCGACATGCGCCACCATGGCGCCGAAACCGGCGACATCGCGCAGAAGCGACAGGCGAAACTTCGAGGACCAGCCCATACTCTGGCTCACCTTGTTCCCGACGCCAGATCGGTTTCGATCGCGGCGACCGCTTCATCGAGCCTGGCGAGCCCGGCCGGCACTTCGAGGCGGTTGACGCCGATCAGCCCGGCGATCTCAGCGCATTGACTGAGATGCGTGACGGCGAGATCGCCGGTCAACGCCTGCCGGCCGAAGCGCGTGATGTACGAGAATTTAATGATCGCCGGCAGCGCGGCGACATCGGCAAGCTGCGAGATCGCCGCGCGTTCGCCGCGCTCGAGCACATAGATGCGCCATACCGGCACCGCCTCGGCGGCAAATCCGTCATGCAGCCGATGCTGCGCCTTGTCGATTTGCGGATGCACCTGCGGGCGCACTTCCGCCTGCTCGAGGTGAATGGCGCCGGCCGCATCCGCGGCCAGCTTGAGCTGCGGAAATCCGGGCAGGATCATCGGTCGTCCAGGGTCGGACAAATCCAGCGCGACGACGTCGTCGGTGAGCAGCCGATGGCCGGCGCGGATCATCGCGCCCGCCGTCGTCGACTTGCCGGCGCCCTTGTCGCCCATGAAGATCACGCTCTTGCCGCCGACGGCAATGGCGCTGGCATGCAGGACAAGCAGCCCGCGCCGATGCAGGGCAAGAGCCATGACCGGCCCGAGCAGCGGAAAGGCAAGCAGCGGGTCGTCGATCCCCGGCGCCGGATCGACATCGATCCGCCTGCCGTCGCTGATCATGAAGGTGCCGACCGCCTGCCAGGAAAGATATTGGCGGGTCGCCTCGAACCGAAAGCCCGTGGCGCCATGCGATGCGCCGTCGGGAAAGTCGATCGGCCCGACCGCGATCTCCAGGTCCGGCGTCGCCGGCGCCGTCGGCGTCAGTTCCGGCAAGGCCACGTCCGAGCTGACGATCAGCCCGTAGGCCTTGTAGAAATGGCGGACACGTCCGCCCGGCGCCATTGTCCCGGTGGCGGGCCCCGGCCGCGCAAGGGAGGCGATCGGAAGATTCATGCGGGGCTTCCTTGGACTTGCCGCAGCCACAGCGATAGCGAAACCGAACGCCAGACATGCTGGACGTCGGGCAGCCTTGCCTGCTCGGGCTGGCTGAGCAGGCGCTCATAGACGGCGTTCACTTCAGGCAGATTGACATAGGGCGCGATCCGCTCGCCGTCCGCTATCAGCAGCCTGTCCAGAAGCTCGCGGTGGTTGCCGAGCATGCCCTTGACCAGGTTGGCGGTGAAATCGATCTTGTCGCGCCGCCATTGCACGGCCGGCGGCAGAATGCCTTGCATGGCCCGGCGCAGCACGTGGCGGCCAAACCCGTCCCTGAGCTTTTCCTCCCCGGGCAGCGCCAGGCAGAACTCGACGAGCGGCTTGTCCCAGAACGGATAGCGGGGCTCGACGCCGGAATTGGCGGCGGCCTTGTCGAGCACTTCGAAAGCGTGCGGCACCAGCCCGGTGGACAGCAGCCAGCGATGCGTCAGCGCTTCGCTGGCGCTCACGGCGGCGGGCATGTAGCCGCTGCGATGAAAGCGCTCGGCAAGATTTGTGCGCCTGGCAAGGTCCGGATTGACCAGGCCCGCCCAGGCGCGCGGCGCCGATGCCGGCCTCTGCCGCACCTTGCCGACAAGGCGTCTGGCCATCGATCTCATCCGGGCGATCCGCCAAGCGGGTCCATAAATGGTCAGGAACTTGAAATAGAGGGAGAACATGCCCTCGCCATAGGTGTTGGCGGCGCTGTGCAATTCGCGCCACAGCTCGAGCCAACGGCCGGCATTGGCGAGTTCGTGAAGGTGCCCATGGCCCTGCGAGACGACCTCGTCGCCGCCATGCCCGTCGAGAAGCACCTTGACGCCCTTTGCGCCCGCGGTGCGGTAAAGATCGCGGGTCAATGACAGACCGGGCGCCAGGAACGTGCCTTCCTGCTCCTCCAGGATACGCTCGAACTCGACGAAGGGCGCGTAATTGCTCACCGCAATCAGCGTGGCGTCGAGCGGATTGCGGTCGAGCACCGCATCGATGAAAGGCTTCTCGTCCATCGACGAGCCTCTGTCGAACACCAGCGAGAAGGTCTTGAGCGTCGGGTTGCGCCTCGCCGCCGCGCGAAGACTGGCGACACAAGCGATCGAGGAGGAATCGAGCCCGCCGCTCAGCATCGCGCCGACGGCCGGCGTGCCGCGCATGCGGTTCTCCACCGATTGCGCGAAGAGATGCCGGAATTCCTCAGCCGCGTCCGGGCGTGGCGGCCTCTGCGACGGCTCGATCTGCCAGTAGCGCTGCAGCACCACCCGGCGGTCGGTGACGGTCATGCTGTGCCGCGCCGGCAGGCGGAAGACTTCGGCGTAGAGCGTGGCCTGCGGATCGTCCGTCAAGCCGGCGAGGAAGCCGGAAATCTGGTGCTCGCTGAGCCGCCTGCCGACATCGTCCAGCGCCAGGATCGGCCCGATCTCCGAGGCGAACGCGAAGCGCCTGCCGGTCGAATGATAGTAGAAAGGTTTGACGCCGAAATGGTCGCGCGCGCAAAACAGCGCCCGGCGCTCGCCATCCCATATGGCGAAGGCGAAATCGCCCTGCAGATAGGTCGGGCAGGCCTCGCCCCATTTAAGGTAGGCGCGCATGATGAGCACCGCGTCGGCGACCGACCGGTCCCGCATGCCGAGCCGCGCCAGAAGCTCGTCGCGATTGTCCAGCCGGCAGTCGGCGGTGATGGCGAGCTTGCCGCCGGCCATCGTCAGCGGGCCGGGGCCCTCCTCGCCGGTCGTGTCGAGCCAGGCATGGCCGAGCGCGACGCTGCCGTCCGCCCACCATGAGCGGCCGTCGGGGGCGCGGTGGCGCATGCGCGAAAGCATCTCTTGGATATCGCCGGCCGCGGCGGGCCGGCCGTTATCGCTGAGCACGATTCCAGCGACGCCGCTCATCGCTCACGACCCATGGTCGACCAGATGGGCAAATCCTTTGATCGAGCCGCCAAGCACGATGTGGTTGCCGCTCATCAACCAGGCATGCGCCTTGAGCTCGCTGCCGGTCCCTCGTTCGATGCCGATGCTGATTTTCGATGCGGTGCCCTGGCGGGCGAGCAGATATTGTCCGGCCAGCGCTTGGGTCAGGCAGCTGGCGCCCGGCACGAGCCGCGCCGCGGCGGCGACGCCCCATGCAACACGCCGCAGGTCGGCCACGCTGGCGTCGCGTCTGGCGTGCAGTCCCGTCACCAGGCTACGGACACGGTTATAGGAGGACAGCGTTAGCGCGAGCCGCACAACGCTCACCACCATCAGGCAGCGCGCCAGAAACAGCATTTCCCGGGCGCTCAGCGAGCGGAGCCTAGACCAGTTCCTCATTGTGGAGCCTCGCAAGCCCTGCTTCGCTCAGCCCCTTGAGCAAGCCCTCGACATCGGCCCTGCAGCGTTCGGCATCGACATTGTAGCGCGCAAGCACGGCGCTGCGGATATCGAGCATCGATCGCGGCTCCTGGATCTGCTCCCAGATGAAGGCGCCGACGCCGTTCAGGCTGTAATAGACATTGGATTTGAGGTGGAGTAGCGCCAGTCCGGCGCCGAATTCACAAGCCACCGCCTCGTTCGTCGCGACGACGCGGTCATGGTCCGAAGGGTTCCAGTGCATCCTAAAACCTCGTTGCTGGCCCGTCGCGCCCTTTGGCTTCCACCGGGATCGGTTGCCTGCGATCCTCGGCAGGAATCCGGGGGACAACGCCCCCCGGCTCACCTGTTGGAGAGCATCCGGAGCCCCAACTCAGACACCCGGACACCTGTGTGAGTTTTAAGAGAAAGTCAGCTCGCCGACCGGCGTGTGCGCGGGAAAGCTCGCGTCGAGCGCCGTCGTGCCTGCACCGCCCTGCGTGATGGTTTCGATCGAACCGTGAACCGTCAGGCTGGGGGTTTCATACTCATGCTTTTCAACATTCTGTTCCATTGTACTCTCCAATTAAGGACTGGAAGCGGCTGCAGAATGCCGCCAACATATCGCTATGCTGCAGCGCAATTGCTGCATGGCAACATCCATGAGTCAAGCTTGATTTACCAAGCATTAATCAATTCTTGGTTGCGCTCGCATCCGTTGTTAATCAAAGCCTAGGCAGCGTCATCCTAAACCTCACCCATCCAGGAATTCAACCTTAGGTCCGTGCCGTTTAGATAAACGGTTGATTTATCTGCGATAATTTTTCAGGCGAAAAAGACATCTCGCAATTGCGAAGAATTTGTCACAAAAAATCGTCATTTTCCGGCCAGCCGGGACGCCCCCGGAATTGTCTTCAAAAGTGATTGAACGTGAAGTGATTTTAAACGCTGGGGTTGCGGTCAGGAGGCGGCCTCAGCCGCTTTTGGCGTGAGCGCGTCAATTTTTCCGATGCTTTTCTTCGCAGTTGCAGTATAACCGCTTTGGGCGGCATTTTGCGGAGAACGACATCGGGCATGGCGGTGCAGGATGGCTCCTATGAAAGGCTGCGCGCCGCCGGCTGCGCCGATGAAGTCGCTTATGTGCAGGCCTGCCTGAGGCTGTTTTTCGCGCCACGAGCCAACATCACGGATGGCCGGGTCGATGTGCCCGCGCCGACGGTGTCGGCCACCCCGATCCCGGCGGCCTCAATTTCGGCAACCAACGTCGCCGACATCGCCAGGCTGAACAAGGTCGCCGTCTTCCTGCTCAAGGCGCTCGCGCGGGCGCCCGCGAATACCGCGCCTGCGGAGTTGCCTGGTTGGCTCGACAGCTACCGCCGGCGAACCATGTCGATGAATGTCGCCTGCATTGGCGATTCGATGGCCATCGCTCGTGTGCTGCGCGACAGGCAGGTCGATTTCGTCTTCCTCAAGGGGCCGCTCCAGCAGCATCTGCTTTATGGCGACCACTTCATGAAGCCATCCGGCGACGTCGACATACTGGTTTCGCCGACCGGTTTCGCCAAGGCCCGTGATGCATTGCGCACGATGGGCTACGAGGTTGCCGGCAAGTCGCGCTCGGTCTGGTGGGTGCGCTTCCTCGGTGAGCAGCATATGGTGCGCGAAGACGGCGCGAGGGCCTCGACAGTTGACCTCCACCACCGGCTGCAGCAGCCGGGTTCGCCCAGCCCGCGCGACACCGACGGCTTCCTGCGCCGCAAGCGCGAAGTCGAGTTGGCCGGCGCCGCCATGCCGATCATCTCGGCCGCCGACACCTTGCTTTTGTCCTCGATCAGCGTCGCCAAGGCCTTTTTCAACCGCGAGCCCTGCGCCGGCTATGTCTGCGACGTCAGGGCCAGCGTCAGCCGCCTGAGCGAAGCCGAGCAGCGGAGGGTGCTCGACCACGCCGCCGAACAGGGCCTGGCGGATACGCTGCTCTTGGGATTGCGCGCCGCCGACGTGCTGCTCGGCGGCGACGGCACGCTGCTTTCGGATCGCGCCACCCGCATGCTGGCCCGCATCGACAACGCCGATCTCTTCCACATGGTCATGGCGCCGTGGCTCGCGTCCCTGCGCTGGCCGCAGCGCCGCCATGTGCTGTGGGAACTCTGCGGCCGCGAGCCGGTCCGCTACCTGGCTGAGGCCGGCTGGGCGGCTTCAGCCGATCTCAGCCGGCGCATCTTCGAGCGCCCGGCCACGGCCGGGCCGGCGCGGAGCGAAATGATCAGAATCGTGGGCGGGGCGGCCAATCATGCAAGCGAAAGGTGAGCCCATGCCCGTGACGACGCCCATAACGACCTCGGGGGTCTGCGTCATCATCGCCGCGCGCAATGCGGCGCGCACCATTCCCGGCGCCATCGCTTCGGCGCTGCGCGAGGCCGAAGTCGCCGAAGTCATCGTGGTCGACGACGCCTCCACCGATGACACCCAGGATGTGGCTTTGGCCGCCGACGATGGCAGCGGCCGGCTTGCCGTCATCCGTTTCGACGTCAACCGCGGTCCTTCCGCCGCGCGCAACGCCGCCATCCAGGCCTCCAAATCGCCCTTCATCAGCATTCTCGACGCCGACGATTTCTTCCTCGAAGGCCGCTTCCGCCGGCTTTTCGCCAGCACCGACTGGGATTTCGCCGCCGACAACATCATGCTGATCCGCGACGATGCCGCGACCGACCTCGCCAAGGTCGCCGCCCCGCCTTTCGCGGCCGAGCCGGAATTTCTCGATTTCGAGCGCTTCATCGACGGCAACATCTCGCGCCGCCGTGTGCGGCGCGGCGAGCTCGGTTTCCTCAAGCCGGTGATCAGCCGGGCTTTCCTCAAGCGGCATGGGTTGAGCTACGACGAGAACCTCAGGCTTGGCGAGGACTACGAACTCTACGCGCGCGCTGTCGCTTACGGGGCTCGGTTCAAGATCATCAAATCCTGCGGCTATGGCGCGATCGTGCGCGCCGATTCGCTGAGCGGCCGCCACAGGACGCAGGATTTGAAGCGCCTTGCCGATGCCGATCTGGCGCTGCTCCAGATAGACAGCCTTCCGGAGCGCTCGAAGGCCGCGTTGCGGCGCCATGAGCGCCATGTCCGCGACAAATACCGGCTGCGCAACTTCCTTGATGTGAAGGCCGAGCGTGGGCTGGCATCGGCCGTGGCCTACGCTTTCGCAAGCCAATCGAATCTGATCCCGATCGTGCGCGGCGTCGCCACCGACAAGCTCGACGCGCTGTTCCGCCGCACCGGGATTGTTGCGCGGCAGCAAATGCCGCCGACGCGCTACCTGATGGCGGCAACCAGCGCCGCAAGCGGGTGATCGCGCATTGTCCCGGAAGCCGCCGTCCCTCAAAAAATCGCATTCCGGAAACTATGATGTTGCCTAGTCGCTGCTGGAATGGCAGTCTATGTTGCAATGCAGCAATTTCGAAAGGCCAATAGGATGGCTTCGATTTTTAGCTTCAGATCCCGGGATCCGGCTCGCGACCGGCAGACCGATCTCCAGCGTTTCGACCGGCTGGCGAAGCTGTTCGACCAGATCGCGGCCGAGATCGAGGCGGAGAAAATCGGACTGGAGAATCGTTATAAGTCGACGGCTGCCAACGCCGCCTTTCTGGTCGAGGCGATGGAGAATGGTTCGGCGTCGGCCAGCAAGGGATCGGATGTCGCCGCGATGACCAAGTCGATCCTGAACTGCGAGCGGCGCATTGCGGAGCTTGTTCGCCAGAAAGGCCTGGTGAAGGAACTGCGTCATTCGCTCGACGCGATCGTCGAGGATGGTGCCGACCGGTCTGCTGCGCAGGCGACGGCAAGAGGCTGACGGCGCGTCAGGCGTCGTCATCGGTACGAGACGTTACAGGACATTAGAGGAGTTCACAGGGCGGAAGATCGGAAGCGGCTCGCTCATGCGAACCGAGGATGACTTTGGGTTGGGCGGACAACACAAGGTGAGTTTGTTATGAACGCAAATCCGGACAACACCTCCACCGAGGCGGCTTGCGAGGTATCGCAGGCGCCAGGGAGCGGATTAACCAGCCTGAGGCTTGGCGTGGTCGGCGCCCTGTTTGCGGTCGCTGCGGCCCTTGCGGCGAGCCCGCATCCCGCGCATGCGCAAGCGGCGCAGGAAGAGCTGCAAAGCGCGCCGTCCTTTGTCGACAATTTCTCGAATTTCAACCAGTCCCGCTGGTTCGTCTCGGACGGCTGGACCAATGGCGCCCATCAGAACTGCACGTGGTCGAAGGATCTCGTGCGGCTTTCCGACGGCGTGCTTTCGCTGGGCTTCGAAAAGCGCAAGCTGAAGGACCGCGAGTTCGCCTGCGCCGAGATCCAGACCAAGCAGCGCTACGGCTACGGCGTCTATGAGGCACGGATGAAGACCGGCACCGGCTCCGGCCTCAACGCCGCCTTCTTCTCCTATATCGGCCCGCAGGACAAACAGCCTTGGGACGAGATCGACTTCGAGGTCCTCACCAAGGATCCGTCCAAGGTGCAGGTCAACAGCTATATCCAGGGCAAGCCGAAGAACGGCAAGCTTGTCAACGTCGAAGGCGGCGCCGACAAGGGCTTCAACGATTATGGCTTCGTCTGGGAGAAGGACCGGCTGCGCTGGTACGTCAACGGCAAGCTCGTCCATGAGGTGACCAACCCCGACGAGTTGCCGAAGCATTCGCAGAAAATCTTCTTCAGCCTCTGGGGCAGCGACAAGCTGACCAACTGGATGGGCGCTTTTGTCGATCCCGGCAGCAAGGTGACCATGGAGGTCAAGCGCGTCGCTTTCACCGCTTTGGGCCAGCCATGCCAATTCCCGGAATCGCTGGCATGCAGCATAAGCAATTCCAACTAGGCGTGATCCCCAAAGTGGAACCGATTTTGGGATAGGATCATGCCGAACCAACTGGGCCGTTTGGCCTGGGGGACATCTGAACCGGCCGGACCGCTTTTGCGGCCCGGCCTTTGACAGGAATAGAACCAAATGAATTTGACGGTGTTTGGGATTGGCTATGTCGGTCTCGTCCAGGCCGCTGTGCTGGCCGAGGTCGGCCATGAGGTGGTGTGCGTCGATAT
>NZ_JAIUHP010000011.1:0-200484 GCF_020165175.1 Mesorhizobium sp. CA16
ACTCCCCTACTCCCCTACTCCCCTACTCCCTTACTCCCCTGATTTTCTCAGCAGATAAATGTCCATGATCCAGCCCTTCTTTCGTCTGGCGTCTTCACGAACCCTTTCGATTTCGGCACCGACGTCGCCCAGGCGTCCGGAGATGACGATCTCGTCGGGCGTGCCGAGATAGGCGCCCCACTGGATAAGGACGTCCTTGTCGGCAAGCGTGTTGAAGGCGCATTTGCCGTCGAGCATGACGACGGTGGAGCCGGCATTGGCTGGCAGTCCTTCTTCGGTTAACCGGCGACCGGTCGTCACCAGGATCGAATCGCCGATGCGGTTGAGCGCGGTCGCGTGGGCGGCGGCCAGCGCCTGGATCGCGGTGATGCCGGGGATGACCTCGAGCTCGAAACCGACATTGCCTCTCAGGCGCACGCGCTCGAGGATGCGCAGCGCGCTGTCATAGAGCGACGGATCGCCCCAGATCAGGAACGCGCCGCAGCCATCTTCGGCAAGCTCGTCGCGGATCAGAGCCTCATAGATCTCGGCGATCGCTTCGTGCCAGTCGTCGACTGTCACACGATAGGACGATGTCGGTTCGGCCCGAACCGGCACATCGAACTCGACCCGGCGCGATTTCGGATTGGTGACGAAGCGGTCGCAGATCTGCCGGCGCAGATCGGCAAGATCGTTCTTCTTCGCTCCCTTGTCGGGAATGAACAGCGCGTCGGCGCGGTTCAGGCCGTCGATGGCCTGGACCGTCATGTGGTCGGGATTGCCGGCGCCGATGCCGATGACGAGAAGCTTGCGCATGGCGATCTCCTGCCCGATCGGCGACGCGGTGTCCAGAAGTACCCGTATCCGGTGACGAAGGGCTTTGAAACGCTATCTTGAAACGGGTAGATGGAAGAGCGCATCCGGCTGATCCGGGTATCGCGGCACAGAGGAGGGGGTCCATGTTACGCACCGTACTGACCGCAGCGCTGGTAATAACGGCCGCTCCGGCCTTCGCCAATGATTCCGTCGCCGAGCTCGGCACAGGCGGGCTGATCCTGTCGCGCAGCGACGCCGTCGCCATGCAGAGCGAGAATCTTTTCATCTCGCCGGAGAAGGTGACGGTCGACTATGTCTTCCGCAACAACACCGACAAGGATGTCAGCTCCATAGTCGCGTTCCCGATGCCCGACATCGAGGGCGATCCGAACGAGATGCCGGCAATCCCGGAGGCTCAGAGCGATAATTTCCTCGGCTTCGAGGTGACGATCGACGGCGTCGATGCGAAGCCGCAGCTGGAGCAAAAGGCGCTGGCGCTCGGCATCGACATCACCGCTGACCTCAAGGCGCAGAACGTGCCGCTCTATCCATTCGGCGGCGCCGCCAAGGCGGCGCTGGCGAAGCTGCCCAAGGATGTCGCCAAGGACTGGGAAGATCGCGGCATCATCATCGAAGATACCGCCGATGACGGCTCGGGCATGCAAACCACCTTTGCGCCGTTCTGGCAGCTGCGCTCGACCTACTGGTGGCGCTCGACCTTCCCAGCCAACAAGGAGGTTCATGTCTCGCACCGCTACAAGCCCAGCGTCGGGGGCACCTCCTCGGTCAGCTTTTTCTATGATGGGCAGTTCCAGGGCCAGTATGCGGCCTACAAGACCCGCTATTGCATGGATCAGACGTTCGAGAACGCGGTGCGCAAGGCGGCCAAGGCAAATCCGGACGGTTATCCGAAATATTACGAGAGCCGCATCGCCTATATCCTGAC
The DNA here is from genome assembly GCF_020165175.1 of Mesorhizobium sp. CA16. Lineage (NCBI taxonomy): Bacteria > Pseudomonadati > Pseudomonadota > Alphaproteobacteria > Hyphomicrobiales > Phyllobacteriaceae > Mesorhizobium > Mesorhizobium sp. CA16. Next base: position 1,742 of record NZ_JAIUHP010000011.1, read on the forward strand.
CACCGGCGGCAACTGGGCGGCCGGGACGATTGGCAATTTCAAGCTCACTATCGACAAGGGCAGCCCAAAAAACCTCGTCTCCTTTTGCGGCGACAATGTCAAAAAGGTCGGGCCGACGACGTTCGAGGTCACCGCGAAGGATTTTTATCCCGAGCACGATATCGACATCCTTCTGCTTGAGCCGTCGGACAATGGCGGGAACGGCGGCTGATGGATATCGCGATCTATGTCGCCATCGCCGAAAACGGCGTGATCGGCCGCGAAGGCGGCCTGCCGTGGCGGCTTTCCACCGATCTCAAGCGCTTCAAGGCCGACACGATGGGCAAGCCGATCATCATGGGCCGCAAGACCTATGAAGGCATCGGCCGGCCGCTGCCCGGCCGGCTCAATATCGTCGTGACGCGCGACAAGGCCTGGCGCGCCGAGGGCATCGAGGTGGCCCATTCGCTGGATGACGCGATCGCGCTCGCCAAGGTGCGCGGCCGCTGCATGGCGGGAGCGGAGGAGATCTGCGTGGTCGGTGGCGGCGAGATCTATGCCCAGGCCTTACCGCTTGCCGACCGGCTGCATGTGACCCATGTGCTGGCTAGCGTCGATGGCGATGCGCATTTCCCGCCGATCGATCCAAGCATCTGGCAGGTCGTCAGCGCCGAGGATTTTCCTGCCGGCGAGAAAGACAGCCACGCCACGCGTTACACCGTTTACGAGCGCCGGCGCGACGATCGTTGACGACGACAAAGGGTCGCTACCCGTCCAAATCGCACGGGGACGATGGCACATCGCGTTGAAAGCGGGTCAAGGCGTCCCTATAGAAGAACGGTGTTGCAGCGGCGCGCGTCCAACCGGACGCGCAACAGGCCGCCGTAATACTTTGATTTTGGGGCATGATTCCTTTTCGAAAACCGATATGGGTTTTCGTGGTCATGCGCTAGGATTGCGCCGCAAGGCCTGAGGGAACCGAAGCGAAAGGACATTCATGCCCTGGAACGACAAGAGCGGTGGCGGCGGCCCATGGGGCGGCGGCGGCAATCAGGGGCCCTGGGGGCAGGGACCGAAAGGGCCAAGCGGCCCGCAGGGTTCGCCCCCCGATCTTGAGGACATCATCCGCCGCGGCCAGGACAGGCTGCGACGCGCGCTTCCGGGCGGCGGCGGCGCGAGCCCGGCCGTGCTCGGGCTGATCGCGGTGGCGCTCATCGTGCTGTGGGCCTTCAAGGCGATCTACACCGTGCAGCCCGACGAGGTTGCGGTCGAACTGCGCTTCGGCCAGCCGAAGTCCGAGCTTTCGCAGCCGGGCCTGCATTTCCACTGGTGGCCGATCGAAACGGTCGAGACCGCCAAGATCTCCGAGCAGCTCGTCAGCATCGGCGGCGGGTCGAGCAGCGGCTCCGGGCTGATGCTCTCCGGCGACCAGAACATCGTCAACGTGCAGTTCTCGGTCGCCTACCAGGTCTCCGATCCCAAAGCCTATCTGTTCGATGTTTCAGATCCTGACGGCATGCTGACCCAGGTCGCCGAGAGCGCCATGCGCGAAGTCGTCGGCCGGCGGCCGGCGCAGGACATCTTCCGCGACGACCGCCAGGGTATCGCAACCGGGGTGCGCGAGATCATCCAGGGCACGCTCGACGGCTACGAGACCGGTCTCCAGGTCAACGCGGTCTCGATCGAGGACGCAGCGCCCCCGCGCGAGGTGGCCGACGCGTTCGACGAGGTGCAGCGCGCCGAGCAGGACGAGGACAAGTTCGTCGAGCAGGCCAACCAGTATTCCAACCAGAAGCTCGGCCAGGCGCGCGGCCAGGCGGCTCAGGTCCGCGAGGACGCCGCCGCCTACAAGAACCGCGTGGTGCAAGAGGCGGAAGGCGAGGCGCAGCGCTTCATCTCCGTCTACAACGAATATGCCAAGGCGCCCGACGTCACGCGCAAGCGCCTCTACCTCGAAACCATGGAGAAGATCCTGAAGGACTCCAACAAGGTCGTCGTCGAGCAGGGGAACGGTCAGGGCGTGCTGCCTTACCTGCCGCTGCCGGCTTTGCAGCCGAAAGCGCAGCCGGCGCCGGCCCCGCTGAGCGGCGTCACGACGGGAGGCAACCAGTGATGGCCAACCGTCTTCCCATCATCGCCGTCATCGCGGCTGTCCTTCTGTTCCTGCTCTACTCCGCGGTGTTCGTGGTCAATGCCGGCCAGCAGGCGATCGTGCTCAGGTTCGGCGAGATCATCGACGTCAAGAACGAGCCCGGCATCTACTTCAAGGCGCCGTTCGCCTTCTTCGATGCAGACAGCGTGCAGATGGTCGAGAAGCGGGTGATGCGCTTCGATCTCGACAACATCCGCGTCCAGGTCTCGGGCGGCAAGTTCTACGAGGTCGACGCCTTCATCGCCTATCGCATCTCGGATCCGCGCACGTTCCGCGCGGCGGTGTCCGGTCAGGTTGAATTGGCCGAGGCACGGCTGCGGACACGTCTCGATGCGGCGCTTCGCCGTGTCTACGGCCTGCGCGACTTCGAGGCCGCGCTTTCGGAGGAACGCGGCGTGATGATGCGCGAGGTGCGCGATCAGCTTCGCCCCGATGCGACCTCGCTCGGCCTCGACATCGAGGATGTGCGCATCCGCCGGACCGACCTGACGGCGGAGGTCTCGCAGCAGACCTATGACCGCATGAAGGCCGAGCGCCTGGCGGAAGCCGAGCGTCTGAGGGCGCGCGGCAACGAGGCCGCACAGCGCATCAGGGCAAGGGCCGACCGCGAGGTCGTCGAGATCGTCGCCGAGGCGCAGAAGGAATCGGAGATCCTGCGCGGCGAGGGCGAGGCGCAACGCAGCGCGACCTTCGCGGACGCCTATAAGCGCGACCCGGCCTTCTTCGATTTCTATCGCTCGATGAATGCCTACGGCACGGCGTTGGACAACACCGGAACGACGATGGTGCTCTCGCCCGAATCCGAGTTCTTCCGCTACTTCCGCGATCCGGGCAGCAAGCCTCAGCCCGGGCAGCCGGCCGCGCCCGCGACGCCTGCCGCACCGGCCGCGCAACCCAGCACCGCCCAGTAGCGGCGGTGCAGGACTTTGTCGCGGCGATCGGGCTGGTCCTGGTGATAGAGGGCTTGGTCTATGGCGGGTTTCCGGGCCTTGCCCGGAAACTGGCGAGCGAAATGCAGTCGATGCCCGAGAACGCGCTGCGGTTCGGAGGATTGGCGGCAATCGCGGTTGGCGTAGCCATTGTGTGGCTGGTTCGCGGCTGATGAAATTCATTGGTGCCGCGGCGACGGACGATTTATCCTGAGAAGACTGGCATAGCCGCAAACGTGCCGTATTTCTTGCCAACATGAACCGGACAGGGCGTCTTTGCGGAAAACGCCTGTCCTTTTCAGACACACCGGGAGGCCACGATGATATCCGACACCCTGTTGCGCGCGGCGCGGCGCATGGTCTTCGCCGGCGCCACCGCATTCGCGGTCGGCATTGTTGCCGTCCCGTCCTTCGTCACACCGACGATCGCCTCCGACGGGCCGCCCTCGGTCGCCGATCTCGCCGAGCGCCTGCTTGGCGCGGTGGTCAACATCTCGACCTCGCAGACGGTGAAAGGCACGGAAGGGCCGGGCGCGGTGCCGATGCCGCAGCTGCCCGAGGGCTCGCCGTTCCAGGACTTCTTCGACGATTTCTTCAAGAACCGCGGCGGCGACAAGGGGGGTGGCGCGCAGAAGGTGCAGTCGCTCGGCTCCGGCTTCGTCGTCGACGCCGAGCAGGGTATCGTGGTGACCAACAACCACGTCATCGCCGATGCCGACGATATCGAAGTCAATTTCTCCGACGGCATCACGCTGAAGGCGACGCTCGTCGGCACCGACACCAAGACCGATGTCGCGGTGCTGAAGGTCGACCCCAAGGGTCACAAGCTGACGGCGGTGAAGTTCGGCGATTCCACCAAGATGCGCGTCGGCGACTGGGTGATGGCGATCGGCAATCCGTTCGGCCTGGGCGGCACGGTGACGGTCGGCATCGTCTCGGCGCGCAACCGCGACATCAATTCCGGCCCCTATGACGATTTCATCCAGACCGACGCCGCCATCAACCGCGGCAATTCCGGCGGCCCGCTGTTCAACGCTGAGGGCGAGGTCATCGGCATCAACACGGCAATCATCTCGCCGTCGGGCGGCTCTATCGGCATCGGTTTTTCCATCCCTTCGCAGCTTGCCGCCGGCGTCGTCGACCAGCTTCGCCAGTATGGCGAGACGCGGCGCGGCTGGCTTGGCGTGCGCATCCAGCCGGTGACGGCGGACATCGCCGAAAGCCTTGGCATGGCGACCGCCAAGGGCGCGCTGGTGGCCGGCGTCATCAAGGGCGGGCCGGTCGACAACGGTTCGGTGCAGGCCGGCGACGTCATCATCAAGTTCGACGGCAAGGATATCCATGAAATGCGCGACCTGCCGCGTGTCGTCGCCGAAAGCCCGGTCGGCAAGGCGGTCGACGTCGTCATCGTGCGCAAGGGCGTCGAGCAGACCGTCAAGGTGACGCTCGGACGGCTGGAGGACGGCGAGAAGCTGGCCAGCGGCGAGAACGGCAACACCGACCAGGACAAGGGCGACAAGGCGACGCCTCCGGTGTCGACGGCCTCGGTGCTCGGCATGACGGTCGGCGAGCTCAACGACCAGACACGGCAGAAGTTCGGCATCGCGGCCGATGTGTCCGGCGTGGTCATCACCGACGTCGCCAAGAATTCGGCGGCGGCCGAGCGCGGCATCCAGCCCGGCGAGGTGATCACCGAGATCGCGCAGGAATCGGTCGGCACGCCGAAAGACGTCATGGACCGGATCGGCGCATTGAAGGAGCAGGGCCGCAAGAACGCGCTCTTGATGCTGGCGTCGAAGACCGGCGAGCTGCGCTTCGTAACGATCCGGATGGATTGAGTCCGGAACGTCCGGTAACCGATTGATGTTTCAATGAATGGGGCGGCTAGCGAGCCGCCCTTTTTCGTGCCTGCCAATCCTGGCGCGACAGCCTGTAGAGGACATGCCGCTTGAGATGTGGGTGGGTGTCCGGCACGGCGGGGTGGTCGAAATCGGCACCAGGATCGGCTCGCATGCCGAGGCGCTTCATCACCGCGATGGAGCGATAGTTTTTGGCGACGGCGAAGGAGACGATCGCCTCCAGCCTCAGCGTTTCGAAGCCATAGGCGAGCCAGGCTTCAGCCGCTTCGGTGACATAGCCCTTGCCCCAGAATTCCGGCGCCAGCCGCCAGCCGATCTCGATCGTGCCGTCCGGTAACGATGGCACATCATCCGTATCCAGGAGACCGACAAAGCCGATGCATTCGCCGGTGGCCGCGATCTCGGCGGCGGCGAAGCCGTAGCCATCCTCCTCGATCCAGCCGCGGAATTCGTCCATCATGGCGTCGGCGGTCGCACGGTCGCGGCGGAACGGGAAGAATTCCATCACGCGCTCGTCGGAGTTGATGCGGTGGAAAAGCGCGCGGTCGCGCTCTTCCCAGTTGCGCAGGATCAGGCGCTCGGTGCGGATCGGCTTCATTCTGAAAACTCATCCCGGCGATAGCCCTGGAGATAGAGCAGCGCGGTCAGATCGCCGTGATCGATGCGGATGCGGGCCTGCTCGGCCACCGTCGGCTTGGCGTGAAGCGCGATGCCAGTGCCGGCAAGACGGATCATATCGAGGTCGTTGGCGCCGTCCCCAACCGCAATCGCGTCCTCGGTGGTCAGTCCGAGCCTCTTCGCGATGTCGAGCAGCGCTTCGGCCTTGGCGGCGCGGCCGAGGATCGGCTCGGCCACCATGCCGGTGAACGTGCCGTCTTTCTCGATCAGGCGGTTGGCGCGGTTTTCCTGGAAGCCCAGCATATCGGCGATGCGGCTGGTGAAGACGTCGAAGCCGCCGGAGACCAGCGCCGTCCAGGCGCCATGGGCGCGCATCGTTTGCACCAAGGCGCGGCCGCCGGAGGCGAGCGTCAGCCGGTTGGCGATGATGCGGTCGACCACGGCTGTGTCGAGGCCTTTCAGCAAGGCGACGCGCTCGCGCAAGGCGGGCTCGAAGGCGATCTCGCCATTCATCGAGCGCGCGGTGATCGCCGCCACATGCTCCTTGACGCCGATCTCGTCGGCAAGCTCGTCGATGCATTCCTGGTCGATCATGGTCGAATCCATATCGGCGAGCAGGATCTTCTTGCGCCTGCCTTCGGCCGGTTGGACGATGACGTCGACCGGCTCGGAAGCCAGCGCCGCGCGCAGATTGGCGGTCATTTCGCCGATATCCGGCGTCTGCGGCAAAACGAGATCGCAGGCGACGTCCTCGGCCAGCCAATGAACGGCGCTTGCGCCGGCGGCCCGCAAGGCCATATTCGCAAGCGAGGCCGGCACGGCGCGGGCTTCTGGACGGGACACTAAAGTGGCGATCAGCGGCATCGAAGATTCCGGCAGGCAGGCGGGCGAAGGCCGCATCAAGAACGCGATCCTGATAGCCGGGCCGACAGCCAGCGGCAAGTCGGCGCTGGCGCTCGATCTCGCCGAACGCAATGGCGGGGTCATCGTCAACACCGATTCCATGCAGGGCTATTCGGTGCTCGACGTCCTGACGGCGCGGCCGAGCGCCGCCGAAATGGCACGCGTTCCGCATTTCCTTTACGGCCATGTCCATCCCGCCACCGCCTATTCCACCGGCGCCTGGCTGCGCGACGTGACAAAGCTGATCGACGACGGCGTGCTGTCTGGCCGTCCGGTCGTTTTCGTCGGCGGCACCGGGCTTTATTTCCGCGCGCTGGCCGAAGGTATCTCGGATATGCCGGACATTCCGGCGTCAGTCCGCGAGCGCTGGCGCTACGAACTCAAGGAACAAGGCGCCGAAAGGCTGCATCGCCTGCTGATGCACGAGGATTCGGCTATGGCCATGCAACTCAGGCCGACCGACGGCCAGCGTATCGTGCGGGCGCTCGAAGTGCTCGACGCTTCCGGGCGCTCGATCCTCGAATGGCAGGCGGTGCGCGGCCGGCCGCTGATCGATCGCGACAGCGCGCGCTTCCTGGTCATCGAGCCGGACCGCGAGCAACTGGTTCGGCGCATCGACGCGCGCTTCGACCAGATGCTCGACAAGGGCGCTCTCGACGAAGTGCGTCGACTCACCGCGCTCGGCCTCGACCCGGACCTGCCGGCTATGAAAGCGATCGGCGTGCGGGAGCTGCAGGCGGCGATGGCCGGACAATCGGATTTTCCCGAAGCCATTGAGCGCGCCAAGATCGCGACCCGGCAATATGCCAAGCGCCAGTCGACATGGTTCAGGCATCAGCTGGGCGGGGAGTGGCGCAGGCTGCGGCCGGGCGACGAACCGGCTGTTCAGGACTGACTAAAAGCTTTTTCAATCAGCGCCTTAAAATCGCCGGCTCCAATTCTCGCCAAGGTTGTTCGGATTAACGGTCCGTAAGGTCGGCCATGCCATAACCTTTGGGGCTACAGTGCCGCGGGGAGTTGATGCGTTTCCACAAGGCGGAATCCGCATTTTTCGTCTTTATTTTTGTGATCCTGGCCGCGGGCCTGGTGACCTTCCATGCCTATGGCCAGTTGCAGGACATCGCCGCCGACCTCGATGCCGCATCGCGCGTCGACAGAATCGTCTATCTCAACAAACTTCTGTTCGTCACCGGGGCGCTGCTGGCAACCGCGCTGTTCTTCGGCACCTTCTTCATCTACCCGCTGATCCGCGGCCAGGTGCGGGAAGAGGGCAAGCTCAGGGCCATGACGGTTTCGCTAAGTGCCCGCTCGCAGACGCTCGAGCAGGCGGCGCTCACCGACAGTCTGACCGGAATGCAGAACCGCCGCTATTTCGATGATGCGCTGCGCGAATATCTCCACGAGTTTCGCCGCATCGACAGGCCGGTCGGGCTGATGATCCTCGATCTCGACCATTTCAAGCAGGTCAACGATACGCATGGCCATGACGTCGGCGACGAGGTGCTGAGGGCCGTCGCCACCTGCCTGCGGGGCATGACGCGCTATCACGATGTGGTGGCGCGGCTGGGCGGTGAGGAGTTTGCCGTCGTCACCCCCAACATGGATGTCGAATTGCTCGCCAGGTTCGCCGAGCGCATCCGCAAGGCGGTCGCCAACATGTCGATCATGTCGGGCAATGTGCGGCTGAAGGTCACCACCAGCGTCGGCCTCGCCGTCTGGGACCACAAGGAGAGCGCGGAGGATTTCTACCGCCGCGCCGACCGCCAGCTCTATGAGGCGAAGAAGCAGGGCCGCAACCGCGTCTGCGCCTAAAATTCCGACATGAATTCATGAGGCCGGTCAACTGACGCGCCTTTCTCGACTTCCGGTGCTCACGGACTACATGTCCGCTCCGCTCCGGCTTCTCGAAGGCCACGTCATTCGATCCGGCCTGATGAATTCCTGTTCGGAATCTGGCTGTGCTTGCGAAGTTGGTCGTTCAATCGTTGAGCTGGCGCATGCCGAAGGTCGAGGGCTTCAGGCCGTAGCGCGTGTCGAAGTCGTCGTCCGGCTGCACGCGCGCGGCGGTGGCCGGCTTCTTGTAGTCCGGGTCGCCGGCCTGGCGGGAGGAATCCACAGCCTCAGCGAAGGCCATGGCCTGCTGCGGCTTCGGCACGTTGCGCAGCCGCTCGACGATCATGGCGAGATCGACGTCGTTGCCATCCACGGAAGACTCGATCTTCTCGCCCTTAGCGGTGCCCGGGATGAACTCCTGCGGCAGCTTCTCGAACTTCAGCCGCATGGTGGTCGCCACGCCTTCGCCGAAGGCGATGGCTTCGCGCTGCCCCATCGAGGAGAGGAACGCCAGGGTCGAGGCCGAGGAATCGGCGATTGCCGAGCGGATGATGGCCTGGTCCTGCTCGTTGGCAAGCCGCATGGCGAAGAAGGTCGAGCATTGCGACAGGATGGTCGGGTCGAGCTCGCCCGGGCGCTGGGTGACGACGCCGAGATAGCAGCCATATTTGCGGCCTTCCTTGGCGATGCGCGACAGCGCGTGCCTTGTCGGCGCGAAGCCGAGACGCGGATCGGCCGGCATGTAGCGATGGGCTTCCTCGCAAAGCAGCAGCAGCTTCAGCCGGCCCTCGCTCCACAGCGCCAGGTCGAAGGCCAGGCGTGCCAGCACCGAGCAGACCGAATTGACGACTTCCGAAGGCATGCCCGCCATCTCGAAGCAGGTGACCGGTCGACCATGGTTGGGGACGCGGAAAATATTGCCGATCGTTTCGTGGATGGTGTCCTCGATCAGCCGCGAATTGAACATGAAGCGGTAGCGCGGATCGGCTGCCGCCGATTCGATGCGCGTTTTCAGCGACTTCAAGGTCGGGCGGTCGTTCTTGCTTTCGAGCATGCCCATGCGCTCGTCGATCTGCTTGATGAGATCAGCGACGCGGTAGGGCACCGGCGTGTCCGCCGTCAGCGCGTCGCTGCCGCGCCTGACATAGGTGCCGGAATTCGGGTTGCGGTAAAGGTTCTTGGCGGCGGGGATCAGGTCGCGCAGGACATCCACTTCCTCGGGCACCGTCTCGCGGCCGCGAAACAGCACTTCGGCGAACTCCTCCAGCCTGAACATCCAGAACGGCAGGTCGAGCGTCTTGGAATCGACCTTCACGCAATATTCCGGCAGCGAGGCGGCGAACTCGTTATGCGGGTCGAGGATGAGCACGCGCAGATCCGGACGCGCTTCGATCGTCTTGCGCAACAGCAGCGAGACAGCTGTCGACTTGCCGACACCGGTGGTGCCGACGATGGCGAAATGACGCGCCAGCGTGTCGTCGATGGCGATGTTGGCATCGATCGATTCATCCTGCGACAGGTTACCGATGGTCACCGAATGGCGCCCGGCCAGATCGTAGACCGCCTGCAGGTCGCGGGTTCGGATACGGTGAGCAATGGCGCCGATATGCGGGTAGGTGGTGATGCCACGGTCGAACACCGGCTTGGCGCCGGGCTCGACGCCGTCGCGAACCTCGCCGACCAGTTCGACGCTGACTTCGATCGGATTCTGCCCTTCGTGGTTCCAGGCGCGATCCGATTTGCCGATGGCATAGACAAGGCCGACCGTTCGTGTCGAACCGAGATTGATGGAGATCATCTTACCGACCGTCCAAAGGCCGCTGATCGCGCCTTCGGTGTCGTCGGCATGGGCACTGATGGTGGCGCGCGCGCCGTCGCATTGCACGACATTGCCCAGAATCCGCTTGTCGTTCTGCTGGATGTTGCGGCGCTCCTGCGAAGTCGGTTCGCCAACGGAGGCTTCGCGTTCGACAAACATGGCTGACCTGATCCCATTCCCCTGGAGCCTCGACCCTACCCAATCGGGGTTAAAGTCAGGTGAGGTCGGATGGTGTAGGCAGCGTTAAGCCCACCGTGACAATTCGATCGACTGGCCTCTTTCCAGGCCGAGAAAATCCGATATATTGGACGAATGGATGATATATCGAATGGTATTACCGCCACGATCGGCAGGCGGATACGCTCCGAAAGAACGCTGAGGGGCTGGTCGCTTGCCGAATTGGCCGAGCGCTCGGACGTTTCGAAGGCGATGCTGAGCGCCATCGAACGCGGTACGACCAGTCCGACCGCGGCGCTTCTGGTGCGCATCGCGGCGGCCTTCGGCATGACGCTGTCGACGCTGATCGCGCGGGCCGAGATGCAAGGCGGCGGCATTTCGCGCCGGGACGAGCAGCCGATCTGGCAGGATCCGGCAACCGGGTACATCAGGCGTCATCTATCGCCGGCATCGCAGATGCCGTTGGAACTGGTCAGGGTCAGCCTTCCGGCAGGTGCCAGGGTCAGTTTGCCGGCGGCGTCCTACGCCTTCATCAAACAGCAGATATGGCTGATCGACGGAAGGCTGGATTTCACCGAGGGCGATGTGGTGCACCGGCTCGAGCCTGGCGACTGCTTGGCGCTGGGCGCGCCCTCGGATTGCGTCTTTCATGCTCCCGGACCGGGTGCGGCGGAGTATCTCGTGGCGCTGGTCAGGGACTGACTCCGATGTCTCGCCGGCCAAAACGCTCGCACAATGGCGGGCCGCCGCTCGACGACTATGACGGCCCGCCCTGGGGCAAGGGCGATGCCTACATTTTCCTCGCCTGGCGCGCCGCCCACGACAAGGCTTGGAAGGCGCCAAGCCACACCGTCATGCTGATGCGGCTGGAGAGAGCCGAACGGCTCGGTCTGACCTACGAGGAATATACGCTCGAGATCCTGGAGCGTGGCCGCCATCTCGGCGCGGACGACGCCGACCGTATCGCCGAAATCAGGCGGGCGCGACGGCGGAAACGCATCAGCCATTTCGAATGACCTCGTCAACGACATATCATCACCTGGAGAGCACCAGCATGAACTCCCTTGAAATCCGGGCGCTGAGCGACGACGCGGCGACCATCGCGATGCTCACCGATCTGCTGATCGCGACGGTCGCCGCCGGCGGATCGGTGAGCTTCATGCATCCCTTGTCGGCGGAGGCCGCGCGGGAATTCTGGCGCAAGTCGCTTGCCGCGGCGGCGCGCGGAGAAAGGGCGGTGCTGGGCCTATGGCAGGGCGAGGTGCTTGCCGGCACCGTCACGTTGTTGCTCGACTTCCCGCCCAACCAACCGCACCGCGCCGAGATCGCCAAGCTGATGACCGGCCGCGACCATCGCGGCAAAGGCATCGCGACCGCCCTGATGCGGGCAGCGGAGAAACTGGCCGTCGAGAAAGGCCGTACGCTGCTGGTGCTGGACACGGCCAGCGAAGAGGGCGCGGCCGGGCTTTATGAGAAACTTGGTTTCACCTTGGCCGGTGAGATCCCCGATTTCGCGCTCAAGCCACACGGCGGGCTCACCGGCACCCTCATCTATTGGAAACGGATCGGGGCAGCGGCCGACACGCTATCCTGAACTTCCGGCAATGTGCGACAGAAGCCAGCGGCGAAAATCCTGCTCGGCGCCGGAGAGCCGCGACGATGAGGGTCTCGTCAGGAAATGGCCCGACGGGCTCGAAAGCTCGAAATCCGAAAGCCTGACGAGAACCTTGTCCTTGAGGGCCGCGTCGATCAGTGGCCGCGAGCCGAGCAGCGCCCCGGCGCCGACCTTCGCGGCTTCCATGGCGGCGACGAAACTGTCGAAGCGGTGCGAGCGCCCGGGATGGCCGGAAACTCCCGCGGCTGCGAACCATTCCGCCCACATCTCGCGCGCGCCCGCCACCAGGAGAAGCGGCAACAACGTCCACTCGCCACCTTGGGCGAGCGGCGGAGCCGCGACCGGGACAAGCCGCTCGACGGTCAGCCGGTCGGCCTCGCGCCCGGGAAAGGATCCGTTGCCGAAACGTATGTCCAGCGCCGAGCCCGGCTGGTCGTAGTCGGTCGGCCGATGGATGGTCACCAGATCGAGCCGGATCTGCGGCAGCACCTTTGCCAGGTCCGGAAGAGTCGGGACCAGCACCAGCATCGCGAAAGAGATGGGGACGCGGATGCTGACGATCTGCACGGCACGCGGCTCGAACAGCTCGTTCGTGCTGTTGCCGATGGTCGCGAATGCCGACTGGATGTGCGGGAGATAGGCCGCACCTTCCGGCGACAGAGCCACGCCGCGCGCCAGACGCGCGAACAATCGCGTTTTGAGCCGCTCCTCCAGAAAACGGATGTGCTGGCTGACGGCGGCTTGCGTGAGTCCGAGCTCGGCGGCCGCGGCAGTGAAGTTCGACAGGCGGGCGGCCGCCTCGAAACTGCGCAGCCAGTCGAGCGGAGGTATCGCATCGAAAGTTCTTCCAGCCATCAGAAATTTAGCGCCATCACCCGAAAAACGATAATTTGAATTATGCCTTTGATGAAGCCACCATGCAATCCGTACCCGCAGCCGCGGATCTAGGATGGGAGCTTTTGGGCATGTTGACGACAGTGACGCTGGGCGACGAGGGACGAACCATCGAGCTTGGCTGGAAGGACGGAGCGCGCAGCCGCTTCCATGCCATATGGCTGCGCGACAACGCGCTGGACGACAAGACGCGCAGCGCCGGCAACGGACAGCGGCTGATCACCATCCTCGACATTCCGGCCGAGACGCGGATCGGCGCGGCTGAGATCAAGGGCGGAGCGCTGGAGGTCACATTCGCTCCTGAAGGCAAGGCCGTCAGCTTTCCCTCAAGCTGGCTCCGCTCTCATGCCTATGATCGCCAGCAGGCGCGCGAACCCGGCTGGACGGGAGGCGACATAGAGCGCTGGACGAAAGCCACAATGCAGAATTCCGTGCCGCGCGCGACCTATACGGAGGCCAGCCGCGACAGCGATGTGCTGCGGCATTGGCTGGCCGCGGTCCGCAGCTTCGGCTTTGCCGTGATGGACGGCCTGCCTGCCGAATCCGGCGCGCTGTGCAAGGTGGCCGACCTGTTCGGCTACATCAGGGAGACCAATTACGGGCGCTGGTTCGAGGTGCGCGCCGAGGTCAATCCGAACAATCTGGCCTACACCAATCTCGGCCTGCAGGCGCATACCGACAATCCCTATCGCGATCCGGTGCCGACGCTGCAGATCCTCGCCTGCATCGAGAACACGGTCGAAGGCGGCGAGTCCAGCGTCATCGACGGGTTCGCGGTGGCTGCCGCACTTCAGTCGGAAAATCCGGATGGCTTCCGGCTGCTCTCTTCCTATCCAGCGCGTTTCGAATATGCCGGCTCGTCGGGCGTGCGGCTGCAGTCCAAGCGGCCGATGATCGAGCTCGGGCCCGATGGGGAGCTCATCTGCATCCGCTTCAACAACCGCTCGCTGGCGCCGGCGGTCGACGTGCCCTTCGCCGCGATGGACAAATACTATGCGGCCTACCGCCGGTTTGCCGAGCTGATCGAGGATCCTGCCTTCGAGGTGACGTTCAAGCTCGAGGCGGGGCAATCCTTCATCGTCGACAACACCCGCGTCATGCATGCGCGCAAGGCGTTTTCCGGCAGCGGCAAGCGCTGGCTGCAGGGCTGCTACGCCGACAAGGACGGCCTGCTGTCGACGCTTGCGGCGATCGAGCATGGTTTAAGGGAGGCGGCGGAATGAATCCGAACGAATTGAACGCCGGAAATATCGTCGAGTTCATCGCCGATATTTTCGAGCGCCGCGGCGCCGAATCCTATCTCGGCGAGCCGGTCACCATGTCGGAGCATATGCTGCAGGGCGCGTGGCTGGCCGAGCAGGACGGCGCGCCGGAGGAGCTTGTAGCGGCGGCGCTGCTGCACGACATCGGCCACTACACCAGCGAGTTCGGCACCTATTCGCCCGACGACGTCGAGGACAAGCACCATGACGAGGCGGGCGGTGAGGTGCTGGCGCCGTTCTTCCCGCCGCTCATCGTCGAATGCGTCAGGCTGCATGTCTCGGCCAAGCGCTATCTCTGCGCCACCGATCCGACCTATTTCGGCAAGCTGTCGCCGGCTTCGGTGCATACGCTGTCGCTCCAGGGCGGGCCGATGAGCGCGGAGGAGGTGGCTGAGTTCCGCAGCAATCCCTTCCACGACGAAGCGGTGCGCGTGCGCATCTGGGACGAAGGCGGCAAAATCGCCGACATGAAGACGCGGGCCTTTCGCGACTACGTGCCCTTGCTGGAGCGAGTGGTGAAGAAGTTCGCGGCTGAAAAGGCAGCATAGATGGCAGAAGCCCGGCCGGTCGGGCTTCTACCATCCGCGAGAGCGCCGTGCGTCAGCTCTTGTGATGGACCTCCTGCAGCCCGTAGACGGGCGTCGGCAAGCCGACCTGCCTGGCTTTGAGCTGCAGCGACAGATACTGCGAATAATGGCGCGACTGGTGCAGGTTGCCGCCGTGGAACCACAACGCTTCCTGCTGCGTCGGCTTCCACATGTTGCGCTGCTCGCCCTCCCAGGGACCCGGATCCTTGGTGGTGGCGGAGCCGAGGCCCCAGACCTTGCCGACCTTGTCCGCCACCTCTTGCGAGATGAGGTCGGCGGCCCAGCCGTTCATAGAGCCGTACCCGGTGGCATAGATCACCAAGTCAGCCGGCAATTCGGTGCCGTCGACGAACTTGACACCGGTTTCGGTGAGTTCCTGCACAGCGGCGCCCGGTCCGCTCTTCAGTTTGATCGAGCCGTCGATGACGAGGTCGCAGGCGCCGACATCGATATAGTAGCCGGAGCCGCGGCGCAGATATTTCATGAACAGGCCCGAGCCGTCGTCGCCCCAGTCGAGCATGAAGCCGGCCCTTTCCAGGTCGTCGTAGAATTTCGCGTCGCGTTCCTTCATCTGCCGGTAAAGCGGGATCTGGAACTCGTGCAGGATGCGGTAGGGCAACGAAGCGAAGATCATGTCGGCCTTGCCCGTCGTCATGCCGTTCTCCACCGCCTGCTCGGAGTAGAGCGCGCCAAGCCCGATATCCATCAGCGTGTCCGACTTGACGATGTGGGTCGACGAGCGCTGCACCATGGTCACGTCGGCGCCGCCTTCCCACAGCGCCGCGCAGATGTCGTGGGCCGAGTTGTTGGAGCCGATGACCACCACCTTCTTGCCGCGGTATTTGTCCGGTCCGGGATGGGTCGAGGAGTGCTGTTGCTCGCCCTTGAAGATGTCCTGGCCTTTGTATTTCGGCCAGTTCGCCTTGCCCGACATGCCGGTCGCCAGCACCAGTTGCTTCGGCTTGAGCACGATCTCCTTGCCGCCGCGCTCGACGACGATCGTCCATTCCTTGGCCTTCTCGTCGTATTTGGCGGATTTGGCGGTGGTGGAAGACCAATAGTTCAGCTCCATCACCTTGGTGTACATTTCCAGCCAGTCGCCGATCTTGTCCTTGGGCGCGAAGACCGGCCAGTTCTTCGGGAAGTCGATATAGGGCAGGTGATCGTACCAGACCGGGTCGTGCAGGCAGAGCGACTTGTAGCGCTTGCGCCAGGAGTCGCCCGGACGCTCGTTCTTCTCGACGATGATGGCCGGCACGCCGAGCTGTTTCAGCCGGGCGCCGAGCGCGATACCGCCCTGGCCGCCACCGATGATGACGACATAGGGTTGCTTGGTGTGGCCGAGCTCGGCGATCTCGTCGTCGCGCTCCTCACGCCACGTCTTGCGGCCCTTGCCGTGGCCGTGCTTGGCGCCGAGAGGACGCGTGAAGCCGGCCTTCTCCTCATGGCCTTTCAGCTCCGCCATGGTGGTGAGCAGGGTCCAGATCAGGTCGCCCTTGAACCGCACGAGCCCAAAGCCGCGCGCCACGCTCGTCTCGAAGGTGATCCAGGCAGTGGTGACGCCGCCGTCTTCGCTCGCTTCCTCGCCCTTGGCCACCGCCCAGGCCGTCGGCCTAGTGCTGGCCAGCGTCGCTTGCAGCATGTCGCGGATCTGGTCCTGGCCCTCCATCGTCTTCAGGTTCCAAGTGAAGGTGACGAGGTCGCGCCAGTAGCAATCGGCCTGGAAGCAGTTGACGGCGCTGTCGATGTCGCCGGCTTCCAGCGCCTTGCCGAACTTGTCGAGCAGCGCTTGCGCCTTGGTGGTGGGTGTTCTCTCAAGCATTTGTTCTCCTCCACTTTGCTAGAGTCCGGCATGAGCAGTAAGCAGCCTGCCAACCGCGATGCTCATGGGCGATTGCAATGAAATCAATCTGTTAGGACGATATGGGCTTCGATCGGCCGTGCCGGGTCGAGTCGATGGGTATCGATGCAGCGCAGCCAGGATTGAACTATGACATCGTCGCGAGACGATCGCACGCCGGACAGGACCTGCTCGATCTCGCGTATGTGCTCGCCAGCCATGCGTCCTCCTCGCACGTCTTTTGCCAGCGTATAGTGGTGCGTCGGAGAGCGACGCTCAACTGTACTAAGGTAGCTGTGGGGTGGTTGCGCGCAGGCGCCGTCTCTCACAGGCGAGTGAATTCGCGCTGGACCCCATTGACGAGCCCGCGTTTTGGCCCTTATTGTCCGCGCCCATGAAAACGGCACTCATTCTCGTAGGCTGGCGCGTGGGCAAGGCGGTGTAACCGCCGGGCGAAAACCTCCCATGCGCATCACACAGGCTCCCTCGGGGGCCTTTTTTATTGCCTTGAACACGACTAAACGACCAGCAAATCGCCAGGCGGCGAACATTACGGGACCAGACCGATGAGCAACGGACAGAACGAGCGGCGCGAAATGACGGGCGCCGAAATGGTGGTGCAGGCGCTGAAGGACAACGGCGTCAAGCATGTGTTCGGCTATCCGGGCGGCGCCGTGCTTCCGATCTATGACGAGATTTTCCAGCAGGACGAGGTCGAGCACATCCTGGTGCGGCACGAGCAGGGCGCCGGCCACGCGGCCGAAGGCTATGCCCGCTCGACCGGCAAGGCCGGCGTGCTTTTGGTGACGTCCGGCCCCGGCGCCACCAATGCGGTGACGCCGCTGCAGGACGCGCTGATGGATTCGATCCCGCTGGTCTGCCTGACCGGCCAGGTGCCGACGTCGCTGATCGGCTCCGACGCCTTCCAGGAATGCGACACGGTGGGCATCACGCGGCCCTGCACCAAGCACAACTGGCTGGTGAAGGACGTCAACCAGCTCGCCGCCACTATCCATGAGGCCTTCCATGTCGCGACGACGGGGCGTCCCGGCCCGGTCGTGGTCGATATTCCGAAGGACGTGCAGTTCGCCAAGGGCATCTACGTGCCGCCGCAGACGGCGCCGCGCACCAGCTACCAGCCGAAGGTCCAGGGCGATCTGGAGAAGGTGAAGGCCGCGGTCGAGCTGATGGCGGGCGCGAAGAGACCGATCATCTATTCGGGCGGCGGCGTCATCAATTCTGGCCCCGAAGCCAGCCATCTGCTGCGCGAGCTGGTCGACCTCACCGGTTTCCCGATCACCTCGACGCTGATGGGGCTGGGCGCCTATCCGGCCTCCGGCAAGAACTGGGTCGGCATGCTCGGCATGCACGGTACCTACGAAGCCAATATGGCCATGCATGATTGCGACGTGATGGTCTGCATCGGCGCGCGCTTCGACGACCGCATCACCGGCCGGCTGAGTGCGTTCTCGCCGAACTCGAAGAAGATCCACATCGACATCGATCCATCCTCGATCAACAAGAACGTCCATGCCGATGTCGGGATCCTCGGCGATGTCGGCCGCGTGCTGGAGGATCTGGTGCGGCTATGGCGAGCGACCGCCAAGGTCGACAAGAAGGCGCTTTATCCGTGGTGGGAGCAGATCGCGAAATGGCGGGCGCGGGATTCGCTCGCCTACAAGATGAACAACGACGTCATCATGCCGCAATACGCGATCCAGCGGCTCTACGAACTAACCAAAGATAAGGACACCTACATCACCACCGAGGTCGGCCAGCACCAGATGTGGGCGGCGCAGCACTATCATTTCGACAAGCCGAATCGCTGGATGACGTCGGGCGGCCTCGGCACCATGGGCTATGGCCTGCCGGCCGCGCTCGGCGTGCAGATCGCGCATCCCGACGCGCTGGTCATCGACATTGCCGGCGATGCTTCGGTGCAGATGACCATGCAGGAGATGAGCTCGGCGGTGCAATACGAGGCGCCGATCAAGATATTCATCCTCAACAACCAGTATATGGGCATGGTGCGCCAATGGCAGCAACTGCTGCACGGCAACCGGCTGTCGCATTCCTACACCGAGGCGATGCCGGATTTCGTCAAGCTGGCGGAAGCCTATGGCGGCCACGGCATTCGCTGCGACAAGCCGGACGAGCTCGACGACGCGATCCGCGAGATGATCACGGTGAAGAAGCCGGTGCTGTTCGACTGCCGCGTGGCGACCTTGGCCAACTGCTTCCCGATGATCCCGTCGGGCAAGGCGCATAACGAGATGCTGCTGCCCGACGAGGCGACCGACGAGGCGGTGGCCAACGCCATCGACGCCAAGGGCAGGGAATTGGTTTAGAGCATGATGCCGAAAAGTGAGAAGCGGTTTTCGGGCAACATCATGCTCCATCCATAACACCAGCCATCAAGGCGGGGCTGTCGCAAGAAAGCCGTGCGCAAACAGAGAATTAGCTCAAAAGTCTGAAATCGAGATTCACGTCATGAACGCACAGCACCTTCAACCGACCGGCTCCGCCTATTTCATCGCCAAGGAAACCGAAAAGCCGGAAACGCACACGCTTTCCGTGCTGGTCGACAACGAGCCGGGCGTGCTTGCCCGCGTCATCGGCCTGTTTTCCGGTCGGGGCTACAACATCGAAAGCCTTACCGTTTCAGAGACTGAGCATGAGAAGCATCTGTCGCGCATCACCATCGTGACGCGCGGCACGCCGCATGTGATGGAGCAGATCAAGCATCAGCTCGAGCGCATCGTGCCGGTGCACCGGGTGGTCGACCTGACCGTGCGCTCGCATGAGCTTGGGCAGGAGCGGCCGCTGGAACGCGAGCTCGCGTTGGTGAAGGTCGCCGGCACCGGCGACGCCCGGGTCGAGGCGCTGAGGCTCGCGGATGCTTTCCGCGCCTCGGTCATCGACGCCAACACCGAGCATTTCATCTTCGAGATCACCGGCAAGGGCTCCAAGCTCGACCAGTTCATCGCCATCATGAAGCCACTCGGCCTGGTCGAGATCTGCCGCACCGGCGTCGCCGCGATGAACCGCGGTCCGCAGGGAATGTGAGCGCGGCAGACATCGCTCGGTGGCGGGTCGATCAGCTGCCAACGTCATGTCAGCTTGACCTTCCCCACGACCACTGGCGACGGTGCTGCGTTCATTTTTCCACCTACGCACAAGCTTAAGATTCCAAATTATGCTAGGAGAATCTGAGCATGGCTGAATTTTCGAAGATCGAGTGGACAGACCATACGTTCAATCCATGGACAGGCTGCACCAATGTCAGTCCTGGCTGTGATCACTGCTACGCCGAGGCATGGTCTAAGCGATCAGGGCACGTGAAATGGGGCAACAACCCACGCAAGAGAACGACTGATCAATATTGGAAGGCTCCAGCCATCTGGCAGGCGAAGGCGGCAGAGTTCTCCGCTCGAAATGGCCGTCGCCAGCGTGTGTTTTGCGCGTCTCTCGCTGATGTATTCGATAATCAGGCGGAGCCGCAATGGCGCTTTGATCTATTCTCGCTTATCAAAGCCACACCATCTTTGGACTGGCTTCTGCTGACAAAGCGGCCACAAAACGTACGGAAGATGTTGCCGGCGGACTGGGGCAGAGGCTATTCCAATGTCTGGCTGGGATTCACTGCGGAAGACCAGGCCCGATACGATCAACGGTGGAAGCATCTCCAAGCAGTACAATGCGTCGTGAGATTCGTCTCATACGAGCCCGCAATAGGGCCTTTGCGGCTGTGCGATAGCGCGATTCAGCCAGACTGGCTCATAGCCGGTGGCGAGAGCGGCCACGGTGCGCGTCCAATGGATCCTCAATGGGCTAGAGACATAATCGCCGACTGCGAATCGAAAGGGGTGGCGCCGTTCTTCAAACAGTGGGGGTCCTATTCAAACCACCCAATGGTGTATGAGGACGGTGTAGCGATGGATGCCGTCAAGGCTTGCGATCCACACGGCAAGGGAGGCGGTCTACTGGATGGCCGCATTGTCAGGAATTTTCCCTCGCCTCGATATGAGTCTGTTATTGCAGCGTAGCACTTGACTTGGCGTCTGCTTCACCGTTCGATGTCGGGATGGGGGAGCAGATCAATCTGTTCTCGGATCTGCCTGATGTTTCAGCGCCAGGGATGAAATTGCCGGCGCTTAAAACACCCGTCTGGACTGAGAACAAAGCCAAGTTAATTGCCAAGTACCTTTTCTACTTTGTGCTGATCACCAAGCACGGAGCCTACATCGATGGCTTTGCTGCACCAAAGCAACCTGAAATTGAAGGGTCCTGGGCAGCGAAGCTGGTACTTGAGTCCGAGCCCCGATTCCTTCGAGACTTCTTCTTCTGCGAAATTGAGCCGGAAAGGGCCAAATACCTTTATGAGCTTGTCGCTAACCAACCAGTCACAAAGCCAAAGCGGCACACTCAGGTTTTGGTCAAGGACTTCAACATCGCTGTCGCTGACGTTCTTGCGTCGGGAAGGATTACGCCGAAAAAGGCAACGTTCTGTCTGATCGATCAATATTCCTTTGAATGTCACTGGGCGACGCTTGCGGCGCTTGCCGGTCACAAGTCGCTTGGTAACAAAATTGAACTATTCTACTTCCTCGGTAGTGGATGGCTCGATCGTGGCCTGGCCGGCTTTACCGCGAACCTTGACGTTCCTGAGAGGTGGTGGGGCCGCGCGGACTGGCGATCTCTGGTTGGAATGAACGGATGGAGCCGTGCTCTGCTCTTCTGTGATCGCTTCAAAGAGGAGTTCGGCTACAAGCACGCACATCCCTGGCCTATCTACGAACGCGGATCCTCAGGAAAAGTGATGTTTCACATGATCCATGCCAGCGATCATGACGAAGCACCGCTGATCATGCATCGAGCCTATCGAAACGCGACAAAAGCAAACGAGCCGCTTGAGGCGACGCAAGCCAGTCTGCTCGATCTACTTGCGAAACTGCAAACTACTTGAGTTTGCCATCCTATGTGCGAATGCAAGTCGCCTAGTTGATCTGGCGGCAACCCTGGCTAGTTCTTCAGGGGAACTGTGCCAGTCCGTTGCCCGTTTCTGGCTTTTGCGCATTTGCTAAAAGGACAGTAAGGCTGACATATCCGGGAGGATAACATGTCGCTCGACGCATTCCTTGCCCTGTTGGTCTATGCCTTCGTGACTTCGATCACGCCGGGGCCGAACAATCTCATGCTGCTCGCTTCCGGCGTCAATTTCGGCATCGCCAGGACGGTTCCGCATATGCTGGGCATCAGCATCGGCTTCCTGGTCCTGTTGCTGGCCGTCGGCTTCGGGCTCGGCGCGGTGCTGACGGCGGTGCCGGCGCTGCATACGGCGCTGAAGATCGCCGGCGCCGCCTACCTGCTCTACCTCGCCTGGAAGATCGCCATGTCGCGCTCGATAAGCGACGGAAAAGGGGCGCAGGGCCGGCCGATGCGCTTCATCGACGCCGCCGCATTCCAGTGGGTCAATCCCAAGGCATGGGTGATGGCGATCACCGCGATGGCCGTCTACACCAATGCCGATCACCCGTTCGTCTCGGTTGCGCTGATCTCGATCGCCTTCACCATCGTCAACCTGCCCAGCGTTTCGGTATGGGCCGGCTTCGGCACGGCGCTGCGCGGCTTCCTGTCGGATCCGGTGCGGCTGAAATGGTTCAACATCGCCATGGGCGTGCTCTTGGCGGCGACGCTGTGGCCGATGCTCCGTTAGATGTGCCGATATTCAGGTGAGGCCGGCCTGCAAACGCTGGCTTTCTGCGCTTCCGGTGCTCACGTAGGAAAAGTACGCTCCGCTCCGGTTCTCGAAAACCATCGTTTTCGACTCGGCCTGACCTGAATCTCAACACATCTGACAGCTTTCGGACTGGTCGCAGAGGCGTTCGTTGGGTTCGTTTGCCGGCTGCTTAGCTATTGTGCAGTGCACATTAAATCTTCGTAATGCCCCGTTTTGGCCCTTTTCGGCCAAAGCCTTGTCCTATCTACTCCACGAAAATCGCGGCACGAGGTCGTGAAGCGAGCTAGAATGGACCACCGGGATCGGCGTGTCGGGTAGAAGGCTTATTTGTCGATGCGCGGAAAAATCGCCTTTGCAGTTGTTGCGGTCGCCGGTCTGGCGGGCGCCGGGCTCTATCTTTCGCCCACGACGTCGGCCAAGGTCCAGCAGCTGATTTCGGGCAAGCAGGCCAGCGTGGCCGCCACGGACAAGACGGCGAGCGGCGATAAGGCGGCCGGTGCCCCGGACAATGCGAAAGGCGACAATGCGAAAGGCGGTGGTCCGCGTTCGGCCTCGATCGTCTCCGCCACCGCGACGACAGCCGATTTTCCGATCCGCCGCTATGCCATCGGCTTCGTCTCGTCACCGGAGGTGGTCAATATCAATGCCCGTGTGTCCAGCCAGATCGTGTCGATCGCGGTCAAGGACGGGCAGATGGTCAAGGCCGGCGATCTGCTCCTTTCGCTCGATGACCGCGCGCTGAAGGCGCAGCTCGCCAAGGATCAGGCGCAGCTCGCCAAGGACCAGGCGATGCTGGTGAGCGCCCAGGCCGATCTGCAGCGTGCGAAGGACCTCGTCGCCAAGCAGGCCGGCACGCAGCAGACCTACGATCAGGCGCTGGCGGCCCAGAAGGCCGCGGCCGCCACCATCGACGCCGACAAGGCGACCATTGATGCCGACACCGTGCAATTGAGCTATGCAACGATTACGGCGCCGATCTCGGGCCGGCTCGGCGCGGTCAACGTGTCGGTCGGCGATCTCGTCACCACCAGCAACGGCAACTCGAGCAGCTCGACGCCGCTGGTCACCATCACGCAGATGGATCCGCTGCAGGTGAACTTCACGCTGCCCGAGAGCAACCTTGCCCTGTTGCACAAGGCGCTCTCCGATCCACAGCAAGGCGACGTGACGCTGACCAAGACCGGCGATCCCACGCCGATCGGCAAGGGCACACTCGATTTCGTCGATTCCAGCGTCGATACGGCCTCCGGCACCATCGCTACGCGGGCGAGCATACCGAATCCGGATCTTTCGCTGTGGCCTGGGCAGTATGTGAACGTGGTGCTCGAGGCCGGCATGATGCCGCAGATGACCTCGGTTCCGACGGTCGCGGTGCAGCCCAGCCAGAAGGGGCCGTTCGTCTATGTCGTCAAGCCGGACAACACCGTCGAGATGCGGCCGGTGCAGGTGGCGCTGACGGAAGGCCAAAACAGCGCCATCAGCGATGGGCTCAAGAGCGGCGAGAAGGTCGTCGTCGAAGGCCAGACACGGTTGAAAAACGGCGCGGCGGTGCATGAAGGCAAAGCCGCCGCGGGATCCGGTGAACAGGCATCGCCCAAGGTCGCGGAGGCCGACAAGGCCGGCGGGGCGAGCCAATGATCTCCGAATTCTGCATCCGCAAGCCTGTCGCCACCCTTCTGATGTCGTTCGCCCTCATTCTGGGCGGTATTTTTGCCTACAAGTTCCTGCCGGTGGCGGCGCTGCCCAGCGCCGAATTCCCGGTGGTCAACGTTTCGGCCAGCCTTCCCGGCGCGTCGCCGGAGACGATGGCGACATCGGTGGCGACGCCGCTGATCAAGCAATTCGCGACGATCGCCGGAATCGATTCGATCTCGACCACCAATTCGCTCGGCCAGACCTCGATCGCCATCCAGTTCGTGCTCAACCGCGACATCGATGCCGCGGCGGCGGACGTCCAGGCGGCGATCGCGCGCACGCAAAGATCGCTGCCGCCGGAAATGACCTCGCCGCCAAGCTATCGCAAGGTCAATCCGGCCGACGCGCCGATCCTCCTGATGTCGCTGGTCAGCGACACGGTCCCGCTGACCGACCTCGACGCCTTCGCGGAAAACGTCATGTCACCGTCGCTGTCGACCATCGACGGCGTGGCCCAGGTCTCGATCTTCGGCCAGCAGAAATACGCCGTGCGCATCCAGATCGATCCGACCGCGCTCGCCGCGCGCGGCATCTCGATCGATCAGCTGCAGGCCGCCATCACCTCGGCCAACAGCAACACTCCGCTCGGCGTGCTGCAGAACAACAAGCAGCAGCTGACGATTACCGCCAACACGCAGCTTACCGACGCCGCAGGTTTCTCCAACCTCATCATCGCCACCAAGAACGGCCGCCCGGTGCGGCTGGGCGACGTGACGCGCGCCGTCGATTCCGTGCAGACCACGACGACGGCGAGCTGGTATGACGGCACGCGCGCGATCATCATGGCCGTGCAGCGCCAGCCCGACGCCAATACCGTCGACGTCGTCGACAAGGTCAAGGCGATGCTGCCGTCCTTCCAGGACCAGATGCCGGGCGCCGCCCAGATCAAGCTGCTCAACGACCGCTCGACATCGATCCGCCAGGCCGTCGACGACGTCCAGTTCACGCTGCTCTTGACCATCGCGCTTGTGGTGCTGGTGATCTTCGTATTCCTGCGCCGGGTGACGGCGACGATCATCCCGGCGGTGGCGGTGCCGATCTCGCTGATCGCCACGCTTGGCGCGATGTTCCTGTTCGGCTTCTCGATCGACAATATCTCGCTGATGGGATTGACTTTGGCCGTCGGTCTTGTCGTCGACGACGCCATCGTCATGCTGGAAAACATCTTCCGCCATATGGAAGAGGACGGGCTGTCCGCCTTCGACGCTTCGTTGAAGGGAGCGCGCGAAATCGGCTTCACCATCATCTCGATCTCGATCTCGCTTGTGGCGGTGTTCATTCCGGTGCTTCTGATGGGCGGCGTCATCGGCCGCATCTTCAACGAATTCGCCGTCGTGGTGACCGTCGCCATTCTGGCCTCGATGTTCGTGTCGCTGACGCTGACGCCAATGCTCTGCTCGCGTCTGTTGTCGGTGACCAAGGCCGATCGCGAAAAGCACGCCCCCGGTCATAAGCCGGACCTCATCACGCGCGGCTATGACCGGATCCTGGGCTTCTGCCTGCGAAACACTTTCCTGGTGTTCCTCGTCTTCATCGCGACCGCCGCGGCGTCGGTGTGGGTGATCCAGGTCTCCCCGAAGGGCTTCTTTCCGCAGGAGGATATCGGCCAGATATCGGTGACCACGATCGCGCGCCAGGACATCTCGTTCGACGCCATGGCGAAGCTGCAAGGGCAGGTGGCCAGCGTGTTTTCGAAGTCGCCCTATGTCGACCATGTGGCCTGGTCGGCGGGCAGCGGCAACAACGCGCTCAACCAAGGCCAGCTCTTCGTCCAGCTCAAGGGCAAGGATCAGCGGCCCAACATCGAGAAGGTGCTTTCGGATCTGAGACGCCAGCTGGCCGGCGTGGCGGGCATCGAGACCTATATGCAGCCCGTGCAGAACCTGCGGCTCGGCTCGCGGTCGTCGGCCAGCGCCTATCAGCTCGTGGTGCAGGGGCTCGACACCGGCCAGACCGACATCTGGGCGCAGAAGCTGAACGACGCGATGGCCGCGGACCATACGAAATTCACCGACGTCACTAGCGACCTGCAAAACAACGCATTGCAGGCCTCGCTGGTGATCGACCGCGACAAGGCCGCCCAGCTCGGCATCGACACCGACACGCTGCGTTCCGCCCTCTATGGCGGCTTCGGCACCGACCAGGTTTCGACGATCTTCGGTTCGGCCGACAGCTATGAGGTCATCACCGAGCTCGATCCCAAGATCGAATGGTCGCCCGAGCGGATGCTCGCCATCCAGATGCGGACGGCGAGCGGCAGCCTGGTGCCTCTCGGCGCCTTCGCCCATGTCGACCGCACGGCCGGCGCGCTGACGATCAATCAGCTCGGCCAGCTTCCAGCGGTGACGATCTCCTACAACCTGCCGCAGGGCGTGTCGCTCGGCGACACGGTGACCCGCATCGACCAGCTCAAAGACCAGATCGGCATGCCGAAGGAGATCTCGACGAGCTTTGCCGGCACGGCCAAGACCTTCCAGGATTCGCTGGCCAACCAGGGGCTGCTGATCGGCGGCGCGATCCTGACGATCTATATCGTGCTCGGCATGCTCTATGAGAGCTTCATCCACCCGCTCACCATCCTCACCGGCCTGCCGTCGGCGGTGCTGGGCGCCGTGGTGGCGCTGCGCTTCGCCGGCATGGATATGTCGGTGATCGCGGTGATCGGCATCCTGATGCTGATCGGCATCGTCAAGAAGAACGGCATCATGATGGTCGACGTCGCGCTGGAGCTCAGGCGGCAGGGCATGTCGGCGAGGGATTCCATCCACAAAGCCTGCCTGATGCGCTTCCGGCCGATCATGATGACGACGCTTGCGGCGTTGATGGGCACGTTCCCGATCGCGCTCGGCACCGGCGCCAGCGCCGAATTGCGCCAGCCGCTCGGCGTTGCCGTGGTCGGCGGCCTGCTCGCCTCGCAGGCGCTGACGCTGTTCGTCACGCCGGTGATCTACGTCTATTTCGAGAATTTCTCGGGCTGGCTGCTCAGCTTCTCGTCGAAGAAGAGCCGGCCGGCGCTGCATGTGGTGGAAAGCGGCGAGCAAGCCTCGCTGTTCGACGGCGAACCCGAGCCGCAGAAGACGGCAGCCGAGTAGATCGCTCCGACTGGCCCAAGCCGTGGCGCTTGCAGCCGGCCGCAGCCGATCCTAGTCTGTGACCATGTCCCATGATCATGACCACGACAACGAGCTCGATCCGTTCGCGGCGCGCGTGCGCGCGCTGGAGACGATCCTGACCCAAAAGGGCCTGATCGACCCTGCGGCCATCGACGTCATCGTCGACACCTATGAGACGAAGATCGGCCCGCGCAACGGCGCGCGGGTGGTGGCGAAGGCCTGGAACGATCCAGCCTATGCCGAATGGCTCAAGCGCGACGCGACCGCGGCGATCGCGTCGCTGGGCTACACCGGCCGGCAGGGCGAGCACATGCAGGCCGTGTTCAACACCGAGGAGACGCACAACCTCGTCGTTTGCACGCTCTGCTCCTGCTATCCGTGGTCGGTGCTCGGCCTGCCGCCGGTCTGGTACAAGGCGCCGCCTTACCGCTCGCGGGCGGTCATCGATCCGCGCGGCGTGCTGGAGGAGTTCGGGCTGACGCTGCCGGCGCAGAAGAAAATCCGCGTCTGGGATTCGACGGCAGAGCTTCGCTACCTGGTGGTGCCGATGCGTCCCAAGGGGACCGAGGGCTGGAGCGAAGAGCAGCTCGCGGGACTGGTCAGCCGCGACGCGATGATCGGCACCGCGCTTGCTAAAGAGCCGGAAGGGGAACCGGCATGAACGGACCGCAGGATCTCGGCGGGCAGATGGGCTTCGGGCCGGTCGCGCCCGAGAAGGACGAGCCCTATTTCCACGCGGCGTGGGAGCGGCGGGCGCTGGGCGTGACGCTCACCGCCGGCGGCATGGGCGCCTGGAATATCGACGAGAGCCGGCATGCGCGGGAATCGCTGCATCCCGCCGACTATTACTCCTCGAGCTACTACCAGATCTGGATCAAGGCGCTGGAAACGCTCCTGAAACGCCACGGCTTCGTCACCGAGCGCGACCTTGCCGCCGGCAAGGCAGTCGATAACGCTGCGACGCCGAAGAGAATGCTGAAGGCGGCGGATGTACCCGCAGTGCTCGCTAAGGGCGGGCCTTGCAACCGGCCGGTCGCTACGCCGGCGCGTTTCCGCGCGGGCGATCGCGTGCGGACGAAGAATTTCAACCCGACCGGCCATACGCGCCTGCCGCGCTATGCGCGCGGCAAGAACGGCAGGATCGAGGCGGTGCGCGACGGCTTCGTCTTCCCCGACAGCAATGCGCACGGCAGGGGTGAAAACCCGCAATGGGTCTACACTGTGGTGTTCGACGGGAGCGAGATCTGGGGCGAGGGCGCCGATCCGACGCTCAGCGTCTCGATCGACGCCTGGGAGAGCTATCTTGAGCCGGCATGAAGGTGCGTTGCCGGCTGGTTTCGACGAGCCGGTCTTTGCCGAGCCGTGGCAGGCCGAAGCCTTCGCACTGACCGTTGCGCTGCACGGCAACGGCCTGTTTTCGTGGAGCGAATGGGCGGAGGCCTTATCCGCCGAGGTGAAGAAGCCGGGCGCCGCAAGCGACGGGCACTATTACTACGAGCATTGGCTGGTGGCGCTGGAGAAGCTTTTGTCCAGGAAGGATGTCGCCAGCAAGGGCGAGGTGGACGAGCTCGCCGCCGCCTGGGAACGCGCCGCGCATGCGACGCCACACGGCAAGCCGATCCTGCTGGAGAACGATCCGGGCGCAGGCCGATAGGTCGTTGTTCTCTTTACGTTCCGATTGGCGGCTGGTAGCCTGAGTTGTCGGAGGCGTTTGCGCCCGCAGCCGACAACGGTCGATACAGCGGCCAATCTTGTCTTTCGTCAGCGAATCCGGTCTGTCGCACTGATGGAATTTTCTCCCCAGCAGGATGAGGCTTTGAAAGCGGTCGGGCGTTGGCTCAAGGAGGGCCGGCCGCAGATCTTCCGGCTGTTCGGCTATGCCGGCACCGGCAAGACGACGCTGGCGCGCTATTTCGCCGAGCATGTCGACGGCCAGGTGCAGTTCGCCGCCTTCACCGGCAAGGCGGCGCAGGTGCTGCGCTCGAAGGGGGCGACCAACGCCCGCACCATCCATTCGCTGATCTATAGGCCGAAGGGCGAGGAATCGGTTGAGGACGAGGTGACCGGCAAGACCTCGATGTCGCCGACCTTCTCGCTCAACCGGCAAAGCCCGATTTCGCGCGCCAAGCTTGTCGTCATCGACGAATGCTCGATGGTCGACGAGCAGCTCGGTCGCGACCTGCAAAGTTTCGGCACGCCGATCCTGGTGCTCGGCGACCCGGCGCAGCTGCCGCCGATCTCGGGCGGCGGCTTCTTCACCGAGCATGAGCCGGACGTTCTGTTGACCGAGATCCATCGCCAGGCGCGCGACAATCCGATCATCCGGCTGGCGCTCGACGTGCGCGAGGGCCGCGAATTCATGCATGGCGACTACGGCACGGCGCAGGTGATCGGCAGGGAAGCAGTCAACCAGGAGCTGGTTCTCAAGGCCGATCAGGTGCTGGTCGGCACCAACCGCACGCGCCGGCGCTACAATCAAAGGCTGCGCGAGCTGAAGGGGTTCAACGCCGACTTCCCGCAAGCCGGCGACAAGCTGGTCTGCCTGCGCAACGACCCGGCCAAGGGGCTGCTCAACGGTTCGCTGTGGAAGGTGATGACCTCGTCGCGCGAGACGGTGAAGCCCGGCATCAACCTTTTGGTCTCGCCGGAAGAGGACGACCCCGACCGCGGCGTCGCCAAGATCAAGCTGCTCAAGGCGGCATTCGAGGATCCGGATGCCGAAATCCCCTGGCAGCAGAAGAAGCGCTTCGACGACTTCGATTACGGCTATGCGCTGACCGTGCACAAGGCGCAGGGCTCGCAGTGGAACGACGTGGTGCTGTTCGACGAGAGCTGGGCGTTCAAGGAAACCAGGCAGCGCTGGCTCTACACCGCCATCACCCGCGCCGCCGAGCGGCTGACGGTCGTGCGCTAGGGTTGTTGGGATTCAGGTGAGGCCGGCCTGCAAATGGCGGCTTCCTGCGCTTCCGGTGCTCACATACGTCAAGCACGCTCCGCTCCGGCCTTCGCCGGCCGAAGCTCTCATAAGCGTCTCCGCTCTATGAAGGCTACGGCCGGCGTAGGCCGGTTCCCGGAAACCATCCAGTTTGGTCGCTTCGCGCCCGTCTTCGACTCCGGCTCGGCCTGACCTGAATCTCAACAACCCTAGTCCGTTGGTCTTGCGCCAAGCCATTGCCAGGCGGCTTCCTCGTCGTCGACGCCAAAGCGCCTGAATTCGAAAGGCAGCGTCTTGGGGAAAAGGCCGGCGACGAGGGGGGCCCAACTCGGCTCGCCGATGGCCGCGCAGCGCACGACATGTTGCATCGCGTCGGCCACGCCCTGCTTGAGCGTGTCTTGCTTGATATTGGCCCAGTCGACGCTTTCCTCGTCGGTCAACCTGACCAGCACGTCGATCCTGGGATGCAGCGCGTAGGCGGCCTCCAGCAGGCCGAACAGGTTTTCCGCGTCGGCCGGCGAGACATCGCCGACGACGTCGATGGCGAAAAGCGCATCGCGATTGGTCTCGATGCGGCGGATCGCCGGCACGGCTTCGAGGAAATTCACTGGCAAATCCTTATCTTAGCCTCCATCTATCCCCTGGAACACGCGAAACCCTCTATCTGTTCCCGTCAAAGGCGCTATAGATGCGCGCCGATCCACTGGACCCCAGCTCATGCCCGCCAAGCTTTCGGTCAATCTCAACGCCGTCGCCATGCTGCGCAACCGTCGCGACCTGCCATGGCCGAGCGTGACTGGACTTGGCCGCATAGCGCTTGCCGCCGGCGCGCACGGGCTGACGGTGCATCCGCGCCCTGACGAGCGGCACACCAGGTATTCCGACCTGCCGGAGATCAGGGCGCTGATCGATGATGAGTTTCCGGGCGCGGAGTTCAACATCGAGGGCTATCCGACCGAGGATTTTCTGGCGCTTGTCGAAAAGAACCAGCCCGAGCAAGTGACGCTGGTGCCGGACGACCCTGCGCAGGCGACTTCTGACCATGGCTGGAACTTCGTCGCCCAGGCGGCGTTCCTCACTCCGATCGTCAAGCGGTTGAAGAAGGGCGGGTTTCGCGTGTCTTTGTTTTCCGACGCGGATCCGGACGCGGTCAGTGCGGCTCGCGACACCGGCGCCGACCGCATCGAGCTCTATACCGGGCCATATGGAGGTTACCATTCTGATTTCGCAAAGGCGGCGAAAGAACTGGAAAGGTTGGGAAAAACCGCTGATGCGGCGTTCGCGGCCGGGCTCGGTGTCAATGCCGGCCACGATCTGACCGTGAAGAACCTGCCGCCGCTGGCCAAACGCATTCCGGCATTAGCCGAAGTATCGATCGGACATGGGTTGACAGCGGATGCGCTGGAGTATGGCATGGCCGGCACTGTCGGGCGGTTCTTGAAGGCCTGCGGATGGTAGGGCGCCTTGCGTAACTCCGGCAGTTTCGGTGTGTCCCGCGCGTTGCGGCGACCTCGAAGCGTGGCGAATCTGATGAAATGGGGTTCATGGTGCTAGCCAACGCCAGCGAGACGGAATCCCTCGAACGCTCGGGCCATGCCGAAACCGAGCGGCAGCACAGCACCAAGGTTCTCATGCTTGGCGCGCTGGGCGTCGTCTACGGCGATATCGGCACGAGCCCGATCTACGCCTTCCGCGAGGCGCTGCATGCCTCGTCAAGCTCGGTCGCCCGCCATGACGTGCTCGGCGTGCTGTCGCTGATCGTCTGGGCGCTCACCATCATCGTCACGATCAAATATGTCGCCTTCGTGCTCAGGGCCGACAACAAGGGCGAAGGCGGCACGCTGTCGCTGATGTCGCTGGCGCGCAGCGCCTATCCCCCGGGCTCGCGTTTCATCCTGGTTATCGGCCTTTGCGGCGCGGCATTGTTCTTCGGCGATTCAATCATCACGCCGGCGATCTCGGTGCTTTCGGCGGTTGAGGGCCTGAAAGTCGTCACCCCGGCGCTCGATGCCTATGTGGTCCCGATCACGCTGGTCATCCTGGCCGTGCTTTTCGCCGTGCAACGCTTCGGCACGGGCAAGGTGGCGGCGGTGTTCGGACCGGTGACGGCGACATGGTTCGTGGCCATCGGAGCGGCTGGGGTCTATCATATCGTCGACGACCCGTCCGTCTTCCTGGCGATCAATCCATATTACGCGATCTATTATCTCGCCACCACGCCGACGGGCGCCTTCGTCACCGTGGGCGCCGTGTTCCTGGCCGTCACCGGCGCCGAGGCGCTCTATGTCGACCTCGGCCATTTCGGCCGCAAGCCGATCGTGATGGCCTGGTTCGCAATCGTTTTCCCTTGCCTGCTCCTGAATTATTTCGGGCAGGGCGCCTTCGTGCTCTCGCATGGCGGCAAGCCCACCAACCCGTTCTTCCAGATGCTGCCCGAATGGGCGCTGATGCCGATGGTGGGCCTGGCGACCGCGGCCACCGTCATCGCCAGCCAGGCCGTCATTTCCGGCGCCTTCTCGCTGACAAGGCAGGCGGTGCAGCTCAACCTTCTGCCTCGAATCGAGGTGCAGCATACTTCCGAGATGCAGAGCGGCCAGATCTATATGCCGAGGGTCAATCTCCTGGTGGCACTCGGCGTCATGCTTCTGGTCGTCGGTTTCGGCAGCTCGAGCGCGCTCGCCTCGGCCTATGGCATTTCGGTGACCGGCGAGATGCTGATGACAACGATCCTTTTGTTCGTCGTCATGCGCTGGCTCTGGAGATGGCAGGTTGCGGCCGCGCTGGCGCTGGCATTGCTGTTCGGCGTCATCGATCTCGGCTTCTTCTCGGCCAATGTCGTCAAGATCGTCGAAGGGGGCTGGGTGTCGATCACCGTCGCCTGCCTCATGGGCCTGATCATGTGGACCTGGATCCGCGGAACCCGCTACCTCTTCGACAAGACGCGTCGCAACGAGATCCCGCTCGACTTCCTGGCGGCAAATCTCCTGAAGAAGAAGCCGCAGCTCGTTTCGGGCACCGCCGTGTTCCTGACCAGCGATCCGCTGAGCGCCCCCACGGCGCTGATGCACAGCCTGAAGCACTACAAGGTGCTGCATGAAAAGAACGTCATCCTGTCGGTGGTGACGGCGCCGCAGCCAGTCGTGCCCGACAGCGAACGCGTCAAGTTGGAGACGGTCAACGAGCTGTTCATGCGCGTGACGCTGACCTTCGGCTACATGGAGCAGCCGAACATTCCGCGCGCCTTGGCCATCTGCCGCAAGCAGGGCTGGAAGTTCGATATCATGACGACGTCCTTCTTCCTGTCGCGACGCTCGCTTAAGGCCTCGCCCAATTCCGGCATGCCGGTCTGGCAGGATCGCCTGTTCATCGGCCTTGCGCGGACGGCTGCGGATGCAACGGAGTATTTCCAGATTCCCACCGGACGCGTGGTCGAGATCGGCACGCAGGTCGCTATCTGACGAGGCCGTTTTCTATCGGATGACGATGCCAACGCGCTCCGTACGCAGTGAAGCCGTGCGTCGGCGGCATGGGAGCCCTCACGCTGGGGCACTTGATATTGCACTGCAGCAAGCGTAGAGCACCGCGCGTTTTATCGGAGTGTGGTCCATGGCCCTTGCCAATGGTGCTGAGGCAGAACCCGTCGACCAATCGAGCCATCTAGAGATCGAACAGCACAGCACCAAGGTGTTGATGCTGGGAGCGCTCGGCGTCGTCTATGGCGATATCGGCACGAGCCCGATCTACGCCTTCCGCGAGGCGCTGCGCGCCTCGTCGGGCGGCGACGTGGCCAACCGCGCCGACATTCTCGGCGTGCTGTCGCTGATTATCTGGTCGCTCACCATCACGGTGACGGTGAAATACATCATGTTCGTGCTGCGCGCCGACAACCGCGGCGAGGGCGGCGTGCTGTCGCTGATGGCGCTGGCGCGCGGTACTTTTCCGACACGCTCGGCGATCGTGCTCGGCATCGGCATCGTCGGCGCGTCGCTGTTCTTCGGCGATGCCGTCATCACGCCCGCCATCTCGGTGCTGTCGGCGGTCGAGGGCATGAACGTCGTCACCCCCACCTTCCAGCCCTATGTGGTGCCGCTGACATTGCTCATTCTCGCAGCCGTGTTTGCGGTGCAGCGTTTCGGCACGGGCGGTGTGGGCCTGGTGTTCGGGCCGGTCACCGCCATATGGTTCCTTGCCATCGGCGTTTCCGGGCTGAAGCACATCATCTCGGACCCGGAAATCCTATGGGCCATAAGCCCGCACTACATCGTGGCCTTCTTCATCAATTCGCCCGACGTGTCCTTCGTCACGGTCGGCGCAGTCTTCCTGGCCGTCACCGGCGCCGAGGCGCTCTATGCCGACCTCGGCCATTTCGGCCGCAAGCCGATCGTGCTGGCCTGGCTTGCGATCGTGTTTCCCTGCCTGCTTTTGAACTACGCCGGGCAGGGCGCCTATGTGCTTGCCAAGGGGGGCACGGTCGGCCACCCGTTTTTCGAGATGAATGAGGGCTGGGCGCTCATCCCCATGGTGGTCCTTGCGACCGCAGCGACCGTGATCGCCAGCCAGGCCGTCATCTCCGGAGCCTATTCGCTGACCAGACAGGCGGTGCAGCTCAACATGCTGCCGCGACTCGAAATCCTGCATACGTCGGAGAAGCAGTCCGGCCAGGTTTATATGCCGCGCGTCAACATGCTCCTGGCGCTGGTGGTGATGCTATTGGTGGTTGGCTTCGGCGAATCCAGCAGGCTCGCCTCAGCCTATGGCATTTCCGTCACAGGCAACATGCTGGTGACGACGACGCTGCTGTTCATCGTCATGACACGCATCTGGAAGTGGAATATCTGGCCGGCGATCGGCCTGACGGCGGTGTTCGCCCTGATCGACATAGGCTTCTTCGCCTCCAACATCGTCAAGGTGTTCGAGGGGGGCTGGGCCTCTCTCGCGGTCGCCTTCGCCATTATCCTCGGCATGTGGACTTGGGTGCGCGGCAGCCGCTATTTGTTCGACAAGACGCGCCGTAACGAGATCCCGCTCGATTTCCTGGCGGGAAGCCTGTTGAAGAAGAAGCCGCAGCTGGTCTCGGGCACCGCCGTGTTCCTGACCAGCGATCCGCTGAGCGCGCCGACGGCGCTGATGCACAGCCTGAAGCATTACAAGGTGCTGCACGAAAAGAACGTCATCCTGTCGGTGGTGACGGCGCCGCAGCCTGTGGTGCCCGACAGCGAGCGCGTCAAGCTGGAGACGGTCAACGAGCTGTTCATGCGGGTGACGCTGACCTTCGGCTACATGGAGCAGCCCAACATTCCGCGTGCCTTGGCCATCTGCCGCAAGCAGGGCTGGAAGTTCGACATCATGACGACGTCCTTCTTCCTGTCGCGCCGTTCGCTGAAAGCCTCGCCCAATTCCGGCATGCCGATCTGGCAGGACCGGCTGTTCATCGGCCTGGCGAAGACGGCGTCGGACGCGACGGAGTATTTCCAAATTCCCACCGGACGCGTGGTCGAGATCGGCACGCAGGTCGCGATCTGAGAGGCTGGGCCGCGCCGGCCGCGGCTGGACGCCGCATCTTAGAGAGGCGCGCTTGTCGCCACCGGTGAAAGCCCGATCCGGCTCGGATGCCCAAGAAATCGAAGTGAAGCACGCCGGGAGGACGACCTCCCAGGCGCGCCAGACTTCAGCCGAGCAATGCGGCCTTGTTCGCTTCGAGGAACTGCTTCAGCGTCCGCGGCTTGCGGCCTGAGAGCTTCTCGACGGCATCGGTCACCTCGCCTATGCGGCCGGCGCGGGTGTTGGCATCGAAGGAGACGATGATGCGGGCGAAATCCTCGGGAACGCCCGCCGCTTTCACCCCTTCGGTCAGCGCCTCGTCCGGCAGTTGGATGACCTCCAGCGGCTTGCCGGTCACCTCGCTTACGAGCGCCGCAATTTCATTCGTGGTATAGGCCTGCGGGCCGGTCAGCGTGTAGATGTGGCTTTCCTTGGAGTCGGATGCGAGGCCGGCAGCAATGGCCGCCGCCATGTCGTCGCGCGCACCGTGAGCGATGCGGCCGTCGGCGGCCGAGCTGTACCACTTGCCCGACGAAATGGCATGCGGCAGCGACATGAACAGGTTCTCCTGGTACCAGCCGTTGCGGAAGATGGTGTAGGGGATGCCGCTCGCCTTGATCGCCTCTTCGGTGCCGTAATGGTCGCCGGCAAACAGCACCGGCGAGCCGGGCTCCGGATTGGGCATTGAGGTATAGAGCAGGTGCGAGACCTTGGCCGCCTTGGCGGCGGCCACCGCTGCCTGGTGCTGCTTCAGGCGCCGGTCGCTTTTCAGGTCGAGCTCGCCGGTCGAGATGACAAGTACCCGGTCGGCGCCCGTGAACGCTGCTTCCAGCGAAGCCTTATCATCGAAGTCGGCGGATCTCACAGCGACGCCCCGCGCAGCCAGGTCGGCGAGATTTTCCGGGTTGCGTGTGGTGGCGATGATATTGGCTGGCGCGACTTTCCGTTCGCCAAGCAGATGATTGATGACGGCGCGGCCAAGATGGCCGGAAGCACCGGTTACGAGAAGGGTTTCGGTCATCGGGTATCCCTTGAAAATGCCAATGGCGGGTCTGATTGGTGGTCTCAAAAAGAGACCAGCGCTAAAATAGGAATTGACCGCAGGCCGTAAAGAAGGCAGTTTTTCGGGAGGTAGGCACTGCCAGGGAACCACCCCGGCCGGCCTAAAGCGCGTCGCGATCTTTCAGATTCGCTCCATGCGCTTTAGGTTTGATTTTACGCATGTCTTTATTCCGAAACCGGTTCCCGCTTTCGGGAGACATGCTTTAGTTTCGATCAGCGGATGTCGTGATGGACAGCAAGATCTTCAATCTGAAAGCCAAGCTCGAGGTCTACAAGGCCATGACGAACGGCGCCAGTTTCGCCGATTGTCCGGTCCGCGACGTGATCCAGGGCATCAGCGGCAAATGGAGCTCGCTGCTGGTGATGGCACTGGCCGAGAAGCCCTATCGCTTTGGCGAGCTGCGCCGGCTGGTTCCCGACATCTCGCAGCGCATGCTCACGCAGACGCTCCATGATCTGCAGCGGGACGGCTACGTGCACCGCGAGGTGTTCCCGACCAAGCCGCCGAGCGTCGAATACAGCCTGACCGATCTTGGACGTTCGATGTTCCTGCCTCTGCAACAGCTCGTTCAATGGGCCGAACTCAATCATGACGCGGTGCGCGATGCGCGCGCCGCCTTCGACACCGCCCAGGGCTGATCTCTCGACACAAGCGTCAAAGCGCCCGATTGATCCGGCGCGTTCCAAGCGGGATTGTCCCCGCAGGGTCGGGTTGGGGGACGATGGGCAAGTCTTACGAGATCGCGATTGCCGGTGCCGGCCCGGCCGGACTGGGCGCGGCGCTCTATCTCAAGCGGGCCGGACACAAGGTCACCATTTTCGAGCGTTTCGCCGCGCCGAAGCCGGTCGGTTCCGGCCTCATCCTGCAGCCGACCGGGCTGACCGTGCTCGCCGATCTCAGCCTGCTCGACGAGATCCTTTCACTTGGCAGCCGCATCGAGCGGCTGCACGGCACTGACGCCGGCAGCGGGCGCACGGTGCTCGAAGTCCGCTATGACGCGCGGCGCGGCCGCCGCTTCGGCCTCGCCGTGCATCGGGCGGCGCTGTTCGGCGTGCTCTACCGTGCCGCTTTGCGCGAAGCGATTGCCATCGAAACCAATGTCGAGGTCGAAACGCTGGAAGTCGGCGAACGGGCGACGCTGGTCTGCAGCAACGGCAGGCGGCTCGGGCCGTTCGACCTCATTGTCGATGCCAGCGGCGCGCGCTCGAAACTGCGGCAATACCTTGGGGATTCCTCCATGCCGCGGCCGCTCGCCTATGGGGCATTCTGGGCGTCGCTCGGCTGGCGGGACGGCTTTGACAAGCGGGCGCTGCTGCAGCGCTATGACAAGGCGAGCGTCATGGTCGGCGTGCTGCCGATCGGCCGGCCGGAGCCCGGCGCGCAAGAGATGGCGGCCTTCTTCTGGAGCCTCAAGCCGGCCGATGCCGAACAGATAAAGGCGAAGGGACTCGATGCCTGGAAAGCGAGGGTGGTCTCTGTGTGGCCAGAGTGCGAGGCTTTCACTAGCCAGATCGACAGTTTCGAGCAGCTCTCGCTCGCCCGCTATGGCCACCATACGATGACATTGCCGGCCGGCCGGCGGCTTGCCGTCATCGGCGATGCCGCGCATTCGACCAGCCCGCAGCTCGGGCAAGGCGCGAACATGGCGCTGCTTGACGCCGCGGCCCTCAGCCATGCGCTGGCGCACGCGAACGGCATAGATGAAGCGCTGGCGACCTATGTAAGAGCGCGCCGTTGGCATGTGCGCGTCTTCCAGGCGCTGTCGCTGTCGCTGACGCCGTTCTACCAATCGGACTCCGCGGCCTTGCCCTTTGTCCGCGACCGTGTGGTGGCGGCGCTGGCGAGACTTCCGCCAGGGCCGCAACTCCTTGCGGCCATGGTCGCTGGTACGGTAGTCGACCCGTTCAGGCGGATCGGGCTTGCGGAGTTGCAATGGCCTGCAGCCGGATGATCTCGGACAGGTAAGACCCCTTTGCCCGCAGGAAGGCGTGCAGCCGCCACGGATAGTCCGGGCTGACGGCTTCCTTCACCGATTTCCGTTCGCTCAACGCCTCGCGCCAGGCTTGGACGAGCGGCTTGCCGTCCAGAATGCCGAAGTCGCCGATGCGGTCGAACGTGTCGAAATAGCGGAAGACCGGTCCGTAGACGGCGTCGACCAGCGAGAAACGATCTCCGGCGAACCACGGACCGCTTTGCCTTGCCGCAAGTTCTGCCTCCACACGCGCGAACATCCCGGACAAGCCTCCGCTTTCATGGAGAAAAGCGGCTTCATCGGCAGCGGAATAGAAACGGCCGATGGCATTGAGGATCGCCGAGCCGAATTCGATCCAGGCGCGATGCCTGGCCCGCAGCAGCGGATCGGCAGGGTGCAAGGGATTGGCCTCCGTCTCCTCGAGAAATTCGAGGATGACGGCGGATTCGAAAATGACTTCCTGCGCGTCGCCATGCCGGACGCGCAGCAGCGGCACCTTGCCGAGCGGCGAGACCGCCTTGAACCAGTCGGGCTTGTTGGCAAGGTCGACATCGACCCGTTCGAACGGCACGCCTTTCTCGGCAAGCGAGATCGCGGCGCGCTGGACGTAGGGGCAGAGGTGATGGCTGACGAGGGTGAGCCTGGCGGTCATCTCATTCCCCCCAGACATAGTTCAGCGCGCCGTCTTCGACGCGGGTCGACAGGAACATCAGGCGGGAGCCCTTCGGCGCCGGGCCTTCCAGGCGCTCGCCGCTTGCCATGTCGAATTTCGCGCCATGCCATTGGCAGACAAGTGAGCCGTCCTTGCATTCCAGCGGCCCGCCGAAATGCAGGCAGACATTGGCCGCGGCGCGGATGCGCTCGCCGCTGCGCCAGACATGTATCTCGCGGCCGAAGAACGGCGCGACCAGGCTGCCGGTTTGCGGGATATCGGCGATCTTGCAGATTTCATGTTTCATCGAAGAACTCCATATCGATGCGTTTGCATCTATATAAATGCATTTGCATCGATCGTCAAGCTTGATGCATTTGCATCTAACCGCTAGGCTGCGCCGATGACGAAGAAATCCCCATCGCCCGAAGCCGTCACCGCCTGGGCGCGCCTCATGCGTGTCTCGCACCAACTGGTCGAAAAGACCGAGGACGCGCTGAAGGCCAGCGGGCTGCCGCCGCTAGGCTGGTATGATGTGCTGCACGAGCTGGCGGAAGCGGGCGAGGGAGGGCTGCGGCCGTTCGAGCTGATCGATCGCGTTTTGCTGGCGCAGTATAGCGTCTCCCGGCTGCTGGCCCGGCTGGAGGCGGACGGCCTGGTCGAAAAGCTGCCGGTCTCGGATGACGGCCGGGGCCAGACCGTGCGCATCACGCCAAGCGGTCGGGACATGCGCCGCCGCATCTGGGCTGTCTATGGCGCTTCGATCGCCGACCAAATGGGCGACAGGCTTTCAGCCCAGGACCTGAAGACATTGGCCCGCCTGCTCGGACGGCTGCGCAGTCCGCCGATAGGCGATTAGCTGACAAGCCTTTCGCCGGTTCGCCGGGTCATTTTTCGCAGCAGCCCCTTGCATCGGAAACCGGAATGCGCAATAAGCCGAACCGTAACGTACGGTACGCCTCTGGCGACCGAAGAACCGGAAAAGAACGTGCTGCAGGCTGGCGCCGACATCGACAACAGCGAGACGCTCACCGAGCGCCAGCAGGCCGTTCTGGATGCGGCGCTTCGTCTGCTGGTCGAGGAGGGCGACAACCTGACCATGACTGCGGTGGCGCGGCGGGCAAGCTGCTCCAAGGAGACGCTATACAAGTGGTTCGGAGACCGTGACGGGCTGCTGACCGCTACAGTGCAGTGGCAGGCGTCCAAAGTGCGCGTGGCGCCGGTCGATCGCGAAGGGCTCGACCTTGCTTCGCTCACCGCGAGCCTCGAACGCTTCGCATCAGACTGGCTCAAGGTGATTTCCAGCGACACCTCGATCGCGCTCAACCGTGTCGCGGTCAGCCATGCCGGCTCGGGCAAGGACGATCTCGGCGCCGTCGTGCTGCAGAACGGCCGCTTTGCCTTGGCGAAGCGCCTGAAGCCTGTGCTCGAAGCCGGACGCCAGGCAGGACTGCTCGATTTCGAGGACGCCGAGACGGCGTTCCGGACCTTTTTCGGCCTGGTCGGCCGGGACGTGCAGATACGTCTGCTGCTCGGCGATCGGGTGGAATTGACTGGGGCGACGATCGGCGGCGATGCCCGCCGCGCGACGCAGCAGTTTCTCGCTCTTTTCGGAGCAAAAACCGGGCCGCAGGCCCTCTGATCTTCAAACGGGAAGGAAGACCACAATGCGTGTCTATTACGATCGTGACGCCGATCTCAATCTGATCAAGGGCAAGAAGGTCGCCATCATCGGCTATGGCAGCCAGGGCCGGGCGCACGCGCTCAACCTCAAGGATTCCGGCGTCAAGGAGATCGCCATCGGCCTGAAGGCCGGCTCGGCGACCGCCAAGAAGGTCGAGGCCGACGGGCTCAAGGTGATGAGCGTGGCCGACGCTGCCAAATGGGCCGACCTGATGATGATGGCGACGCCCGACGAATTGCAGGCCGACATCTACAAAAACGAGATCGCGCCGAACATCCGCGACGGCGCCGCGATCGCCTTCGCGCACGGCCTCAACGTGCATTTCGGCCTGATCGAGCCGAAGGCGTCGGTCGACGTCGTTATGATCGCACCGAAGGGCCCGGGCCACACGGTGCGCGGCGAATACCAGAAGGGCGGCGGCGTGCCGTGCCTGGTGGCCGTCAACCAGGACGCTTCGGGCAACGCGCTCGACCTCGCGCTCTCCTACGCCTGCGGCGTCGGCGGCGGCCGCTCGGGCATCATCGAAACCAATTTCCGCGAGGAATGCGAGACCGACCTGTTCGGCGAGCAGGTGGTGCTGTGCGGCGGTCTGGTCGAGTTGATCCGCGCTGGTTTCGAGACGCTGGTGGAAGCCGGCTACGCGCCGGAAATGGCCTATTTCGAGTGCCTGCACGAGGTGAAGCTGATCGTCGACCTGATCTATGAAGGCGGCATCGCCAACATGAACTACTCGATCTCGAACACCGCCGAATGGGGCGAATATGTCTCGGGTCCGCGCATCATCACCGCGGAAACTAAGGCCGAGATGAAGCGCATCCTGAAGGACATCCAGACCGGCAAGTTCACCTCAGAATGGATGCAGGAATATCGGGCCGGCCTGTCGCGCTTCAAGGGCATCCGCCGTGGCAACGACAGCCACCAGATCGAAGAGGTGGGCTCTAAGCTCCGCGCGATGATGCCGTGGATCGCCAAGAACAAGCTGGTCGACAAGGCGAAGAACTAGGCGATCCACGTCTTTTTGCCTGCGCGTCCTCGGGCTTCGCCCTGCGGTCGTGCGGGGGATCGCCAAGAACAAGCTGGTCGACAAGGCGAAGAACTAAGGCGATCCACGTCTTTTTGCCTGCGCGTCCTCGGGCTTCGCCCTGCGGTCGCGCGGGTGATCGCCGAGAACAAGCTGGTCGACAAGCCGAAGAACTGATCTTCGATTTCACCGTTGCATTCCATAGGCCGGCGGAGCGATCCGCCGGCCTTTCTTTGCCAAGCAAGCTGGTCGGGTCCGGGATCTAGCCGTAGTGCCAGTGCGGCTTGGGCTCGGTGCCGGTGAACTCGACGCCGATGCGGTCCTCGCGGCGCCAACGCACCACCGCCCTGTAGCCGATGCCGTCGATCGGCACATAGAGAAGGAATTCGTCCGGCACGCGCGCATCGATCGGCACTTTCAACTCTGCGCCGTTAGCATGCATGTTGCGCACCGTGCATCTGACCTCGGAATTGTTGATGCCGGTCAGGATCGCCGCGCCTTTGAGCACGCGTTGCCTGTGTTGGTTTCTGTGTTCGTTTTCGGCCATGGCGTGCACGTCTCGCACCCCGTTCGCGCGAATCGTCATATTGAGGGACAACGGCATGGATGAATAGCCGCCGCCGATGAATTTAGGGTTATCGGCCGATGGCGGACACAGGTTCGGCAAAATAAAACGGCGCCGCGAAGGGCGCCGTCTCATCCTTCCTGCCGAAGGGCTCAGATATAGGGCGAGATGCACTGCCGGCGCGGGCCGTAGTTGGGCTGGAACGTGTTGTCCCAGGCCCGATAGGACCGGTAGCGGTCGTAGCACCATTGGACATGGGCCCTGGAAAGCCGCTCGGTCCGGTAGATGCGCCGCGGCTGAACGTAGCGCGGGTAGGGGTCGTAATAATATGGATCGTAGTAGTTGTTGTAGGCGAGGCTACCCAGGCCCAGGCCTAGCCCAAGCCCCAGAAGGGCGGCGTCACCATTGTCGAAACGCCGGTGATGGCGATGATGCCGCCAGCGCCAGTCGCCATCTCCATCCCAGTTGCGGGAGAAATGACGAGAGCGGAAGTCGTCGCCGCGCCATCTGAAATCTCGGCCCCGCCAGTCGCCACCGCGCCGCCAGCGCCAGTCATACATCCCCTGCCGGTCGTTGCCGCCGGCCCAACTGTCGCGGATGGGTATGATGGTTGCCGCCGTGCTGGTTGCGGTCGACAGATCGGGTTGCAGGATTGGGCCGGCCACCGACGGCGCCGTCACGCCGGCAACGAAACCGAGGGCCAGGAGCCCGGATCGAAGGGAAGAGAAAAGCGGTTTCATTTCACTCTCCAAGGAGCAAAGGCCCCACGCCCAGCACACCCCGGGAAGAGGCCCATTGTTGGAACTTTCCGTCTGAACGGAAGATGAACGGAAAGGTTCCATCAACCATAACGAGTATCGCGCCTGGCTCTTGTTTTCGTCCCCGCTTGCGGGCAAAGGTCACGGCCATGTCGCTTCGGCTTGCCACCTTCAACGTCGAGAACCTGATGAGCAGGTTCGATTTCTCGGGCTATCGCAACCAGCTCAATGAAGACCGCACGCTGGCGCTGTTCGATATCCAGAGCGAGGCCGAATACCGGTTTCTCGAGCAGGCTCGTGCCATCGCCCAGTCCGACGACACGCGCCAGCTGACGGCGCTCGCCATAGCAGCCACCCGCGCCGACATCATCTGCATGCAGGAGGTCGACAACATCGAGGCGCTGAAGGCTTTCGAATATGGCTATCTGTTCAAGATGATCGGCCAGGGCTACCGGCAGAAATACACCACCGCCGGCAACGATACGCGCGGCATCGATGTCGCGGTGATGATGCGCAACGAAACAGCGCAAGGGCAGCCGATCGACTTCGTGCGCATGACCAGCCATGCCTATGTCACCTTCGAACAGTTCGGCCTGTTCACGCCGGAGCTCGCCGCGCTCGGCTATCTCGCCAATGAGCGTGTCTTTCGCCGCGACTGCCTGGAGATCGACCTGAGGGTCGGCGGCGTGCCGTTGACGCTCTATCTGGTGCATTTCAAATCGATGGGGCCGCCGCGCAACGGGCTGGATGGCCGCCAGGCGTCGATGCCGCTGCGCATCGCGGAAGCGCAAGCGGTGCGCCGCATCGTCGAGGAGCGTTTCGGCAAGGACCATGCCGCCGACAAACGCTGGGCGATCTGCGGCGACATGAACGATTACCGGCAACGCGTGAAGATCGATGGCGACGCCATCGACGGCTACCGTTTCGAGGTTGTCGACGAAACCCTGTCCTCGATCGATGTGCTCACCGCAGGGGGCTTTTGCGAGAATGTTGTCGAGCGGCGTCCGGAGATGGACCGCTGGAGCTTCTACCATACGCGCGGCCCGGAGGAGCGGCACCTTTGCCAGCTCGACTATATCCTGCTGTCGAAGGGGCTGGCCGCGAAGAACGCCACCGCCGTTCCCGACATCATCCGCAATGGCCAGCCCTGGCGCACCATCTTTCCGCTCGGACAGGAGGTCGAACGTTTCCCGCGCGCGGGCTGGGACAGGCCGAAAGCGTCGGACCATTGCCCGGTGGCGATCACAGTGGACATGGCGTGACGCTGTTGAGTTTCGACCTGCCACGCAACGTCATCCTTCCGGTCGATGCGGTCGATGTCCGCCTCGATCCTGGCCCGCATCCCTTCGCGCTGAGCAATGCTGCAGCCATCGCCGAGAACTGGCGGCGCGAGATCGCCGCCAATCCGGCATTGTTCGACGGCGCCGTGGTGCTGCTTGCCGAGCTTGCCTACCGCGACGGCCGCCTCGTCGGCCGCTGCCATGCGGTCAACTATTCGACCTTCATGCTGTGGCGCAAGCGGCGCGAGAATTCCGGCGCCGAGCATGCCTACGCGCATGCCGTGCTGGTCGCCGGCGACAATGCGCTGGTCGCGATCCGCATGGGGCCGCACACTGTCAATGCCGGCCGCGT
Source organism: Mesorhizobium sp. CA16 (assembly GCF_020165175.1). Taxonomy (NCBI): domain Bacteria; kingdom Pseudomonadati; phylum Pseudomonadota; class Alphaproteobacteria; order Hyphomicrobiales; family Phyllobacteriaceae; genus Mesorhizobium; species Mesorhizobium sp. CA16. The sequence goes on from NZ_JAIUHP010000011.1 coordinate 46,580, forward strand.
GTATTTCGCCGCCGGCTCCTTCGAGCCGATCGATTTCCGCGACGGACTGGTCGATGTCGACTTCAACATGATCCGCGAGGTGAGGGAGGAGACCGGCCTCGACCTTTCGACGGCTGAACGCGGACAGCGCTATCACGCGCTATCGACGGCAAGCGGTACGGTCATCTTCCGCCGCTACCGGGTCGCGGAATCCGCCGACGAGTTGGCGCGGCGTATCACCGCCTTCGTCGCCGCCGAGACCGACCCGGAGATCGAAGGGCCGGTCATCATCCGCCACGCCGGCGATCTGCCCGCCGGCCTGATGCCGCACATGAAGCCGCTGGTCGAATGGCATTTCGGCGGCGATCGTTAGCAGCACCCCCCGCTCTTTCAGCGCTGCCTCACCGCAAGATCAGGGGGCACAGGCGCGGAACGTTGTTTTCTGACTATTCGTGCCTGAGCGCGTCGATCGGGTCGAGCCTTGCGCCGCGCAGCGCCGGGAAGAAGCCGAACACCATGCCGATCAGCGCAGAGAAGCCGACGGCGAGCAGGACGACGGCGGGACTTGGCGCGAAGGGTATCGTCAGCGTCATCGAGGCGAGGCCAGCCAGCGAAAGCCCGGTCAGGATGCCGATGATGCCGCCAAAGAGCGACAGCACCGTCGCCTCGACCAGGAACTGGATGAGGATGTGTTTTTCATGCGCGCCGATGGCCAGCCTGATGCCGATCTCGCGCGTGCGTTCGGTGACCGAGACCAGCATGATATTCATGATGCCAATGCCGCCGACCAGCAGGCTGACGCCGGCGACGGCGCCGAGCATGCCGGTCATGGTCGTGGTGGCGCTGGTCATCGCATCCGCGATCTGGGTCATGTCGCGGATGGCGAAATCGGGATCTCGGTCGGGCGTGATACGGCGTGTGTCGCGCAAAATGTCCTCGACGCGCGACTGCAGCTCGGTGGTCGGGGTGCGGTCGTCGGCGGCGATATAAATGTTGTCGATGTCGCGGTTGCCGGCGATGCGCCGTTGATAGGCGTGCAGCGGCATCAGCACGACATTGTCCTGGTCCTGGCCGAAGCCGGTATAGCCCTTGGGCTCGAGCAGGCCGATGATCTTGCAGGAGGTGCGGTTGACGCGGATGACCTCACCCTCCGGATCGCCGGCGCCGAAGAATTGCTGGCGCACGGTTTCGCCGATCAGGCACACACCCGCGCCGGCGCGCGTTTCGGAATCGCTGAACGGGCGGCCTGACACCAGTTTCCAGTCGCGGGCGTCGAGATAGGCGCTGTCGGTGCCGGTCACGCCCGAGGTCAGGCTTTCGGTGCCGAAGATGACGCGGACCTGCTTTTGCGAGGCCGGCGAAATCGCGCGGGCGCCGCTCAGATGCGCGACGAGCGCGGCGACATCCTTTTCGGCCAGCGGCCGCACCGCCTGGTCGAGCCCTCCCGGTCCGCCGGGGCCTGCCGGCCGGCCGGCGCGGACGACGAGCAGGTTGCTGCCGAGCTTGGAAATATCGGCCTTGACCTTCTCCGTCGTGCCGGAACCGATGGTGAGCATGGCGATGACGGCGGCGACGCCGATGACGATGCCAAGCAGCGTCAGGAACGAGCGCAATACGTTGCGGCGGATCGAGCGCAGCGAGAGGCGCACGGTCTCCCAGATCATGCCGCTTGCTCCGCTAAGGTGTCGGAGGCGACATGGCCGTCGAGGAAACGGACGGTGCGGCCGGCATAGTCCGCCACATCGGCCTCATGCGTGACCATGACGATGGAGAGCCCGAGCTCGGCGTTGAGCCTTGTCAGCAGTTCCATGATCTCGTGTGTACGCGCCGTGTCGAGATTGCCGGTGGGCTCGTCGGCGACCAGTAGCGTCGGTCTGGTGACGATGGCGCGGGCGATCGCCACACGCTGCTGCTGGCCGCCGGAAAGCTCGGCCGGCGTGTGGTGCTCGCGCCCGACCAGCCCGACCTCGGCCAGCGCCTGCATGGCCAGATCGCGGCGCTCGCGCGCGGCAACGCCGCGATAGATCAGCGGCAGCTCGACATTTTCCGCGGCGGTGGTGCGCGGCAGCAGATTGTAGCCCTGGAAGACGAAGCCGATATAGAGGTTACGCAAAAGCGCGCGGCGGTTGCGGTCGAGGCGGCCCGCATCGATGCCCATGAAACAGTAGGTTCCGGCCGTCGGCGTATCGAGGCAGCCGATGATGTTCATCGCCGTCGATTTGCCCGAGCCCGAGGGACCCATGATGGCGACGAATTCGCCGCGCCGGATGGCGAGATCGACGCCGGCCAGCGCGTGCACGCGAGCCTCGCCCTCACCATAGGTTTTCCAGACCTGGTCGAAAGTGATGAGCAGGGGAGCCGACATTTCGTCAGCTCCGCTGCTGCGCGCCGGTGATGACTTGCGCGCCTTCATCGAGGCCGGAGGTGATCTCGGTCAGCTCGCCGTCGGTCGAGCCGATCCTGACGTTGACCGGACGTGGCCGGCCGTTCTCCAGCACATAGAGCGTTCGCGAGCCGTCGGTCGGCGCCTTCGTCGCCTCGCGCTGCCGGCTGGGGCGGCCCATGCGGCCGGTGAAGAGGTCGCTAAGGCTCCAGCCGCGTGCCTGCTGTTGCATCGGGCGATAGCGGAAAGCGGTCGACGGGACGGTAAGCACGCTTTTGGCCTGCCGAGTCACCACCGAGACCGTGGCCGTCATACCGGGCCGCAAGAGAAGCTCGCCATTGTCGACTTCGAGGCGGGCATTGTAGGTGACAACGCCGTCGGTGGTGACCGAGGCGTAGGAGATGTCGCGGATCTCGGCGTCGAAGGGTCGGTCCGGGAAAGCGTCGACGGTGAAGCGGGCGTGCTGGCCGGGCTTGACCTCGCCGATATCGGCCTCGTCGACCGCAGCCTGCAATTCCATGTTACGAAGGTCGGCGGCGATGACGAAGAGCACCGGCGCCTGCAGCGAGGACGCGACGGTCTGGCCAGGGTCGACCGAGCGCGTCAGCACGATGCCGTCGATCGGCGCATAGATGGTGCTCTTGGCGAGATCGGTCTGCTGCGCCTTGAGATCTGCCTGAGCGATGGCGAGATTGGCTTCGGCGCTGTCGAGCGCCGCCTTCGAGCGGTCGCGCGTCGCCGTCGCCGCTTCGAGCGACTGGTCCGTCGCCATGCCGCGCTTGGTCAGCGCGTTGGCGCGCACAACCGCGTTCTGGTTTTCCTGCAAGGTCACCTTGGCGTCCTCGACGGCGGCCGCCGCCGCCTTGGCGGAGGCGGTGGCGCGCTCGATCTGGACCTCCAGCTTGGCGGTGTCGAGCGTCGCCAGCACGTCGCCCTTCTTGACCTGCTGGTTTTCATTGGCCGCGACCGAGCGGACGATGCCGGAAAGCTCGCTGGAGATGTCGACCTGGGTCAGCGGCTGCAGCGTGCCGGTGGCCGATACCGCGACAGTGAGGTCGGCGACCGCCGCGGGCACGGCGGTGTATTCGATCCTGGGAGGTGCTGCGGCATACGACCGATAGAGGGCAATGCCGGCCGTGATGATCGCTATCGTCAGCAGCGCGTAGAACCAGAAGCGGCGACGCTTGCGGCTCACGCCCTTGCGGTCGAGCCCGAGCGCTGCCTCTATGGAAGTACCGGATTCCGCGTTTGGCGGATTGACAAGCTGGTCCACGCCGGACCCCTATGCTGAAAATGGATGTCCCTATCCGTCCACAAATCAGGCCTTAAGGTTCGAATTTCAAATTAAATTTCCCTCATGTTTGGATTGAGGCAGAAATTCGGGGCGAGGCGAAAGGTTTTCTCCATGGCGCGCAATTACTTGCTTTACGATGTGTTTACCACCGAAAGGCTGGCTGGAAATCCGCTTGCGGTGGTGCTGGACAGCGACGGGCTCGACACTGCCGGCATGCAGGCGATCGCACGTGAATTCAATCTGTCTGAGACAGTGTTCGTGCTGCCTCCCGACAATCCGAAGCATCGCAACCGCATACGCATCTTCACGCCCGACTATGAGATGCCTTTCGCGGGGCATCCGACGGTCGGCTCGGCGATCGCGCTGGCCGAACTCGCCGGCGAGGCCGCCGGCATTTTCGTGCTGGAGGAGAATATCGGGCCGGTGCGTTGCGCGGTGAGCAAGCATGACGGCTCGACATTCGCTGAGTTCGACCTGGCGAAACTGCCGGAACCGCTGGAGCTCAAGGCTGACCCGGACGCGATCGGCGCCGCGCTCGGCCTTGCCCCGCACGAGATCGGCTTCGAGAATCACCGCGTCGCCTTCTGGTCGGCCGGCGTGCCTTATGTGACGATTCCCGTTGCCGGCCTGGAGGAGGCGGCCAAGATCCGGCTCGACAACCAGGCGTGGTCGGAATTGGCGCCGCGCAAGAGCGAATGGGCCTTCGCCAGCCCCTATGTCTATTGCCGCGAGACGGTGCATCACGACAGCGCCTTCCATGCCCGCATGATCGTGCCCGGCACGCCTTCCTATGAGGACCCGGCGACCGGTTCGGCCGCGGCCGCCTTTGCCGGCGCCATCATGCATTTCGACGCCCCGACCGACGGCATCTCGCAGCTCTGGATCGAGCAGGGGCTGGAAATGGGCCGGCCGTCGCGCATCCGGCTCGAGCTCAATGTCGATGGCGGGAAACTGGCCTCTGCGCGCATTGGCGGCCACGCGGTCAAGGTGGTTGAAGGCAAGCTATTTGTGTGACACCTGCGGGCTTTTTTGGCAGGCATGATCTTTTTCCGAAAAACCGGAATCCACTTTTCGCGATCATGCCGTGTCGATTTGTCGGGAAATGATCCGGCAGGGCTGGACATGACCGAAAGCGGCGGCTATATGCGCCGCCGACGCTGGTTTTCCCGGCGGTGTGGGTGTGTAGCTCAGTTGGTAGAGCAGCTGACTCTTAATCAGCGGGTCCACAGTTCGATCCTGTGCACACCCACCATTTTTTCCGATGGTATTTCTCCTTTTTAGCCCGCCTTCGCGGCGGATTGAGCTGTTAAAGCTCAAGACCTGCAACGATCGCCCGTCAGACAGCTCTCATGACGATTGATGCCCAACCGGCGATCGCAGGATCAAGCCGCAAGTGCCAATGCCGCACTAGGCCACGGAAGATGTCTGCTACGCCTGGAAGAATTCCTCGATGTCATCCAGAACGGTGATGGTCGCAACGATGTCCAATGGGTTGTCCCAGTCGACATGAAGAAAGAATTCAACGCCTCCTGCTTCCCCGCCGGCCACGCCGTGGGGGCCAACATTGGTCACATAAACATTAGCGGAGCCAAGATTTGGGCGCCCAAGCGTCTTCGGTCCGCCACCAAAGCCACCGAAGGCAGGTATAAATTCCGCTGCTGTTATGATCACCACCGAGTCTAGGTTGATCGGGTCCCAATTGAAGTTCTGACGAATTGTACCTTTCATTCCCCGGTAGAGTACTCTAATTGAACGAGCCATACCTTCCTCCTTTTCTGAAGAAACCTCAATTATGGGGTAATAACGAGGTATGATTTGGCATGGCGTCAGAGTTTTATCTGTGAGGATGATCACAAATCATTTGTAATTGTTGGTAAGAGGATCTTTAAGTGATCCGTGGTCAGATCAGTGCAGCCGTCAAATCCGCTAAATTTAGATAATATTAAGCCGATTTGCAGAAACAGAAATTGCGTAAGCCGGACCAATCCCGTCACTTTTCAGAAACGCCGGCCTCGGCAAAGCTCGCCATCTTCGCGTGGCATTCCAGTGCCGAACGCACGATGTTGACGGCAAGGCAGGCGCCGGAGCCTTCGCCGAGCCGCATGCCGAGATCGAGCAGCGGCGGCAGGCCGAGCGCCTCGAGCAGGCGGCGGTGGCCGGCTTCGGCCGAGACATGGGCGGCGATGGTGTGGGCCAGCCCGGTCGGATGCAGCCTCGCCAGAGGTGCTGCGGCTGCGGTGCAGACGAAGCCGTCAAGCAGCACCGGCACGTTGTTCTTGCGCGCGGCGAGTGTGGCGCCGAGGATTGCAGCCAGCTCGCGCCCGCCAAGGGCGGCAGCGATCTTCAGCGGGTCGGAGAGCGCATCGGCATGGCGCTTGAGGCCGGCCTCGATGGCGACGACCTTGCGCAGCAGCCCGGCATCGTCGACGCCGGTGCCGCGGCCGGTCCATTTTTCCGCGCCGCCGCCGAAAAGCGCCGTCGAGATCGCCGCCGCAGGCGTCGTGTTGCCGATGCCCATCTCGCCGAAGCAGACGAGGTCGAGATCCTTGGTTACCGTGTCGTAGCCGGCCGAGACGGCGGCGAGGAACGCCTTTTCGTCCATCGCCGGCGCTATCGTGAAATCGCCAGTCGGATGGTCGAGGTCGAGCGGAATGACGTCCAGCTTGGCGCCGGCGACGCGGGCAAGCTGGTTGATGGCCGCGCCGCCGCCGGCGAAATTCGCCACCATCTGTACCGTGACTTCCGAAGGATAGGCCGACACGCCCTGCGCGGTGACGCCGTGATTGCCGGCGAAGACGACAACCTTCACATGGTCGAGCTTCGGCATGTCGCGCGCCTGCCAGCGGCCGAGCCAGGCGGCGATCGCTTCCAGCCGGCCGAGACTGCCCTGCGGTTTGGTCAGCGTGTCCTGGCGCCTCGCGACGGCGCTGGCGGCCGCATCGCTGCCGGACGGGAGGTCGAGGCAGGCGGCGCGAAGGTCTTCGAGGGATTTGAAGCTCATGGGGGCAAGGTCTCCGAAAGTGAATCAGGAAAGGCGGATGGAAGCGACGAGCAGCACGGCGATCTCGCCGAGCTGCTGCAGCGCGCCGATCGTGTCGCCGGTCTGGCCGCCGATCTGGCTTAGGCAAAGCGCGCGGAACGCCATGAAGACCAGGCCGAGCAGAATGAGCGCCGCTATCGCGCCGCCAAGGCCGAGCGCCAGCAGCGCCACCGCGCCGAGCGCGGCGCCGATGATGGCGGTCTCGGCTGTTACGGTCCCGGCGTTGGCAGACAGGCCGTCGCTGCGGGCCGGCGGCAGAAGATGCATGAAGGCGCCGAACAGGCCACGCGAGCCGGCATGCGCGGCGAGCAGCGCCAGGAAGACGTGGCCTGGACCGGCGAGTTCGGAAAGCGCGCTCCAGCGGATGAGCAGCGACAGCCCAAGCGCTGCAGCACCATAGGCGCCGATGCGGCTGTCGCGCATGATTTCCAGTTTCCTGTCGCGCGTCCTGCCGCCCCAAAAGCCGTCGGCGATATCGGAAAGCCCGTCCTCGTGCAGGCAGCCGGTGACGAGCATCGTCGCGGCGAGGGTGAGCGCCGCGGCCGGGCCGCTGGCAAGACCCAAACTATAGGCGATGGCGTAGATGAGCGCGCCGATGATCGCCACCGCGAGGCCGGCGAAGGGCGCCGCCCAGATCGCATCCGCCAGGCTGCGGCCGCCGAAATCACCCGACGGCAATCTCAATCTGGTGAAGAAGACGAGGCTGAGGCCGATATCGTCAAGCACTTGCCGGGGCGCGGAAGGGCCGCTCATGCGCCCCTCGCAATGGCATGGAAGAAGGTGCCGCTGACATGGCCGCGCCGGTAGCCGGAGGCGCCGAGCGGATTGCCCTGGCCGTCGGCGAGATCGGCCAAGGGCTCGTCATTGCCGGTGCCCGTCATCTGCGCGTAGTGGAATTCGTGACCGCGGATCAGCGTGCCCTCCGGCCCCAACGGACAGGCGGCGCGCAGCCGCGCCTCGCGATAGCCGAGATTCATCTTGCGTTTGGCGAAGCTGGTCGAATGGCCAAGCAGGCCAAGCATCTTGTGGCTCTCGCCCTCCGCGTCTTCCAGCACTTCGCCCAGCACCATGAAGCCGCCGCACTCGCCGTGAATCGACTTGGTCGCCGCAAAGCGCGCCATTCCTGCCTCGAAGTTGGTCGCGGCCGCGAGCTTGCCGGCATGCAGTTCGGGATAGCCGCCAGGCAGCCAGCAGACATCGCAGTCGGGCGAGGGCGCCTCGTCGGCAAGCGGCGAGAAAGGCACGATCTCGGCGCCTGCCTTGCGCCAATGCGTGGCGACATGTGGATAGAGGAAGGTGAAGGCCGCGTCTTCCGCCAGCGCGATACGCTGCCCGGGCGGCCGCAAGGCATCGCCAAAATCGCCGGTCGCCGGTTCCAGCGGGGTGGCCAGCGCCAGGATGGCGTCGATGTCGAGCGACTTCTCGACCATGTCGGCCAGCCGGTCGAGATGCGCCATCAGGTTCTCGTATTCGCCGGCCTGGACGAGGCCGAGATGCCGCTCCGGCAGGTTGAGCGTCGGATCGCGCAGGATGGCACCGACCACGGGCAGGCCGATCGCCTCGATGGCGTCGCCGGACAGGCGGCGATGGCGTTCGCTGCCGAGCCGGTTGAGAATGACACCGGCCATGCGCACGTCCGGATCGTAGGTGGCAAACCCCTTGGCCACTGCCGCCGCCGTGGTCGACTGCCCGGAAACGTCGAGCACCAGAAGTACAGGCAGGCCGTAGAGGCGGGCGAGATCGGCAGCCGAGCCGGAGCGGCCTTGCGGCGCGGGGATGCCGTCGAACAGGCCCATCGCGCTTTCAAGGATAATGTATTCGGCGTCGTCCGCGGCTTCGGCCGCTAGCGCATTGAGCAGAGAAGGCGACATCGCCCAGCTGTCGAGGTTGACGCCTGACAGGCCGGTCGCGGCGGCGTGGAAGCCCGGGTCGATATAGTCTGGTCCGGACTTCGCGCCGCGCACTTTCAGCCCGCGCCGCGCAAGCGCACGCAACAGGCCGATGGTGACGCTGGTCTTGCCCGAGCCGGAGCGCGGCGCGCCGACGATGATTGCGCGCGCCGTCATGCGCCGCCCGTCAGTGCCGCGCGCATGGCGACGATGCCGCCGACAACGATCAGCGCCGGCGAAGCGAGCCCGGCGGCCGCGGCCTCGTCAGCGATGTTGGCGAGCGTGGCGACGACGATGCGCTCCTGCGGCGTGGTTGCCGCCACGATCACGGCGGCCGGGGTCGATGGCGCGAGGCCGCCCTCGAGCAGCTTTGCCGCGATCACCGGCAAATTGGCCATGCCCATATAGACGACGACCGGCTGTCCGGTGCGGGCGATCGCGGTCCAGTCGATGTCGTCATCGGTGCCGGCGGCGTGGCCGGTGGCGAGAATGACCGCCTTATTGATGCCGCGCATGGTGGTGGGAATGCCGGTGGCAGCCAGCGCGCTGAGGCCGGAGGTCAGGCCGGAGAGCACCCGGAACGGAATTTCTTCGCCGGCGAGCGCCAGAGCTTCTTCGCCGCCGCGGCCGAAAATATAGGGGTCGCCGCCCTTCAGGCGCACGACTCGGCGGCCTTCGCGCGCCAGCCGCACGAGAAGCGCGTTGATGTCGTCCTGCTTCATCGAGGGCTGGCCGCCGCGTTTTCCGGCGTAGAAGAGCTCGGCGCCTTGAGCGACCGCCACGACGTCGGGCGAGACCAGCGCGTCATAGACCAGCGCATCGCATTGCCCAAGTGCCGCCAGCACCTCCAGCGTCAGGCAGCCGGGGTCGCCGGGGCCGGCGCCTGCCAGCCAGACATGGCCTGGCTCAAGCTCGCGCGGCTTGAAGTTCAGCCGCGCCAGCGCCTGCTCCACATTAGCCCGTCCGTTCATATTGGCGCCGCCGTTCACAATCCGTCCCGTCCGCGAAAACGCCGCTGGTAGTGGGCGTCGTACAATGAGCTTTCGCCGAAATCCTGCGCGGCGAGAGCGCTGCCGACGAAGATGATCGCGGTGCGTTCCATCGGGCTCTCCGCCAGTTGCGCTTCGATGGTGCCCAGCGTGCCGGTCAGGATGCGCTCGTCCGGCCAGGAGGCGCGGAAGACGACCGCGACCGGACATTCGGCGCCGTAAAGCGGGGTTAGATCCGCCACGATGCGGTCGATGGCATGGATGGCGAGATGGATGGCTAGCGTGGCGCCGGTGCGGCCGAAGCCGGCCAGCGTCTCGCCCGGCGGCATTTTCGAGGCGCGGCCGGAGATGCGGGTCAGCACCAGGCTTTGCGCGAGCTCGGGAATGGTGAGCTCGCGGCGAAGTGCTGCCGCCGCCGCCGCGAAAGAGGGCACGCCTGGGGTCAGCGAGTAGGGGATGCCGTGCTTTTCCAGCCGCCTGATCTGTTCGGCCACCGCGCTCCACACCGAAAGGTCGCCGGAATGCAGGCGCGAGACGTCGTGGCCGGCCTTGTGCGCGGCGACATATTCGGCCTCGATCTCGTCAAGCGACATCGGCGCGGTGTCGATCAATTTGGTGCCTGGCGCGCAATGCTCGAGCAGTTCCGGCGCGACGATCGAGCCGGCATAGAGGCAGACCGGGCAACTGGCCAGGAGCCGGGCGCCGCGCAGCGTGATGAGATCGGCGGCGCCCGGGCCGGCGCCGATGAAATGGACGGTCATGCGGCGCCTCCGCCAAGAGCGATGGCGCAGGTCACCGGACCGAGCACGATACGCGGTCCAAGCAGTCTCGCACCTTTTCCGGCCGCGGCCAGAGCCGAGGCTTCCGAGACAGAAGGCGTGCCGGCCTGGGCCTGCGACGCTTCGGAGCGACTGACCGTGCCGGACGAGACGGATCGCAGCGCGGCGTCGGAGATGACGAGCACGGGGAGGTCGAGGTCTCGGCCGGCAAGGAAGATCGCCGGCTCGTCGCGCTTGATTTCGCCTGTCGCCAGCGCGGAAAGCGCCGTCATCGCCAGCCCGTGCGCTTCGAGCGCGGTCTCGACCGCGGCGCGAACGTCGCCCGCCGTCACGCCTTTGCGGCTGCCGATGCCCGCGACCATCATGGCTTGACCCAGCTCCACTGCGTGACCGGCATGGCCGGACGCCATGATTGCATCGATCCGACAGGCGCCGCGCGCGACAGGGCGATGCGGGTCAGGTCGCCGCCACGCCTGTTGTGCTGGTCGAGCAGCAGCGCCTCCATCTCCAGCGTCACCGCATTGGCGACTAGCCGGCCGCCGGGACGCAGCGCCTTGATCGCCTGCTCCAGCACCCCGGCATCGCTGCCGCCGCCGCCGATGAAGATGGCATCGGGCGTCTCCAATTTTGCCAGCGCCTTAGGCGCGGCGCCCTCGATCACGACGAGGCCGGGCACGCCGCAATGCGCGGCGTTGCGAGCGATGCGGGCGGCGCGTTCTGCGTTAGCCTCGATGGCGATGGCGCGCAGCGAGGAATGAGCCAGCATCCACTCGATGCCGATCGAGCCGGAACCGGCGCCGATGTCCCACAGCAGTTCGCCGCGCCGGGGCGCCAGCGCCGACAGCGTGATGGCGCGGATCTCGCGCTTGGTGATCTGACCGTCATGCTCGAACAGATGATCGGCGAGGCCGACGGTCAAGGGCAGGATGCGCGCATCCGGCGTCGATTCAATTTCGAGCGCCAGCACGTTGAGCGAATTGATGTTTTTGAGATCGAAGGCATCGGCTCGAGCGGCGCGGCGCATCTCATCGGGGCCGCCCAGCGCTTCGAGGACCGTGAATCGCGACGGGCCGAAACCGAGTTCGTCGAGCAGCGCGGCGATAGCAGCCGGAGCGTCGCCATCCGATGTCAGGGCAAGGATGCGCGCGCCGGGGTGGAGCAGGGGCCGGATCAGGTCGATCGAATGGCCGTGCAGCGAGATGGTCTCGACGTCCTGCAAGGCCCAGCCGAGGCGCGATGCCGCGAGCGACAGAGATGAGGGCGCCGGCAGGACGAGCATCTGTTCCGGTTCTACCTTGCGCGCGAGCGTGACGCCGACGCCGTGAAAGAACGGGTCGCCGGACGCGAGCACGCAGACGTCCTTGCCCGCGAGCGCCAGCACGTCGCGCATTTCCGCGTCGAAGGGTGTCGGCCATGAGCGGGTTTCGCCGTTGGCGAGGGAAGAGACGAGCGCAAGATGCCGCCTTCCGCCGAACACGACGTCCGCCTGCGCAATCCGCTGCTTGGCCTCGTCGCCGAGACCCGCTACACCGTCCTCGCCGATGCCGACGATGGTGAGCCATTTTGAGGCTGGCTTGGCGGCGCGCGGACCCTTAGCAGGCATGATGACCCACCATATCCTGATCCTCGGCGGAACGACGGAAGCCCGGCAATTGGCCGGGAAGCTCGCCCGCCGCGACGATTTTTCGGTCACGCTGTCGCTGGCCGGCCGCACTGAAAGCCCGGTCGCGCAAGGCGTGCCGGTGCGTGCCGGCGGCTTTGGCGGCGCAGATGGGCTGGCTGCCTATCTTCGGGAAGAACACGTCGATCTGCTGATCGACGCCACGCATCCATACGCCGCGCGTATTTCGGCCAATGCCGCCGAAGCGGCAAGGCAGACGGACGTGCCGATCCTGGCGCTGCGCCGTCCCGGCTGGGAACCCGTGACGGGTGATCGCTGGACGCTGGTTGACAATGTCACCGAGGCGGCACGTGCGCTCGGCACGGCGCCGCGTTGCGTCTTCCTGGCGATCGGCCGGCAGGAGGCGGGCGCGTTCGAGGCCGCTCCGCAGCACCGTTGTCTGATCCGCAGTGTCGATCCGGTCGAGCCGAAGCTTGGCGTGCCCGATGCGCTTTACCTCCTGGCGCGTGGACCGTTTCCGGAAGCGGACGAAAGGGCGTTGCTCGAAAAATACGGTATCGATGCCGTCGTTTCCAAGAACAGCGGCGGCGAGGCGACCTATGGCAAGATCGCCGCTGCGCGGGCGCTCGGCATCGAAGTGATCATGATCCGCCGACCGCCTTTGCCGGACGTTCCTTCGACTGAGACCGTCGATGCGCTGGCGGCAAAAGTCGATCATCTTTTCGACGCCGTTGCAGAACGCGGCGTGTAGACCAGCGCTGGTTTTTCGCCGCGCTTGATGATGCGGGTCTCCGGCGAGCCGATGATGATGCAGGTCGCCATGTCGGCCTTTTCGGCGTCGGCGTCCGCCAGCAGAGAGACTTCGATGCGCTCGTCGGGCCGGCCGGCAGCCCGGCCGAAGATCACTGGCGTGGTGCCGGGCAGGATCGCCTTCAGGCATTCGAAGGCGCGGCCAAGCTGCCAGGGGCGAGCCTTGCTGATGGGATTGTAGAGCGCGACGACGAAGCCGGCGCCGGCCGCTGCCAGCAGGCGCAATTCGATCAGGTCCCACGGCTTCAAATTGTCGGAGAGCGAGATGGCGCAGAAATCATGGCCGAGCGGTGCGCCGATGCGGGCGGCGACGGCAAGCATCGCAGTCACGCCCGGGACAACCGAGATGTCGATGGCACGCCATTCTTCAGGGCCGGCTTCGATCGCCTCGCAAACGGCGGCGGCCATGGCGAAAACGCCGGGATCGCCGCCGGAAACGACGGCGACATTGTGGCCTTCTGCGGCCTTGGCCAGCGCTTCGTTGGAGCGGGCGAGTTCCTCGCGGTTGTCGGAGGCGATGCGGGTCTGGTCCGGCCGCAGCTCCAGCCGGTCGAGATAGGGCTTGTAGCCATAGAAGAAGGAAGCCTCGGCCACGGCATTGGCAGCCTGCGGCGTGACCTGGTCGGCATTGCCGGGTCCGAGACCGATGACGGTAAGGCGGCCGCTCATGCCTTGGCACCCGGGCGAGCCGACCAGCCGGCAACCAGCACGATGGCGAAATAGGGCGCCTTGTCGTCCGATTTTTCGGCCAGCCGCATCGAGACGCTGCCCGGCATGGTGCCGCGCTCGACATAGACGGCCTTCGCCAGCTTGCCGGTCGCTTCCAGCGCGCGGCGGATTTTTGGCAGGTTGCGGCCGACCTTCATGATGACGGCGGCATCTGTGTCGGCGAGGCGGCGGGTCAGCTCGAACTCGCTCATCGTGCCGGGCAGCACACTCAGCACGTCGTCGCCCTGGACGATCGGCAAGCCGGTGGCGGACCAGCAGCCGGACATGGCGGTGACGCCGGGGATGACCTCGGTCGGGAAGCGGTGCGCCAGCCGCACATGCAGATGCATGTAGGAGCCGTAGAAGAGCGGATCGCCCTCCGACAGCACCGCCACGATCCTGCCGGCGCCGAGATGCTCGGCCACCTGTTCGGCCGATTGCTCGTAGAAATCGGCGATCTGCGCGCGGTAGTCGTCGTGATCCTTATCGATCTCCGTCGTCACCGGATAGAGCAGCGGCAGCTCGATCATGTCCGGCCGGAAGCGCGCCTCGACGATGGCACGCGCATTGCTGTTGTTGCCGCGCTTGGCGAAATAGGCGACGACGTCCGCCTCTGCCAACGCGCGCGCCGCCTTCAGTGTCAGAAGCTCCGGATCTCCGGGGCCGGTGCCGACGCCGACCAGACGGCCTTTCATGATCGCGTTCACAGGCCAGGCCTCGCCAACGAATTGAGCGCGGCGGCGGTCATGGCGCTGCCGCCCAGCCTGCCGCGCACGATAGCGTAGGGCACGCCGTAGGAATTTTCGGCCAGCGCATCCTTGGATTCGGCAGCACCCACGAAGCCCACGGGCATGCCGATGATCGCGGCCGGCCTCGGCGCGCCGTCGCGCAGCTTCTCAAGCAGATAGAAGAGCGCGGTCGGCGCGTTGCCGATGGCGACGACAGAGCCGGCCATGCGCTCGCCCCAGAGGTCGATCGCGGCGGCCGAGCGGGTGTTGCCGATTTGCCTGGCGATGTCGTGCGTGCGCGGGTCGCGCAGCGTGCATATCACCTCGTTGCCGGCCGGCAGACGGGCGCGGGTGACGCCGTGCGCCACCATCTCGGCATCGCAGAAGATCGGCGCGCCGGCGGCGAGCGCGGTCCGGGCGGCGGTAACGAAATTATTCGAGAAGACGAAATGGCTGGCGGCTTCGACCTGGCCGCAGGCATGGATCATTCGAATCGCGACATCGGCTTCCGCCTCCGAGAAGCGCGACAGATCCGCCTCGGCGCGGATGATGGCGAAAGACCGCTCGTAGATCGCCGTTCCGTCATGGATATAGTCGTAGGCGGCCATTCACTGGTTCCGTCGATAGAGTTCGGCGATGCCGGCCGCGCCAAATCTTTTCAGGCAGGCGGCGGCGGTTTCGCCCTGATGTCTTCCGTCGCGGATCGCGGCAAGGATGCCGGCGACCCCGCGCGCGGCGTCATAGCCCGGCCTGTACGCGGCAGGAAGGGCCTTTGCCGTCCCGTCCACGACAAGTCCGGCTCCGTTTTCGTCGCCGACCAGGGTGAGCGCAGCGGTGCCGGGATGCGCGCAGCCCTTGGCGCAGCCGGAAACGTGCAGGGTCAGCGAGGTGTCAAGGAGGTCCGCGCTTTCTTTTGCGATCGTTTCGGCGATGGCACGGGTGGCGATGCGGCCGGACGCGCAGGCCGGCGTGCCGGGGCAGGCGGCGATGCGGGTGCGCGGATCGGCGGGGTCGGTGACAAAGCCGAGCGCGGCGGCGGAGGATTGGAGCGTGGAGGGGGCGGAGAGACCGAGGAAGAGCAGGGCTCGGCCTGGGGCGAGGCGGATTTCGGAGGCGCCGAGGTTCGCGGCTTGGGCGGCGAGACCGATGAGGTTTTGCGCCGGCATGCTGCCGTAGGGCAGGGCGATGCCTAGGGCGGTGTTGTTGCCTAGATTGAATAGGCCAATGGGACTTCTCGCGGGCTGGCGTTCCTGCACCCCCCTCTCTGTCCTGCCGGACATCTCCCCCTCAAGGGGGGAGATTGCCTTGTCACCGCGGCTTTCGCCAATCTCCAACGCTGAAAGTGGAGAGCCGGCGCGGGAACTACCAATCTCCCCCCCAGAGGGGGAGATGTCCGGCAGGACAGAGGGGGGCGCGAAGGAATGCCAGCTGGCGAGAGAGGCCAACTGCCGCTCCGACAAATCGCGGGTATGCGCCTCCCGGCCCTTTTCCGAGACCATCCGGAGTGCAGCAACTGTAATGTCACGCCCAGCATCCGCATCGACCGCCGCGAGCGGCTTCGCGCTCCGCCCGTCGCCGGCAATCGACACGCTCCACCAGATGCCCGCCGCAACCTGCACCGCCTTCAGCCGCACATCGCCCGTCACCGCATCCATCGTCAGCTGTCCGCCGCCGTCGACAACCACCGACACCTTCGGCCCCAGCCTTGCCGTCAGCCCGGCTTCCTCGATCGCCGCGCTGATTCGCTCTGCCAACGGGCGCGGATCGACGATCTCTTCTGGATCGATTCCCGCCAGCGGTCCGGTCTCGACCGGAACGCCACTGCGCACCGCGATGCCTAGCGCATCTACTTCGTCCGCCAGCAGCCGGGCGCTTTCGGCCGTCAAACCGCGGATCTGCAGGCTGCCGCGCGCGGTCACTTCCATGATGCCGTTGCCGTGGCGCAAAGCGGATTCACCGAGTCCGATGAGCGACTTGGGCGCGAGTCCTCCTGCGACCGGATTGAGCCGCACGAGCAGCCCGTCACCGGTCTGCATCGGGGCGCTCAGGGCCGGGCAGGCGCCACGGCGCGAAAATGCATTCATGCCGCCACCTCGCTTGCCTGGGCCTCGGCAATCAGGGCCGCGAGATCGTCGTCGATGGAATTCCTGAGCGGATGCCAGAGGCCGCGCCGACGCGCGGCGAGGAACCGTTCGGCGATGACCTTGGCAGCCGCCGGGTTCTCGCGCAGCAGGAAGGCGCGCACGTCCGGATCGCCAACATAGGCGTCATGGACGGCCTCGATCAGCGCGCCCGAAATGGCATGGGTGGTTTCGGCGAAGCCGACCAGACGGTCGACGGTCTCGGCGAATTCCGAGGCGCCGCGCGGGCCATGCCGCATCTGGCCGGCGATGAAGCGCGGGTTGACGGCGCGGGCGCGGACCACGCGCGATACCGCTTCGCCGATCGAACGCGGCTTCGGCTTTTTCGGGTCGGTCGTGTCGAGCACGATCACGTCGGCATTGCGGCCGAGCGTGGCAAGGGCGGCCGAAAAGCCGCCGATGAAGGCGACGTCGGCCGAGCCTTCAAGGATGTCGCGGCCCGGATCATCGCCGGTGTGGACGAGGAGATCGGCTTCGGCGATGCGGTCTTCGAAAGCGCCGGGCGCCGAGATCGCTTCGCCATCGGCGCCGCCATAGGCGTGCGAGGTGGCGTCGAGATAAGCGCGGCCGATCTCTTCGCGCGCGCCCCATTCGCCGCGCGACAGCAAGTCCTCGACGCCGGCGCCATAAGTTCCCGGTGAGGTGCCGAAAATGCGCGGTCCGACCTTGCCTTCCGCGCGGGTCGCCGCGGCGAGGGGGTTTTCCGCGTCATCTTCGTCGCGGCTGGCGACCGCATTGGCGGCGGCGTCGATCAGCGCGATCTGGGTCGGGAACATGTCGCGGAACAGGCCGGAGATGCGCCAGGTGACGTCGACGCGCGGGCGGCCGAGCGTGGCCGGCGGCAGCACCTCGATGCCGGTGACGCGGCCGGTGGCGGCATCCCATTGCGGCCGGCAGCCCATCAGCGCCAGACCTTGCGCGATCTCCTCGCCCCCGGTGCGCAACGAGGCGGAACCCCAGAGGTCGATGACCAGCGAGCGCGGCCAGTCGCCATGGCTTTGCATATAGCTGCGCACCACTTCCTCCGCCGCCGCCTGGCCGAGGTCATAGGCGGTTGGCGTCGGCATTGTGCGCGGATCGGAGGTGAAGAGGTTGCGGCCGGTGGGGAGCACATCGGAGCGACCGCGCGCCGGGGCGCCGGCAGGGCCGGCCTTGATGTGACGGCCGTCGAGCGCGGCGAGGAGGGCTGCCTTTTCGGTTTCCGCGCTTTGCCGGCGCAGCGGATCGGTTTCGTGTTCCTGCGCGCGGCCATAGACGTGCAGCCCATCCTTGACGGCGAAATCCTTGAGATCGCAAAGCCACGCGTCGATGCGGCGCAGCGCCTCGTCGGGTTGATCAGCCTTGGCCACGCCCGCTTCAGAAGCGAGGCCAGTCTTCTGCGCGGTCTCGACGATCAGCTTTGCAAGTTGGTCACGGCGGCGGCGGTCGAGGCCGTCGGCCTGCGCGTATTCGTCGACCAACCGCTCGAGTTTCTGTTGCGCCTCGTCTAGGCCGGCGCCGCTCAGCGGCGGCGGCAGATGGCCGAGGGTGACGGCCGAAATGCGGCGCTTGGCCTGCGCCGCCTCGCCCGGATTGGAGACGATGAATGGATAGATGACCGGCAGCGATCCGGTGACGATCTCCGGGAAGCAGGTTCCGGAGAGGGCCACCGTCTTGCCCGGCAGCCATTCGAGCGTGCCATGCGCGCCGACATGGATGATGGCATGCACGCCGAGCGATTTTTGCAGCCACAGGCCGAAGGCGATCAGCTCGTGGCGCGGGGGCAGCGTCGGGTCGTGATAGTCGGCGCGGCGGTCGGCCGAGCGGCCGCGGTCGGGGGCCAGCGCCACGGTGACGTTGCCGAAGGTCGCGGCGCGGAAGGGGAAGGTTGTTTCACCCGCTAGCTGCCAAGGCTGGCGTTCTGTCGCGCCCCCCTCTGTCCTGCCGGACATCTCCCCCTCTAGGGGGGAGATTGGCAGTTCGGGCGCCGGCGCTCCACCTACAACACTGCCGATTGGCGAAAGCGGTGGCGACAGATCAATCTCCCCCCCTGCGGGGGAGATGTCCGGCAGGACAGAGGGGGGTGCCTCGCGCGAACCTATCCCCTTTGCCTTGCCCCATGTCGCCTCAACTGAAGCTCGCGCTTCCCTCGGCAGTTCCGCTGAAAAGGCAACGTAATCCGTCAACGTAAGGCCGTGCCCACCTACCTCCAGCGCATCCAGCAACGCGCGCGGCGATTGCGGAATCCCTTCAACCGCGTAGCCTTGTTCCTTCAGGTCCTGCAGCATGGCGAGCACGCTCGACGGCACATCGAGCCCAACGGCGTAACCGGTTCGCCCTGGCGCGCTCGGATAATCAGGGATCAGGATTGCGAGCTTGCGCTCGGCCCTCTCCGTCCGCTGCAGGCGGATAAACGCTGCGATCCGCTTGGCCACCTGCGCGATGCGGTCCGGCTCGGGCCTGTTGGCGAAGGCGCGGAAGGCGAGCGCCGGATCGGTCTCGACCTCGCCCTTGAACGAGACCGCGCCGGCGAGGATGCGGCCGTCGAGCTCGGGCAGCACCACATGCATGGCAAGGTCGGCAGGAGCCAGACCGCGCTGGTTCTTTTGCCAGACCTCGCGCCTCGTCGTGGCGACGATGACCTGGAAGACGGGCACACCGGCGCGGTCGAAGAGGGTCTCGGCACCGGGTTCCGCGCCGGAGGCGAAGGCGGTGGCGGTGACGATGGCGGAGGGGTTCAGGGAGGTGAGGGCGGTTTCGACGAAGGCCAGGGATGCCGCGTCTTTGAGGCTGGAGACGAAGATCGGTACAGGCGCTAGGCCTTGCGAACACAGGGCGTCAACGAGTGCGTCGATCGGTGCCACGTCGGCGGCAAGCAGCATCGAGCGGTAGAAGAGGATGGGGATGACGGCGAAATTGTAGGCGTCGAGTTCCGCCTTTAAAAGGTTCGGCTTCTCGACGACACCAACTCCCGGCTGATAATACCCCGCCTTCGGCACGCTCACCGGCTCGGTCACGGCCGCATCCGACCCAGCAAGCCTTGCCAGCCTCTGGACCAGCGCGTTCATATTGGCCGGACCGCCTTCGCGGAAATAGCCGAGCAGGGCGTCGAGCTCGGCGCGCGGCAGGGTGGAGGCTTCGATCAGGCGCTGGTCCTCGTCGTGGCTTTCGCCGGGCAGCAGCGCGAGCTTTATGCCGCGTTCGCGCGCCACTGCGGCGAGCTGGTCACAGCCATAACGCCACCAGTCATAGCCGCCGAGGATGCGCACTAGGATGACCCTGGCGTGGCGGGCGACGCTGTCGATCCACAGGTCAACCGACATCGGATGGCGAAGGTCGCGAAGGGCCGCCAGCCGCATCGAGGGTAACCGCGCCGCATTGGCCTTCCAGGCGGCGGCCAGGCCGGCGAGGTCGCTGTCGGTGAAGGACAGCGCCACCACATCCGCAGGCGTCTGCCTGAGGTCGATCGGCTCGGCGAGATCGTCGAGCGAAGCGGATGTGGTGGCGAGGATGTGCATCGCGGTCCGGATTGCCTCAGCCGGCGAGGATACGCTCGATCGCCGGGCGGTTCAGCCCCTTGAGGCCGATGACAACGAGCCGCGAGCGGCGGTCGTCCTCAGCCGTCCAGGCGCGGTCGTAGTAATGATTGACGCGCGGGCCGACGGCCTGCAGCAGGAGCCGCATCGGCTTGCCGCCGACCTCGACGAAACCTTTGACGCGCAGCACGTTTTCCTGCTCGGCGGCAAGGGCGACGCGCTTGGCCAGCTCGTCGGGATTGGCGATGGACGGGATGTCGAGGACGAAGGAATCGAAATCGTCGTGCTCGTGGTCGAGCTCGTCGTCGTGATGGGTCTTGCGGTTCTCGATGTCGCCCTCCACCGCAAGGCCAAGGCCGAGCAGCACGGACGGGTCAACCTTGCCCTGCGCTGTCGGCACGACCTTGACCGCGCGCGCGACATGCTCGCCGATGACGGCGTTGGCACGGGCGGAGCCTGCCGCATCCATCAGATCGCTTTTCGACAGGATGATCAGGTCGGCGCAGGCGATCTGGTCCTCGAACACCTCTTCGACCGGATCGTCATGGTCGAGGGAATCGTCCGCCGCACGCTGCGCCTGCAGGGCATCCATATCGGAAGCGACACGGCCGTCGGCGAGCGCCGGGCCGTCGACCACGGCGATGACGCCATCGACCGTCACGCGGCTCTTCACCGTCGGCCACTGGAATGCCTGCACCAGCGGCTTCGGCAGAGCGAGGCCCGAGGTCTCGATCAGGATGTGGTCGACCTTGGGGTTGAGCGACAGGATCTGGTCGAGCGCCGGCACGAAATCGTCGGCGACGGTGCAGCAGATGCAGCCATTGGCGAGCTCGACGATGTTTTCTTCCGGACAAGAGTCGACGCAGCCTTTCAGGATCTCGCCGTCGATGCCGACATCGCCGAACTCGTTGACGATGATCGCCAGCCGCTTGCCCTTGGCGTTCTCGAGCAGGTTGCGGATCAGCGTCGTCTTGCCGGCGCCGAGGAAGCCGGTGACGACGGTGCAGGGCACGCGGGAAACGGATGCGTTCATGGTCGGTCCTTCAGCATGTCGAGGGGAGGGATGCGGGCAACCAGGCCGCGCTTGAGAGAATCGGGCCGGCCGCGCCAGGGGATGAGGCCATCGGTCGAGGTGGCGAAGAGCTTTGCGCCGGCGACGAGATCGGCGCCGCTGGTCGTGTTCAGATCGCCGAAGACGTAGCTCCAGCAGCCGTCGCGCAGCAGCGCGGCGCTTAGCCGGCGCTTGCAGTTGCCGAGGCATTCGACGGTACGGATGTCGATCTTTTCGCCGCAAGCAGCCCGACGCGTGTCTTCGGCAAGCAGCGCGCCGGCGCGCGGATGCGCATCCGACCCGGTCTCGTCGCGGCAGGATGAGCAGACGATGACGGTGGCGCCAGCCAAAGCATCGGGCTCGGACGGAATGTCCGCGCTGTTTGCCGGGAAACTGCCGTTGCGATCCAAAACCATGCTCCTTGCCCGGAAAACCCGCCGGGCATTCGGATACTTAAAGTCTCAGACGGCAGGTCTCCTGGCTCGCGGGTCGTCACCCTGAATGCCGCCTTCCCGGGAACATCCCAGTGGTTTTCGGCAGAGGCTCGTCGCTTACAGTTGCGGGGACAGCCGCGGATTTGGGCTTTCGGCCCGCACCGCATTCCCTCTTGGCTCCTCCCTTTGCCGGGAGAAGACCGTCTGCGGCGGATTTAGAGGGTTCAGGGGGCTGGAGTCAACGACTGGCTTAGTACCAGCCTTTTGGCGGCTTTATGGGTTTGAGGTATGGACCCACAAGTTTGCGAGGCGGTGAGGCCACGGGCGCCATACTTAACGAACAGCCGCGCTGGCAAACCGGTTCCCACATCAAGACGAAGCGATTGGCGTCGAACTTCGGCTCATGAACTATTATATAGCGCTGCCCTACCGGCAATAAGCCACAGGCGCCTGCGATCTGCTTGTCGATCGTTCCAAACTCCAACCACGGCAGAAGAAGCGCCGTCACTTCTTTTGGCTGCATACCGGGTGCAATGTGGCCGCCACAGAAAATGACTGGACGCGTGACCTCTACCCATTCCTCTCGGTAAGCACCTGTCGCATATGATGGCGACGCTAAGGTCAGGTAGGCCAAGACCAGACATATCGAGCGACTGAAAACCATCGCAACCGATCCTAACCACAGTTGGGATGTTCTATTTTTGTTCACTCTCCCTGTCAACGCGCAGCTACGACACCGCGATGTCGGCCAGCGCCGGCCCGAGGTCGCCGGCCGGCGTCACTTCGATCGCCTCCAGGCCGAGCCAGCCCTGCATCTGCTTCAACTCGTCGAAGAGCTGGGCGGCCGTTTCGGGCGGGGCGCCGGCCTCGGCGTAGGCGGCGTGGACGCGCAAGATGCTGGCCGGGCGGTCAGCTTTCAGATCGACGCGGGCGACGATCCGATCGCCGAGCAGGAAGGGCAGCACGTAGTAGCCATATTGGCGTTTCTCGGCCGGCGTGTAGATCTCGATGCGGTAGCGGAAATCGAAGAGTTTCTCCGTCCTGGTGCGTTCGAAGACGACGGGATCGAAAGGGGCGAGCAGGGCGCGCGCTTCTATCCGGCGCGGGAAACGGGCGTCCTTGTGGAGATAGGCGGTCTTGTCCCAACCTTCGACCTTCACCGACAGCAATTCGCCGGCTTCGACCAGTTCCTCGATGCGACCCTTCGTGTCGCCCGGCGCGAGACGAAAATAGTCGCGCAGGTCGCCATAGGTGGCGATGCCATGGGCGCGGGCGGAAATGCGCAGCAACTCGCGATGCGCGTCCTCGACCGAGGGAATGGGAAGGTCGAGCACCGCCTGCGGCAAAACGCGCTCGGGCAGGTCGTAATAGCGTTCGAAGCCGCGGCGGTAGGCCGTGGTGATGCGACCGGCCCAGAACAGCCATTCGAAAGCGTGCTTGGCCTCGCTCCAGCCCCACCAGCCGCCATTGCCCTTGTGGCCTTCGATATCGGAGGCGGCGATCGGACCACGATCGGCGACTTCTCCATATATCTCGTCGATCATTTCCTTGCGTTCACGACCCCATTTCGCTAGGCCGAGATACATCTCGTCGCCCCGCTCGGCGCGCTGCATGCGCCAGCGCATCAAAGGATAGGTCTCGACGGGCAGGAACGACGCCTCATGCGCCCAGTATTCGAACACGGCGCGCTTGCGGGTGACTGCGGCATTGTCGAGCAGCGTAAGCGGGTAGGGGCCGAGGCGCGAATAGAGCGGCATGTAATGCGCGCGCACCACCGCGCTCACGGAATCGATCTGCAGAAGGCCGGTTCGCGAAAGTACCCGCGCAAGGTGGCGGCGATCCGGAACACCACTGGGCCTAGGGTCGTTGAACCCTTGCGCCCCGAGCGCGACGCGCCTCGCCATGGCCAGCGAAATCTTGTCCTTCATCAGGTGTCCTTGCCCCGATCGTCCGTTGGATTTTTAGCCGGTGATTCCGGCCATGCTAGCAGGCAAATGGCGGGAGATATGTCAGGAGAGAAAACTGGAGTAAAAACTGAAGGAAATCAAACAGGAGCGGATCGGACCAGTTTCTTCCGATAAGGCGTCCAGAGCCGCGATTTGAACAACGTTTGACTTGCGTCACCGAAACCGCTGCGCTAACCCTCGCCGCGTTGCAGCATGGGCCCCTTAAAACGGTTCAGCGGTTAATCTGTCACGCTTCCGCATTAGAGTTCGTTGCTGTAATCAAAATGAACTGCCCCCGCCGAAGGAAAGTCGCCGCATGAGCGCACTCCTAAGTTCGTACCTGCCTATCGTGCTGTTCATCGCCGTGGCGATGATCGTCGGTCTGGCGCTCATCATCGCTCCGTTCCTTGTCGCCTACCGCAATCCCGACCCGGAAAAGCTTTCCGCCTATGAATGCGGGTTCAACTCGTTCGACGACGCCCGCATGAAGTTCGACATCCGCTTCTACCTGGTGTCGATCCTGTTCATCATCTTCGATCTCGAGGTCGCCTTCCTGTTCCCGTGGGCGGTGTCCTTCTCGAAGCTCGGCATGCTCGGCTTCTGGTCGATGATGGTGTTCCTGGCGGTGTTGACCATCGGTTTTGCCTATGAATGGAAAAAAGGAGCGCTGGAATGGGATTGAACGATAGTTCAGGCACCCTCGTCGCGCCGAAGCCCAAGGGCATCATCGACCCCAACACCGGCAGGCCGGTGGGGGAGGACGATCCCTTCTTCCTCGAAATCAACAATGAGCTGGCCGACAAGGGTTTTCTCGTCACCTCGACCGAGGCACTGATCACCTGGGCGCGCAGCGGCTCGCTGATGTTCATGACTTTCGGCCTCGCCTGCTGCGCGGTCGAGATGATCCACACCTCGATGCCGCGCTATGACTCGGAGCGTTTCGGCGTCGCCCCGCGCGCGTCGCCGCGCCAGTCCGACATTATGATCGTCGCCGGCACGCTGACCAACAAGATGGCGCCGGCGCTGCGCAAGGTCTACGACCAGATGCCGGAGCCGCGCTACGTCATCTCGATGGGCTCCTGCGCCAATGGCGGCGGCTACTACCACTATTCCTATTCGGTGGTGCGCGGCTGCGACCGCGTCGTGCCGGTCGACATTTATGTGCCCGGCTGCCCGCCGAGCGCGGAGGCGCTGCTCTACGGCATTCTCCTTCTGCAGAAGAAGATCCGCCGCACCGGCACGATCGAACGGTGAGCCGATGACCCTGGCGTTGAACGAACTCTCCATCTATCTCGGCGAGAAGCTCTCCGGCCGCATTGGCGAAGCCGTGCTTGCCTATGGTGAGCTGACGGTTTCGGTTGAACCGGGCAACCTGATCGAGGTCGCGACCTTCCTGCGCGACGATCCGCGCTGCCAGTTCATCTCGATCATCGATGTCTGCGGAGCGGACTACCCGTCGCGCGCCAGGCGCTTCGACGTCGTCTATCACCTATTGTCGCCGAAGCAGAATGTCCGCATCAGGCTCAAGGTCCAGGCCGACGAGGAGACGCTGGTGCCGTCGCTGACCGGCGTCTATCCGGGTGCCGACTGGTTCGAGCGCGAGACCTACGACCTTTACGGCGTGCTGTTCTCGGGCCATCCGGACCTGCGCCGCATTCTCACCGACTATGGTTTCGAGGGGCATCCGCTGCGCAAGGATTTCCCGCTGACCGGTTTCGTCGAGGTGCGCTACGACGACGAGGCCAAGCGGGTGATCTACGAGCCGGTGGAATTGAAGCAGGAATTCAGAAATTTCGACTTCTTGAGCCCGTGGGAAGGAACGGATTACGTGCTTCCCGGGGATGAGAAGGCGAAACAGTAGGGCGACCCATGGCTGAAACCTCCGTCCGCAACTTCAACATCAACTTCGGCCCGCAGCATCCTGCGGCGCATGGCGTTTTGCGCCTGGTGCTGGAGCTGGACGGCGAGGTGGTCGACCGCGTCGATCCGCATATCGGTCTGCTGCATCGCGGCACCGAGAAGCTGATCGAGGCCAAGACTTATCTGCAGGCCGTGCCTTATCTCGACCGGCTCGATTATTGCGCGCCGATGAACCAGGAGCATGCCTTCGCTCTCGCGGCCGAGCGCCTGCTCGGCATCGAGGTGCCGAAGCGTGGGCAACTGATCCGGGTGCTCTATTCCGAGATGGGCCGTATCATGTCGCACATCTTGAATGTGACGACGCAGGCCATGGATGTCGGCGCGCTGACGCCACCGCTTTGGGGCTTCGTCGAACGCGAAAAGCTAATGGTGTTTTACGAGCGCGCCTCGGGTTCGCGCATGCATGCGGCCTATTTCCGGCCGGGCGGCGTTCATCAGGACCTGCCGCAGAAGCTGGTCGAGGACATCGGCAAGTGGATCGACCCGTTCCTGAAGTCGATCGACGATCTCGACGCGCTCTTGACCGGCAACCGCATCTTCAAGCAGCGCAATGTCGATATCGGCACGGTGTCCCTGGCCGACGCCTGGGCCTGGGGCTTTTCTGGCGTGATGGTGCGCGGCTCGGGCGCCGCCTGGGACCTGCGCAAATCGCAGCCCTATGAATGCTATTCCGAGATGGATTTCGACATTCCGATCGGCAAGAACGGCGACTGCTACGACCGTTACCTTGTGCGCATGGAAGAGATGCGCCAGTCGGCGAAGATCATGCGCCAGTGCGTCGATCTGCTGCTCGGCAAGGAAAGCGCCGGCCCCGTGTCGAACCTCGACGGCAAGGTCGTGCCGCCGAAGCGCGCCGCGATGAAGCGCTCGATGGAAGCGCTGATCCATCACTTCAAGCTCTATACCGAGGGCTACCGCGTGCCGGCCGGCGAGGTCTATGCGGCCGTCGAGGCACCGAAGGGCGAATTTGGCGTCTACCTGGTCTCCGACGGCACCAACAAGCCCTATCGCTGCAAGCTGCGCGCGCCCGGTTTCGCGCATCTGCAAGCCATGGATTTCCTGTGCCGCGGCCACATGCTGGCCGACGTCACCGCCGTGCTTGGCTCCCTCGACATCGTGTTTGGTGAGGTCGATCGCTAAATGTCAGTCCGCCGTCTTGCAGAAGCCAGCCTCCAGCCTGCCACCTTCGCCTTCAACGAGGCGAACGCGGCGGCCGCCCAGCAGTGGATCGCCAAATACCCGAAGGGGCGCGAGCAGTCGGCGATCATCCCGTTGCTGATGATCGCGCAGGAGCAGGAAGGCTGGGTCACCAAGGCGGCGATCGAGACGATCTCGGACATGCTCGGCATGCCGCGCATCCGTGGCCTCGAAGTCGCGACTTTCTATACGCAGTACCAGCTCAATCCGGTCGGCACGCGCGCGCATATCCAGGTCTGCGGCACCACGCCCTGCATGTTGCGCGGCTCCGAAGCGCTGATGGATGTGTGCCGTTCGAAAATCCATCACGACCAGTTCCATACTAACGACAAGGGCACGCTGTCGTGGGAGGAGGTCGAATGCCTCGGCGCCTGCGTCAACGCGCCGATGGTCATGATCTTCAAGGACACTTTCGAGGACCTGACGCCCGAGCGGCTGGCCGAGATCATCGATCTCTACGACGCCGGCAAGGGCGCCGAGGTGACGCCTGGTCCGCAGAACGGCCGCCACGGGTCCGAGCCGGCTACCGGGCTGACGACGCTGACCAGCGAAAAGGCGATCCTGAAGTCGACGCGCGACAAGGAAGCCAGGGCGGCGGCGAAAGCCGCCAAGGAAGCTCTCGCGTCGGCGCCGCCTGCAACTCCCGCCGCAGCCCCGGCACCCGCTGCGCCGGCAGCTTCGGCGCCGGCTACGGCCGCCTCTGGCCCGATTGGACCGTCAAAATCCAGCAAGCCGAAGACCCATGCGGCTGAAACCAGCCCGGCGCTCAACACGCCGTCCCCGGTCAAGGTCGCCCCGGCCACCGAGAATGGCGCCAGCGTCAGGGCGCCGCGCCATTCGGCCGCCAACGCCAATCAGGCTTCTCCGGAAGTCGAGGCGGTTTCAAAGCCGCGCAGCGGGCCGAAGACCAAGGCCGAGCCGGTCACCGCTTTCAAGGCGCCGGAAACCAAGCAGCCTGTCGCCAAGACGACGAAACCTTCGCTCGACGACAAGAACCGGCCGGCCGGCATCGAGCGCCCGGCAACGGTCGACGATCTCAAGCTGATCTCAGGCGTCGGCCCGAAGATAGAAGGCAGCCTGCATTCGCTGGGCATCTACACCTTCGCGCAGGTCGCCGCCTGGAAGAAGGCCGAGCGCGAATGGGTCGACGGCTATCTCAATTTCCGCGGCCGCATCGAGCGCGACGACTGGGTGAAGCAGGCCAAGGCGCTCGCCAAGGGCGGCGTCGCCGAATACATCCGCGTCTTCGGCAAGAAGCCGGTCTGAGGGACGAAAAATGCTTCAGGACAAAGACCGCATCTTCACCAACATCTACGGCCTGTTCGACAAGTCGCTGGCCGGCGCGCAGTCGCGCGGCATCTGGGACGACACGCCAGGCCTCGTCGCCAAGGGGCGCGACTGGATCATCAACGAGATGAAGGCGTCGGGCCTGCGCGGCCGTGGCGGCGCCGGCTTCCCGACGGGGTTGAAGTGGTCGTTCATGCCCAAGCAGAGCGACGGACGGCCGAGCTATCTGGTCATCAATGCCGACGAATCCGAGCCGGGCACCTGCAAGGACCGCGATATCCTGCGCAACGATCCGCACACGCTGGTCGAAGGCGCGCTGGTCGCCGGCTTCGCGATGGGCGCGATCGCCGCCTACATCTATGTGCGCGGCGAGTTCATCCGCGAGCGTGAGGCGCTGCAGCGCGCCATCGACGAGGCTTACGCGGCCAAGCTGATCGGCAAGAACAACACATCCGGCTACGACTTCGACATCTACATGCATCATGGCGCCGGCGCCTATATCTGCGGCGAGGAGACGGCGCTGCTCGAAAGCCTGGAAGGCAAGAAGGGCCAGCCGCGGCTGAAGCCGCCATTCCCGGCCAATGTCGGCCTCTATGGCTGCCCGACCACCGTCAACAACGTCGAATCGATCGCGGTGGCGCCGACCATTCTGCGCCGGGGCGCCGCCTGGTTCTCGTCCTTCGGTCGCCCGAACAATGCCGGCACCAAGCTGTTCTGCGTGTCCGGCCACGTCAACAATCCGTGCACTTTCGAAGAAGCGATGTCGATCCCGTTCCGCGAGCTGATCGAGACGCATTGCGGCGGCATCCGCGGCGGCTGGGACAATCTGCTCGCGGTCATTCCGGGCGGCGCTTCAGTGCCGCTGGTGCCGGCCGAGCAGATCATCGATGCGCCGATGGATTTCGACGCGCTGCGCGACCTGAAATCCGGCCTTGGCACGGCGGCCGTCATCGTCATGGACAAGTCGACGGATATCGTGAAGGCGATCGCCAGGCTGTCCTACTTCTACAAGCATGAGAGCTGCGGCCAGTGCACGCCGTGCCGCGAAGGCACCGGCTGGATGTGGCGGGTGATGGAGCGGCTGGTGCGCGGCGAGGCGCAGAAGCGCGAGATCGACATGCTGCTCGACGTCACCAAGCAGGTCGAGGGCCACACAATTTGCGCGCTGGGCGATGCGGCCGCCTGGCCGATTCAGGGCCTGATGCGGCATTTCCGCGGCGAGGTGGAACGCCGCATCGACGAGTTTTCGCGCAACGCGCACCGGGTCGAGCCGGTGATGGTGGCGGCGGAATAAGACTACGAAATACGGGCTTGGCCCGAAGACTGAAAAACTGGGGCGGGCATACGAAGAAACGACCAGGAGATCTCTATGGCGCCGTATTCGATACCCTATCCGTTTGTGCCTGATTTGGACCAACTCGAGAAGATGAACCAGGACCTGACCAAGATGATGCCGAAGGAGATGGCCAGCGCCGTCAACCTTCTGGCGCATCCAGTCGCGGGTGCCGCCGCGATGTCGGCGCTCAGCATCGGTCTGGCCAACCACGCCGTCGGCATGTGGATGGGCGCGTTCACCGGCGCGCTGGAGGCTTCGCAGCGCATGTTCCAGCCCTTCCTCGACGATCTCGAGGCGCAGCATGAAGCGGCCGCCAACGCCTCCAAGGCGCGCAAGGCGACCGAGACGTTGATCGCCAGGGCTCAGACCTTCGCCCAGGATGTGACCGACATAGCGGCGAACGCGACCGAGAAGGCGCTCGACGCGACCGGGGCCGATATTGTCGCCCAACCGGCCGCAACGGGGCTGATGCCTGAGGATTTCAGGCAGCCTAAGGCCGTCGACAAGCCGGCGAATCCGTCGGACCTGAAGGCGATTTCGGGTGTCGGACCGAAGCTGGAGAAGGTGCTCAACGGTCTCGGCATCTGGACCTATGGCCAGATCGCCGCCTGGACCTCGGAAGAGATCGCCTGGGTGGAAGATTACCTGTCGCTCGCCGGCCGTATCGGCCGCGACAACTGGACTGCCCAGGCCGCGGCGCTCGCCGCGAAGAAGTGAATTGAAATGCCGGGCGCGGCTTCAGTCGCGCCCGGAAGGATAGATTGCGGGACATCCGCAGAGGTTTGAGGCGAATGGCAAAGCTAAAGGTCGACGGGAAAGAGATCACGGTACCCGACCATTACACGCTGCTGCAGGCGGCCGAGGACGCCGGCGCGGAAGTGCCGCGCTTCTGCTTCCACGAGCGCCTGTCGATCGCCGGCAATTGTCGCATGTGCCTGATCGAGGTGAAGGGCGGTCCGCCCAAGCCACAGGCCTCCTGCGCCATGGGCGTGCGCGACCTGCGTCCCGGCCCGAATGGCGAGCCGCCGGAAATCTTCACCAACACGCCGATGGTCAAGAAGGCCCGCGAAGGCGTGATGGAATTCCTGTTGATCAATCATCCGCTCGATTGCCCGATCTGCGACCAGGGCGGCGAATGCGACCTGCAGGACCAGGCGATGGCCTTCGGCGTCGATTCCTCGCGCTATCACGAGAACAAGCGCGCGGTCGAGGACAAGTATATCGGCCCACTGGTCAAGACGGTGATGAACCGCTGCATCCATTGCACGCGCTGCGTCCGCTTCACCACCGAGGTCGCCGGCATTTCCGAGCTCGGCCTGATCGGCCGCGGCGAGGATGCCGAGATCACCACCTATCTCGAACAGGCGATGACGTCGGAGCTGCAGGGCAATGTCATCGATCTGTGCCCGGTCGGCGCGCTGACCTCCAAGCCGTTCGCCTTCCAGGCACGGCCGTGGGAGCTGACGAAGACGGAATCGATCGACGTCATGGACGCAGTCGGCTCGGCGATCCGCGTCGACAGCCGCGGTCGCGAGGTGATGCGCATCCTGCCGCGCGTCAACGAGGCGGTGAACGAGGAGTGGATCTCCGACAAGACCCGTTTCATCTGGGACGGCCTGCGCACGCAGCGCCTAGACCGCCCTTACGTGCGCAAGAACGGCAGGCTCGTTTCGGCAAGCTGGGCGGAGGCCTTCGCAGCGATCAAGGACGAGGTTGCAAAGACCGCACCCGAGCGGATCGGCGCCATCGCCGGCGATCTCGCCGCGGTCGAAGAAATCTACGCGCTCAAGCTGCTGATGGCCGCGCTCGGCTCCAAGAACATCGACTGCCGCCAGGATGGCGCCGCGCTCGATCCGTCGCTCGGCCGCGCCAGCTATATCTTCAACCCGACCATCGAAGGCATCGAGCAGGCCGATGCGGTGCTGATCATCGGTGCCAATCCGCGCTTCGAGGCCTCTGTGCTCAACGCTCGCATCCGCAAGCGTTGGCGCGTCGGCAATCTGCCGGTCGGCGTCATCGGCGAGATCGGCGACACACGCTACGACTATGAGCTGATCGGCGCCGGCCCGGAATCGCTCAAGGACCTTGCCGACGGCAACGGCAAGTTCTTCGAGGTGCTGAGCAAGGCCACGCATCCGCTGATCATCGTGGGCCAGGGCGCGCTGGCGCGCACCGACGGCGCGGCCGTACTCGGCCAGGCAGCCAGGCTCGCGGCTGCCGTCAACGCGGTCACGGCCGAGTGGAACGGCTTTGCGGTGCTGCACAACGCAGCGGCAAGAGTCGGCGGCCTCGATGTCGGCTTCGTGCCGGGCGAGGGCGGCAAGAACGTCGCCGGCATGCTGGGCGACACCGATGTGCTCTTCCTGCTCGGCGCCGACGAGATCGACATGGCCAAGACCGGCGGCGCCTTCGTCGTCTATATCGGCACGCATGGCGATGCCGGCGCGCACCGCGCCAATGTCATCCTGCCGGCCGCGGCCTACACCGAGAAGTCGGGCACCTATGTCAACACGGAAGGCCGCGTGCAGCAGACCAACCGCGCCGGCTTCGCCCCTGGCGAGGCGCGCGAGGACTGGGCGATCCTGCGGGCGCTCTCCGACGTGCTCGGCAAGAAGCTGCCCTTCGATTCGCTGGCGCAGCTGCGTGCCAAGCTCTATGGCGAATTCCCGCATCTCGCCCGCATCGACCAGGTGCAGGCGGGCAGCGGCGATGACATCGCCAAGGTGGCGAAGCTCGGCGGCCGGCTTAACAAGGGCACGTTCACCTCGCCGGTGAAGGATTTTTATCTCACCAACCCGATCGCGCGGGCGTCGGCCGTGATGGCCGAATGCTCGGCGCTGGCCAAGAGCGGCTTCAAGCAGGCGGCGGAATAAGCATGGACACCTTCTTCTCCTTCTATGTGCTGCCGACGCTGCTGATCCTGTTGAAGTCGGTCGTGCTGATCGTCGTGCTTCTGATCGGCGTCGCCTATCTGCTTTATGCCGACCGCAAGATCTGGGCGGCGGTGCAATTGCGGCGCGGGCCGAACGTCGTCGGTCCGTGGGGAACGCTGCAGGCCTTTGCCGACCTTCTGAAATTCGTCTTCAAGGAGCCGGTGATCCCGTCGGGCGCCAACAAGGGCGTGTTCCTTCTGGCGCCGCTGGTCTCGGCGGTGCTGGCGATTTCGGCCTGGGCGGTCATTCCGGTCAATGAGGGCTGGGCGATCGCCAACATCAATGTCGGCATCCTTTATGTTTTCGCCATCTCCTCGCTCGAGGTCTATGGCGTGATCATGGGCGGCTGGGCATCGAACTCGAAGTACCCGTTCCTCGGCGCGCTGCGCTCGGCCGCGCAGATGGTGTCCTACGAAGTCTCGATCGGCTTCGTCATCGTCACCGTGCTGCTCACCGTCGGCTCGCTCAACCTCTCCGACATCGTCATGTCGCAGCAGGACGGTCTCGGCACGCGGCTCGGCCTGCCCAACACCTTCCTTGACTGGCATTGGCTGTCGCTGTTGCCGATGTTCGTGGTGTTCTTCATTTCCGCGCTTGCCGAGACGAACCGTCCGCCTTTCGACCTGGTGGAAGCGGAATCGGAACTCGTCGCCGGCCACATGGTCGAATATTCGTCGACGCCGTTCCTGCTGTTCTTCCTCGGCGAGTATGTCGCCGTCGTCCTGATGTGCGCGCTGGCGACCATCCTGTTCCTCGGCGGCTGGCTGCCGCCGTTCAACTTCGCGCCCTTCACCTGGATACCTGGGGTGATCTGGTTCGTGCTGAAGATCTGCCTGATGTTCTTCATGTTCTCCATGGTGAAGGCTTTTGTGCCACGCTACCGCTACGACCAGCTGATGCGGCTGGGCTGGAAGGTGTTCCTGCCGATTTCGCTGTTCATGGTCGTCGCCACCGCGGCCTTCCTCAAGATCACGGGGTTTGCGTGATGTCCGCTCTGGCCCAGGCCGCAAAATCGCTGCTGCTGAAGGATTTCGTCAGCGCCTTCTTCCTGTCGATGCGCCAATTCTTCGCGCCGAAGGAAACGATCAACTATCCGCATGAGAAGGGGCCGATCAGCCCGCGCTTCCGCGGCGAGCATGCGCTGCGCCGCTATCCGAACGGCGAGGAACGCTGCATCGCCTGCAAGCTTTGCGAGGCGATCTGTCCGGCGCAGGCCATCACCATCGAGGCCGGCCCGCGCCGCAATGACGGCACGCGCCGCACCGTGCGCTACGACATCGACATGGTGAAGTGCATCTATTGCGGCTTCTGCCAGGAAGCCTGCCCGGTCGACGCCATCGTCGAAGGGCCCAATTTCGAATTCGCGACCGAGACGCGCGAGGAGCTCTACTACAACAAGGAAAAGCTGCTCGCGAACGGCGATCGCTGGGAGCGGGAGCTGGCGCGCAACATCGCGCTGGATGCGCCGTATAGGTGATTAGCGTGCTTCTCCCCGTTTACGGGGAGAAGACGCCGGCAGGCAGATGAGGGGCGGCGCCAGCTTCTGGAAACTTGGCGTACCCCTCATCCGGCCCTTCGGGCCACCTTCTCCCTGTAAACGGGGAGAAAGAACAAGAAAGTGGACGGCGCAACGTCGTCCGTCTAAGGAACACGCGGTTTCGAACCGGAGGCGGGTCGGAGTCGGAATTTGGAACCCGGGGGAACCCATGCTGAGTGGACTAGAGGCGGCCTTTTTCTACCTCTTCGCCTTTATCGCCGTGGCGTCGGCCTTCATGGTCATTTCGTCGCGCAACCCCGTGCATTCCGTGCTGTTCCTGATCCTCACCTTCTTCAACGCCGCGGGTCTGTTCATGCTGACCGGCGCCGAGTTCCTGGCGATGATCCTGCTGGTCGTCTATGTCGGCGCGGTTATGGTGCTGTTCCTGTTCGTCGTCATGATGCTCGACGTCGACTTCGCCGAGATGAAAGAGGGTGCGCTGCAATACGCGCCGATCGGCGCGCTGGTCGGGCTGATCCTGGCGGCCGAGCTGATCATAGTGCTCGGCGGCTACACATTTGCGCCGCAGCTCGCCTCGACGGTCGCCAAGGCGACGCCGGATCTCGCCACGCGCTCCAACACTGCGGCGCTCGGCGACATCCTCTACACGGACTATCTCTATTATTTCCAGATTTCCGGCCTGGTGCTGCTGGTCGCCATGATCGGTGCCATCGTCTTGACGCTGCGCCATAAGGAAGGCGTCAAGCGGCAGTCGATCGCCGCGCAGGTCGCCCGCACGCCAGCGACGGGCATGGAAATCCGCAAGGTCAAATCGGGCGAGGGCATCTGAGATGGTCGTCGGCATTGCACATTACCTGACGGTATCGGCGATCCTGTTCACGCTCGGCGTGTTCGGCATCTTCCTGAACCGCCGCAACATCATCGTCATCCTGATGTCGATCGAGCTCATCCTGCTTGCGGTCAACATCAACTTCGTCGCTTTCTCGGCGGCGCTGCATGACCTTGTCGGACAGGTCTTTGCCCTGTTCGTGCTGACGGTCGCAGCCGCTGAAGCCGCGATCGGACTTGCCATTCTTGTCGTCTTCTTCCGCAACCGCGGCTCGATCGCGGTCGAAGACGTGAGCGCGATGAAGGGTTGACGGGAACCATCATGTATCAGGCTATCGTCTTCCTTCCGCTGCTCGGCTTCCTGATCGTCGGCCTGTTCGGCAATTCGCTCGGCGCCAAGGCTTCCGAATACATCACCTCCGGCTTCCTGGTGATCGCGGCGGTGCTGTCGTGGGTTGCCTTCTTCACCGTCGGCTTCGGCCATGGCGAAGTGTTCACTGTGCCGGTGCTGCGCTGGATCCAGTCGGGCGGCATCGATGCTTCCTGGGCGCTCAGGATCGATACGCTGACGGTGGTTATGCTGGTCGTCGTCAACACCGTGTCGGCGCTGGTCCATATCTACTCGATCGGCTACATGCACTACGATCCGAACCGGCCGCGTTTCTTCGCCTATCTGTCGCTGTTCACCTTCGCCATGCTGATGCTGGTGACGGCCGACAACCTCATCCAGATGTTCTTCGGCTGGGAGGGCGTCGGTCTCGCGTCGTATCTCTTGATCGGCTTCTGGTACAAGAAGCCGTCGGCCAATGCCGCCGCCATCAAGGCTTTCGTCGTCAACCGCGTCGGCGACTTCGGCTTCGCGCTCGGCATCTTCGGCGTGTTCGTGCTGTTCGGCTCGGTCAATCTGAGCACCGTGTTCGCCAATGCCGCATCCTTCCTGCCGGCCGAAGGCGCGCCGGCGGGTGCTGCCGTGCTCACTTTCCTCGGCCAAGCGCTCGACAAACAGACGGCGCTGACGGTGGTCTGCCTGCTGCTCTTCATGGGCGCCATCGGCAAGTCGGCGCAGGTGCCGCTGCACACTTGGCTGCCGGACGCGATGGAAGGCCCGACGCCGGTCTCCGCGCTGATCCACGCGGCGACCATGGTGACCGCCGGCGTGTTCATGCTGGCCAGGCTTTCGCCGCTGTTCGAGCTGTCGCATTCGGCGCTGACCGTCGTCACTTTCATCGGCGCATTCACCGCCTTCTTCGCGGCGACCGTCGGCCTCGTCCAGAACGACATCAAGCGCGTCATCGCCTATTCGACCTGCTCGCAGCTCGGCTACATGTTCGTGGCGCTCGGGGTCGGCGCTTATGGCGCGGCGATCTTCCACCTTTTCACGCACGCCTTCTTCAAGGCGCTGCTGTTCCTCGGCTCCGGCTCGGTCATCCATGCCGTGTCCGACGAGCAGGACATGCGCAAGATGGGCGGCCTGCGCAGGCTCATCCCGGCGACCTACTGGATGATGATCGTCGGCACGCTGGCGCTGACCGGCGTCGGCATTCCGGCAACGGTGATCGGCACTGCCGGCTTCTTCTCCAAGGACGCCATCATCGCGACCTCCTTCGCCAGCCACAATGCGGTCGCCGGCTTCGCCTTTATCCTGCTGGTGGTCGCCGCCTGCTTCACCAGCTTCTATTCCTGGCGGCTGATCTTCATGACTTTCCACGGCGAGCCGCGCGCCAGCCACGAGGTCATGCACCATGTCCACGAATCGCCGCCGGTGATGCTGGTGCCGCTCTATGTGCTGGCCGCCGGCGCGCTGTTTGCCGGTATCATCTTCCACGGCGCCTTCATCGGCGAGGGTTACGCCGAATTCTGGAAGGCTTCGCTGTTCACGCTGCCGGAAAACCAGATCCTGCATGAGATCCACGAATTGCCGCTCTGGGTCGAGCTCGCCCCGTTCGTCGCCATGCTGATCGGCCTTGCGGTGGCCTGGAAACTCTATATTCGCTCGCCGGAACTTCCCCGAAGCGTCGCCGCCAATCATCGCCTGCTTTATGGGTTCCTGCTCAACAAGTGGTATTTCGACGAGCTCTACGACTTCCTGTTCGTGCGGCCGGCGAAGCGCCTCGGCAGGTTCCTGTGGAAGACCGGAGACGGCGCCGTCATTGACGGCCTCGGCCCCGACGGCATCTCGGCGCGCGTCGTCGACGTCACCAACAGGGTCGTCAAGCTGCAGACCGGCTATCTCTATCACTACGCCTTCGCCATGCTGATCGGCGTGGCCGCTCTCGTCACCTGGATGATGCTCTGATGACCGACTGGCCAATCCTCTCGCTGGTCACCTTCCTGCCGCTGGTTGGTGTTCTGCTCATCCTGTTCATCAGCGACGACAGCGAAAACGCGCGCCGCAATATCCGCGCCATCGCATTCATCACGACGGCGTTCACCTTCGTGATCTCGCTGTTCATCTGGACGGGCTTCGACAATTCGCAGGCCGGCTTCCAGTTCGTCGAGAAGCACGCCTGGCTGGATTCGGGCATTTCCTACCACATGGGCGTCGACGGCATCTCGATGCTGTTCGTCATCCTGACCACCTTCCTGATGCCGCTTTGCATACTGGCCTCCTGGGATGCGATCGAGAAGCGGGTCAAGGCCTATATGATCGCCTTCCTGATCCTCGAGACGCTGATGATCGGCGTGTTCTGCGCGCTCGACATCGTGCTGTTCTACGTCTTCTTCGAGGCTGGCCTGATTCCGATGTTCATCATCATCGGCGTCTGGGGCGGCAAGCGACGCGTCTATGCCTCGTTCAAGTTCTTCCTCTACACGCTCGCCGGCTCGGTGCTGATGCTGCTCGCCATCATGGCGATGTTCTTCCAGTCGGGCACCACCGACATTCCGACGCTTCTGACGCATAATTTCCCGGCCAACATGCAGACTTGGCTGTGGCTCGCCTTCTTCGCCTCCTTCGCGGTGAAGATGCCGATGTGGCCGGTGCATACCTGGCTGCCGGACGCCCACGTCGAGGCGCCGACCGCCGGTTCGGTGATCCTGGCCGGCATCCTGCTGAAGATGGGCGGGTACGGCTTCCTGCGCTTCTCGCTGCCGATGTTCCCGGAGGCGTCGGCGATGTTCGCGCCGCTGGTGTTCACGCTCTCGGTCGTCGCCATCATCTACACCTCGCTGGTGGCGCTGATGCAGGAGGACATGAAGAAGCTGATCGCCTATTCGTCGGTCGCCCATATGGGCTTCGTCACCATGGGCATCTTCGCGATGAACCAGGAAGGCGTGCAGGGCGCGATCTTCCAGATGCTCAGCCACGGCCTCGTCTCGGGCGCGCTGTTCCTGTGCGTCGGCGTCATCTACGACCGTATGCATACGCGCGAAATCGACGCCTATGGCGGTCTCGTCAACAACATGCCGAAATACGCCACCGTGTTCATGATCTTCACCATGGCCAATGTCGGCCTTCCCGGCACCAGCGGCTTCATCGGCGAGTTCCTGACCATGCTCGGCGTGTTCAAGGTCAACACCTGGGTGGCGTTCTTCGCCGCCACCGGCGTCATCCTGTCGGCGGCCTACGCGCTGTGGCTCTATCGCCGGGTGATCTTCGGCGCGCTGACCAAGGATAGCCTGAAGAACCTGCTCGACCTTTCGCCGCGCGAGAAGGCGATCGTCTACCCGCTGGTGGTGCTGGTCATCTTCTTCGGCGTCTACCCGGCGCCGGTGTTCGACGCGACGGCCCAGTCGGTCAAGACGCTCGTCACCAACGTCACCGCATCCATCAATTCCGCGCAGACCGCGGCGGCGAACTGACTGGGGAATAGACCATGACGCCGGACCTTCTCTCCAGCCTTTCGCTCTCGACGCCGGAACTGATCCTCGCCGTCGGTGCGCTCGTGCTCCTGATGATCGGGGCCTATTCGCGCTCCAACAGCACCATGACCGTGACCGGCCTGGCCGTCATCGTACTGGTGGTGACCGGGCTCTGGCTTGCCTTCTCCGGCGGGCAGGGCTCAGCCTATGGCGGCGCCTTCGTGCAGGATGCCTTCAGCGCCTTCATGAAGATGCTGGCGCTGATCGGATCGGCGGTGACGCTGGTCATGTCGATGCGCTTTGCGCGCCAGGAGCATTTCGACAAGTTCGAATTCCCGGTTCTGGTGCTGCTCTGCACGCTCGGCATGATGTTGATGATTTCGGCCAACGGCATGATCGGGCTTTATCTCGGGCTCGAGCTGCAGTCGCTGGCGATCTATGTGCTGGCGGCGATCAACCGCGACAATCTGCGCTCGACCGAAGCCGGTCTGAAATACTTCGTCCTCGGCGCGCTGTCGTCGGGCATGCTGCTCTACGGCATCAGCCTCGTTTACGGCTACACCGGCAATACCGGCTTCCAGGAAATCGCGACGGCTCTTGGCAGCGGCGAGCGCCAGCTCGGCCTCGTCTTCGGCCTGGTGTTCGTGCTGGCAGGCCTTGCCTTCAAGATCTCGGCCGTGCCGTTCCACATGTGGACGCCGGACGTCTATGAGGGCGCGCCGACGCCGATCACCGCGTTCCTGGCAGCCGCCCCGAAGATGGCGGCGATGGCGCTGATCGTGCGCGTCACCATGGGCGCCTTCAAGCCGATTGCCTCGGACTGGCAGCAGATCGTCGTCTTCATCTCGATCGCCTCGATGGCGCTTGGCGCTTTCGCGGCCATCGGCCAGACCAACATCAAGCGCCTGATGGCCTATTCCTCGATCGGCCATATGGGCTACGCGCTGGTCGGCCTTGCCGCCAACAGCCAGGCCGGCGTGCGCGGCGTCGCCATCTACATGCTGATCTATCTGGTGATGACGCTCGGCACTTTCGCCTTCATCCTCGCCATGCGGCGCAAGGAAGGCAATGTCGAGCAGATCAGCGATCTTTCCGGTCTCGCCTCGACCAATCCGATCATGGCCACCATCCTCACCGTCCTGATGTTCTCGCTGGCCGGCATTCCGCCGCTCGCCGGCTTCTGGGGGAAGTGGTACGTGTTCCTCGCCGCCATCAACGCGCATCTCTACGCGCTGGCGATCATCGGCGTGCTGGCCTCGGTGGTGGGCGCCTATTATTACCTGCGCATCATCAAGATCATGTGGTTCGACGAGCCGGTCGGCGGCTTCGTGCCGATGGCCAGCGAGCTGCGCCTCGTGCTCGGCGTCAGCGGCGCCTTCGTGCTGTTCTACGTGCTGATCGGCGGGCCGATCGGCAGCTATGCCGAAGCCGCCGCCAAGACCTTCTTCTGACGGGATGGCATTTCGGCTGGCTCCAACCGCGGCGTCGGAGGGGTTCCGGCTCGAGGCGCATGACAGCGTCGGCTCCACCAATGCGCTGGCGCTGGAACACGCGCGCGCCGGCGATCCCGGCAAGCTCTGGGTCGTTTCGAAGAAGCAGGAAAGCGGCCGCGGCCGCCGCGGCCGTGTCTGGGCAACGCCAGAAGGCAATCTCGCGGCGACGCTGCTTCTGGTTCCGGGCGGCGAGCTCCGGCTTGCCGCGACGCTCGGCTTTGTCGCCGGGCTGGCGCTGGCCGACGCGCTCGACGCCGTCGTGCCGAAGGGCCGGATCGCCGTCGCCGTCGACGGCGCGAGCCAGGGCCGCAACCGCTTCGAATTGAAATGGCCGAACGACGTGCTGGCGTCGGGCGCCAAGCTTGCTGGCATCCTGTTGGAATCGGCGATGCTCGATGGCGGCCGCTTTGCCGTCGCCATCGGTATCGGCGTCAATGTCGTGGCTTACCCTGAGGATTTGCCTTATCCGGCGACGTCGCTGCAGGCGCTGGGCGCGACTTGCGATGCCGAAACGCTGTTCCTGGCGCTTTCGGATGCCTGGAGCGAGAATGCCCGGCTATGGGATGACGGGCGCGGGCTCGATGCTATCAGAAAGCGCTGGCTTGCCCGCGCGGCAGGGCTCGGCGGCGAGGTTGCTGTCAGAATTGACGGCAATGTGGTGCGCGGCGTCTTCGAAACCATTGACGAGGACTGCCGTTTTGTGATCCGCGACGATGAGGGATCGGTTTTGACGATCGCGGCCGGCGACGTGCATTTCGGCGCGGTCGCCTCGGCCCGGATATAATTTTGTTTTTGTGCAATTCCGTACGGAAAGCGGTGACACGCTTTTCCCGGGTTTGCGCCAACGGCTTGGCCAAAGCGGCCAGGAAGGAAAGAATTGATGGCGAATAAGGAAAACGCCGAGCTCGTCTTCGCGCCGCTGGGCGGCGTCGGCGAGATCGGCATGAACTTCGCCCTTTACGGCTATGGGCCCGCCGATGCGCGCGAATGGATCATCGTCGATGTCGGCGTCACCTTTCCGGACTCGGCACATCCCGGCGTTGATCTCATCCTGCCCGATACGCGCTTCATCGAGGAGAATATCGACGGCCTGCGCGGCATCGTCATCACCCATGCGCATGAGGATCATTACGGGGCGCTGCTCGATATCTGGCCGAAGCTTAAAGTCCCGGTCTGGATGACGCCGTTCACCGCCGGCCTGCTCGAGGCCAAGCGACAGGGCGAGCAGGGCGCGCCGAAGATCCCGGCGTCGATCTACCGGGGCGGTGAGAAATTCACCATCGGACCTTTCGAGATCGAGGCCATTCCCGTGGCGCATTCGATTCCCGAGCCGATGTCGCTGGCGATCACCACGCCTGCCGGGATCGTCATCCACACCGGCGACTGGAAGATAGACCCGGCGCCGACGATCGGCCCGAAGACCGACGAGGCACGCTTCCGCGCCTATGGCGACAAGGGCGTGCTGGCGCTGATCTGCGATTCCACCAACGCGCTGAGGGAAGGGGAGTCGCCGTCGGAAGTCGCTGTCGGCGAAGGCCTCAAGGGTGTCATTGAGAGCGCGAAGGGGCGCGTCGCGGTCACGACCTTCTCCTCCAATGTCGGGCGTATCGTCTCGATCGCCAAGGCGGCGCGCGATGCCGGCCGGCAATGCCTCGTGCTCGGCCGATCGCTGAAGCGCGTTATCGATGTGGCGGGCGAGCTCGGCTACATGGAGGGGCTGCCGGAGTTCATCGCCGAGGAGGACTATGGCTATATCCCGCGCGAGAACCTGGTGATCATCTGCACCGGCAGCCAGGGCGAGCCGCTGGCGGCGCTGGCAAAGCTTTCACGCGACGAGATGAAGTCGGTGGCGCTGACGGCCGGCGACACGGTGGTGTTTTCCTCGCGCACCATTCCCGGCAACGAGAAGGGAATCCTCGAGATCAAGAACCGGCTGATCGATCTCGGCATGAAGATCATCGAGGACGGCGACGCGTTGGTGCATGTCTCCGGCCACCCGCGCCGCAGCGAATTGCGCAAGATGTATGAATGGGTGCGGCCGCAGATCGGCGTTCCCGTGCATGGCGAGGCGGCGCATCTGGTGGCGCAGGGCTCGCTGATGTCGATGTCGGGCATCTGCCAGGTGGCGCAGGTGCGCGACGGCGACATGCTGAGGCTCTGGCCAGGGCCGGCGACGATCATCGACCAGGTGCCGTTCGGGCGGCTTTACAAGGATGGCTCGCTGATCGGCACCGACCAGGCGATGGGCATACGCGACCGTCGCAAGCTTTCATTCGCCGGGCATGTCGCGGTCAATGTCGTGCTCGACGACAAATATGAGCTTGCCGGCGACCCCGACTTGGTGGCGATCGGCGTCGCCGAGGCGGATGCCCGCGGCGAGACGCTGGAGGACCTGATGCTCGATGCGGCAATCGGCGCGGTGGACTCCATTCCGCGTCAGCGCCGAAAAGACCTCGACCTGGTCCAGGAGGCGGTGCGCCGCGCAGTGCGCGGGGGGGGCCCCCGCCAACGAAGCCTGGGGCAAGAAGCCGCTGGTGACGGTGTTTGTTACGAGATGAGGGAGTAGGCAGTAGGGACTAGGCAGTAGGCAATAGGAAAGGCGATTGCTTTTTAGCTCGCCAAATTTGCTTCTTCCCTACTGCCTACTGCCTACTGCCTACTGCCTACTGCCTGAGGAAACCGCCGATGCTTGGACGCCTGAACCATGTCGCGCTTGCCGTGCCGGATCTGGCCGCGGCAATGGCCGCCTATCGGGATACGCTGGGCGCGCGGCTGAGCGAGCCGCAGGCGCTGCCGGAGCATGGTGTGAGCGTGGCGTTCATCGATGTCGGCAACACCAAGATCGAGTTGCTGGAGCCGCTGGGCGAGGCATCCCCTATCGCCGCGTTCCTCGAGAAGAACCCTTCGGGCGGCATGCATCACGTCTGCTATGAGGTCGACGATATCCTAGCCGCCCGCGATCATTTGAAGCAAAGCGGCGCGCGTGTGCTTGGCGACGGCAATCCGAAGATCGGCGCACATGGCAAGCCGGTGCTGTTCCTGCATCCCAAGGATTTCTTCGGCACGCTGGTCGAACTGGAGCAGGCATGAACTGGATCCTGTTCGCCGCGCTGTTCTTCGTCACCTGGTGGCTGGTGCTGTTCGTCGTTCTGCCGTTCAGCCTGCGCACCCAGGACGACGACCAGGATGTCACGCTTGGCACCGTTTCCAGCGCACCGCGCGGCCCGCACATGCTGCGCGCCTTCGCCCGCGCGACGATCGTGACGGTGGTCGTGATGGGCATTCTCTACGGCCTGACGATGGGCCTGGGATTCAGCTTCGACGATATCATGCGGATCATGCCGGACTTTAGTCCGAATGCCCATCACTGACGCTGAAGATACAGTCTCCGCAAGTATTAAGCAGCATACGCGCGCCAAGGTTGAATTCGGAAGCCGGCTTCCGAATTCGACGGCTAACCATGGCTGACGCTGTTTGGCAGATGATCGCGCTAAGCAGATGATTGCACAAAAAAAATGCAAGGCACAAGGCCTTGCAATTTAAACGCGTCCGATCCGTTTCCGGTGTCCGGCGGCAGCGAGTTACCGCGCCTAGATCGCATCCTCCCAAGACTTTGACCGCGTAGGAGAGCAGATTTTTCTCCGCCCTCTCGGTTATCGGCGCACACTAGACCAAGGCAGGTGAAAATGTCACGAAGAATTTTGCCTCGAAACAGGCAATATCGTGCTGCACTGCACAATAGTGCGGCAGGGCTTGCTTGTGAATCGATCAAATAGCCATTTGCGGCACTTTGCAGCCAAAATCGCCTTTTTGGTAAGGTGCAGAAGGCCCGATACTTTGGGGCACTCGGGTTTCCATTCGGCCATGAAATGGCTATGAAGCCCGGGCAAGCAGCCTCGGTTGCGCCGATTCCCAGCGCCGCCATTTTCACTCACGGACCAGTCCATGCGTTTGTCGCGCTATTTCCTGCCCATTCTCAAAGAAAATCCCCGCGAGGCCGAGATCGTCTCGCATCGGCTGATGCTGCGCGCAGGCATGATCCGCCAGCAGGGGCAGGGCAGCTTTTCGTGGCTACCGCTCGGCAAGC
Organism: Mesorhizobium sp. CA16; assembly: GCF_020165175.1. NCBI lineage: Bacteria > Pseudomonadati > Pseudomonadota > Alphaproteobacteria > Hyphomicrobiales > Phyllobacteriaceae > Mesorhizobium > Mesorhizobium sp. CA16. The sequence goes on from NZ_JAIUHP010000011.1 coordinate 90,267, forward strand.
GCGTGCTGGACAAAGTCTGCCAGATCATCCGCGAGGAACAGAACCGCGCCGGCGCGCTGGAAATCTTGATGCCGACCATCCAGTCGGCGGATCTTTGGCGCGAAAGCGGCCGTTACAACGACTACGGCAAGGAGATGCTGCGCATCAAGGACCGCCAGGACCGCGACATGCTCTACGGGCCGACGAACGAAGAGATGGTCACCGAGATTTTTCGCGCCTATGTGAAGTCCTACAAGGACCTGCCGCTCAACCTCTACCACATTCAATGGAAGTTCCGCGACGAGGTGCGCCCTCGCTTCGGCGTCATGCGCAGCAGAGAGTTCCTGATGAAGGACGCCTATTCCTTCGACCTCGATTTCGAGGGCGCCAAGGCCGCCTACAACCGTATGTTCGTCTCCTACCTCAGGACCTTCACACGCATGGGCCTGCAGGCCATTCCAATGCGCGCCGACACCGGTCCGATCGGCGGCGACCTCAGCCATGAGTTCATCATCTTGGCCGAGACCGGTGAGAGCCAGGTATTCTGCGACCGCGCCTATCTCACCCTCGACGTGCCGGGCGCCGGCACCAACTTCTCCGACGACGCCGAGATCGGCGACATCGTGAAGAAGTGGACGACGCCTTATGCCGCCACCGACGAGATGCATGACGAGGCGGCCTGGGCGAACGTTCCGCCAAGCGAGCAGGTCTCGGCGCGCGGCATAGAGGTCGGCCACATCTTCCACTTCGGAGAGAAATACTCCAAGCCGATGAACGCCAAGGTGACCGGCCCCGACGGCAAGGACCATTACGCCTCGGGCGGCTCCTACGGCATCGGTCCATCGCGCTTGGTCGCGGCGATCATCGAGGCCAGCCATGACGAGAACGGCATCATCTGGCCGGAAGCGGTGGCGCCCTTCGATATCGGCCTGATCAACATGAAGGTCGGCGACGGCGAATGCGACCGCGTCTGCGCCGAGCTCTATGCGGCGCTTAACGCAGCCGGCAAGGACGTGCTTTATGACGACACCGACCAGCGTCCCGGCGGCAAGTTCGCCACCGCCGACCTGATCGGCCTGCCCTGGCAGGTGATCGTCGGTCCGCGCGGCGTGGCCGCGGGCGAGATCGAGATCAAGAACCGCAGGTCGGGCGAGCGCGAGACGCTGCCGGTCGGGGAAGCCAAGAAGCGCCTGGGTATCGCCTCATGAACGAGGCGGCGGCAGCGGCCAGGTCAGCGGCGGGCGCTTTCTCCGGCTTCGAGCGCATGGTGGCGTGGCGCTATCTGCGATCGCGCCGCAAGGAGACGGTGATCTCGGTCATCGCCTCGATCTCCTTTCTCGGCATCATGCTCGGCGTCGCGACGTTGATCGTCGTCATGGCCGTGATGAACGGTTTCCGCGCCGAGTTGCTGACCCGCATCCTCGGCGTCAACGGCCATCTCATCGTGCAGCCGCTCGATTCGCCGCTGGAGGACTACGCCCAGGTGGCGAGCCGCATCAACGGTGTTTCGGGCGTCAAATACGCCATCCCGCTGATCGACGGCCAGGTCCTGGCGCAAGGCAATGTCGGCGGCGGCACGGGCGCCCTGGTGCGCGGCATCCGCGGCGAGGACCTCGGCAAGATTTCGATCGTCGCCAGCAACATCAAGCAGGGCACGCTCGACGGTTTCGATACCGGCGACGGCGTGGCGATCGGCAAGCGCATGGCCGAAAGCCTCGGGCTGGTGCTCGGCGACACCATCACGCTGATCTCGCCGGACGGCGACGTGACGCCGCTCGGCACCACGCCGCGCATGAAGGGCTACAAGGTGGCGGCGATCTTCGAGGTCGGCATGTCGGAATATGACAGCTCGATCGTCTATATGCCGTTCTCGGAAGCGCAGCTCTATTTCAACATGGACGGGCGAGCCCAGACCATCGAGATCTATGTCGACAATCCCGACAATGTCGACGCGCTGAAGCCGCTGGTCGAGCAGGCGGCGCAGCGGCCGGTCGACCTCGTCGACTGGCGCCAGCGCAACGAGACCTTCTTCTCGGCGCTGCAGGTCGAGCGCAACGTCATGTTCATGATTCTCACGCTGATCGTGCTGGTGGCGGCGCTCAACATCATTTCCGGCCTCATCATGCTGGTGAAGGACAAGGGCCACGACATCGCCATCCTGCGCACCATGGGCGCCTCGCGCGGCGCGATCCTGCGCATCTTCCTGATGACTGGCGCGGCGATCGGCGTCACCGGCACGATCGCCGGCGTGCTGCTCGGCGTCGTCATCTGCCTCAACATCGAATCGATCCGCCAGTTCTTCTCCTGGATGACCGGCAGGATCCTGTTCAATCCCGAGCTCTATTTCCTCAGCCAGCTGCCGGCGAAGATGGATCCGCGCGAGACCACCTATGTCGTCATCATGGCGCTTGGCCTGTCGTTCCTCGCGACGGTGTTCCCGGCCTGGCGGGCCGCCCGGCTCGATCCCGTCGAAGCCTTGAGGTACGAATGATGGCCGAGGCCATTATCGAGTTGAAGGGCGTCGAGCGGCACTACGTCCAAGGGCCGCGCAAGCTCACCATTTTGAACGGCGCCGACTTTTCGCTCAGGCGCGGCGAGATGGTGGCGCTGGTGGCGCCGTCGGGCACCGGCAAGTCCACCCTTTTGCACACGGCGGGGCTATTGGAGCGGCCCGATGCGGGCGACGTGATCCTAGCCGGCCGTGCGTGCGGACGGCTGTCGGACGAGGAGCGCACCGCGATCCGCCGCAACGATGTCGGCTTCGTCTATCAATTCCATCATTTGCTGCCGGAGTTCTCCGCGCTCGAGAACATCATGATGCCGCAGCTGATCAAGGGGCTCGGCCGCAAGGAAGCATCCGAGCGGGCGGCGCAGCTCCTCGACTATATGCAGATCGGCAAGCGCGCGCAGCACCGGCCGGCCGAGCTTTCCGGCGGCGAGCAGCAGCGCGTAGCCATTGCCCGCGCGGTCGCCAACGCGCCACTGGTGCTCCTGGCAGACGAGCCGACCGGCAATCTCGATCCGGTCACCGCCTCCTATGTGTTCGATGCGCTGGAGGCGCTGGTCAGGCAATCGGGGCTCGCGGCGCTGATCGCCACCCACAACCACGAGCTGGCCTCGCGCATGGACCGGCGCGTGACGTTGGCCGAGGGTAAGGTCGTGCCGCTCTAGGCCAATGTCGTCATCCTAGGGCGAAGCTCCGCAAAGCGGAGCGAAGACCCTAGGATCCATTCCGTTACCTCTGCCGAAGAATGCGACGCCGCAGAGGGGGCAGAGGGGCTTTTAGAAGCCTTGTTCCGCACCGCAGCGAAGCATCAATCTCACGGAATGGATTCTAGGGTCTGCGCGCGTCGCTTCGCTCCTTGCTCCGCCCTAGAATGACGAAGCCATCGGCGTGTTGACTAATCGCAAACGGCTGCGGTGTGCCCGCGGAGCAAGGCCCTCAACCTTTCCTTAACCCTGCCCAAACAGACCGCGCGGTTTCGCTCCAGCGCGCCCGAGACGATCATTGACATTCGAACAAAATTAGAACAAATTACGAACATTCCAACAACGGAGAGAGTTATGTCTGATCTGGTTCAGGATGTTGTCTCGCTGGTTTGCATGAGCACCTTTCTCGTTTCCATGGCGATCTGGATCGGCGCCATGTGATCAGGCGGTTTCGCCGCCGTACGGGACGGGCAGGAGTCCGCCCATGTCGGGATGGGGGGAGATCCCGCCTTGAACGGGCAAGAGCCCATCCGCCTGGAACGGACAAGAGCCCGCCCGCTGTTAAGCCTTTCTTGGCCGCGTCGCCGCTAGGCTGCTCCTTCAAGATAGGGAGCCAAGGCAAGTGTCGGTCATCGTCACGGTCACGCTCGTGGCCGGCAATCTCGGACTGATCTTTCTTTTGATGACCGTGCCGCTCGGACTGCGCACGGTGACGGTCAGCCGCGTGATCAAGGCCGACCGCAATCGCCTTTGGCAGGCGCTGTGGCCGTTCGGCAGCGACGCCGGCTGGTCGGGCGAAATTCTTGCCGCCGAGCCCCTGGATAGCGAAGGGACGGCGCTGATCCGGCTCTCCTGGGAAGGACGGGACGGCCGGCCGATCGACCGCAAGGCGCGGCTCGAGGATGTGGTGGAGGGAAGCTGCTTCTCGATGACGGTCCTCGAGGATACGGCGCTCGATCCATCGTTCTGGGCGAACTATCGCGAGACCGTCGAACTCGTACAGGAAGGTGATGCCACGCGGGTGACGCTCAGCCAGACAGACCGGTATCGCGGCGTTGCGTTCCTGATCTTCCGTTTCTTCGCCATGCGCCGCGAATTGCGCAAGCTCGACGTCTGGGCGGCGACCGGCACCTATCGCAAGGGCGGCTGGTTCGAGCATCCGCTGAGCCAGGTCGGCTTCGCCGTGCTTTCGGCCCTGATCCTGTGGCCGTTCTTCGGTCTCAATATCGGTGGCTTCGCGCTGGCGGCGATCCTCACCTCGGTGGTCGCCCTGCACGAGCTTGGCCATATGGCCGCCTTTCGCCTGACGGGGCATCGCCGCGCGCGGATGATCTTCATTCCGCTGCTGGGCGGCATCGCCATCGGCGGCAGGCCCTATGACAGCCGCTTCGAGGTCGCCTTCGTGGCGCTTATGGGCGCCGGCTTCTCCGCCTTCCTGGTGCCGGTGCTGATCGCCGCCAGCGGCTTCACCAATGGCGAAGGACATCGGCTGGCCGCCATGCTTTTGGCCACGCTTGCCGGCTGCGCGTCGCTGTTCAACATCGCCAATCTGGTGCCGGTGTGGAAATTCGACGGCGGCCAAGTGCTGCGCCAGATCTGCCCGGGGCCGGCCGCACTTGCGCTGGCGTCCTTCCTGCTGCTCTCGGCGCTTCTGTCGCTCGGCTGGCGGGCTGGTTTCTCGCCGAGCTTCCTGCTGATCGCCGGCGCGGTGTTCGCGATGCTGAGCCTGATCACCATGGGCAGCGGCGTGAAACCGCGCCACGAATTAAAGCCGATCCGGCCTTTCGACCGGCTGGCCATGGCCGGCGCGCTGCTCGCCGTCTTTGCCATCCATGGCTACGGCATGCTGTGGGCATCGGCGCAGCTCATGTAGGGTGTGTCGACATTCAGGTGAGGCCGGTCTGCAAATGGCGGCTTCCTGCGCTTCCGGTGCTCACGTACCAAAGTACGCTCCGCTCCGGCCTTCGCCGGCCGAAGCCCTCATAAGTGTCTTTGCTCTATGAAGGCTACGGCCGGCGTAGGCCGGTTCTCGGAACCCGCCATTTTCGACTCGGCCTGACCTGAATCTCAACACACCCTAGGCGGAGCGGCTTAGCTAGCCTTGCGAGCAGGCTCAGCGACCGGAACGGCGGCAGGTCCGAACACATCCTCGAACGCAGCTTTCAGCGCGAGGTCGAGGTCGGCCATGGTGACGGGCAGCCCAAGATCGACGAGGCTGGTTACGCCATGGTCCGAGACGCCGCAGGGCACGATACCGCTGAAATGGCCGAGGTCCGGCTCGACATTGATGGCGATGCCGTGAAAGCTCACCCAGCGCCGCAGCCGGATGCCGATGGCCGCGATCTTGTCTTCGGCGGGCGTGCCGTCCGGCAGGGCGGGCCGGTCCGGCCGCACCACCCAGACGCCGACGCGGTCCTCGCGCCGCTCGCCGCGCACGTTGAAGGCGGCGAGCGTGGCGATGATCCATTGCTCGAGCGCCGCGACGAAGGCGCGCACATCCTCGCGCCTGCGCTTCAGGTCGAGCATCACATAGGCCACGCGCTGGCCGGGACCGTGATAGGTATATTCGCCGCCGCGGCCTGCGGCAAAGACCGGAAAGCGGTCGGCATCGATCAGGTCATCGATTCGCGCGCTGGTTCCGGCGGTGTAGAGCGGTGGATGCTCGACCAGCCAGACCATCTCGCCGGCAGCACCGCTGCGGATCGCCTCGGCGCGCGCCTCCATGAAAGCCAGCGCGTCCGGATAAGAGGTGAGGCCAGGTTCGATCACCCATTCCACAGGCGCCGAACCAGGCAGGGGAAGGAACGACGTGGCGATCTGGTTACGTTCTGTCATGGAACTTTCTCGATGCTCCTCTCATATGGCGGCAATCGGCCAAAACGTCCAGTTCCGCCAAGGTTAAGCCGCGCCGCGGAGGCTTGTGCCAGCCGCTTTGCCTGATGCACGTCGTCCTCCCAAAACCTCTGCGCACCTGTGGGCGATACGCATTCGCGAATATTCCGCTCGGCGCACTTGTTTCGCCGGAAACGATTTGCTACAGGCCCCGGGCCGGTCGGTTCCGGCTCCTACCACGTGCGGTCGTGGCGGAATTGGTAGACGCGCAGCGTTGAGGTCGCTGTGGGGCAACCCGTGGAAGTTCGAGTCTTCTCGACCGCACCAACATCCCTTCCAAGATGCTCTTTAGTGAAGGGTTAGATTAAGTCCTCGGGCTCCGATCAAACTTCGGGCGTAGGTGCGCAAATTTGTGTGCCGCCTCTGCTGCAGAGCTGATTCGCCCTGCAAGTTCCTCTCAGCTACGGCCTGTATTCGGAGCCGTAGCAACTCTTTGTCTCCTTAGCGTGTATAGATGTACCCCTCCGTATTCGGGACGTTAAGGACATAAGAGTGTTAGTTTCGTCAGTAGGGCTGCATATTTCCTGCGCTTTGCTGTGGTTGACGAACGACCGTTTTCAAGGGGGGGGTGAATGACGGCAATCGCGTTTGAGTTCCATCCATCTGCGGCAGCCTCGATCGAGGCACTGGCCTCAGAGGCCTTTTTGCTCGTCCGAGAAATTGAACTAGCTAGGAAGAAAAGCAAGGGAAGCGATTGGTGGAAACCGGATAACGTCATCACTATCACTGACGATGACATCATAGGTGAGCCGGTGATGTGGCTGCCACAACCGTCCGGTGATGATGCCTTGATCTTTATGCGGCACGATTCACGCTCTTTCGGGTTAACTCGGCCAGACTATGAGAAATTGGTCAAGCTGATCGATGCAATTCTTAAGGTTAAGTGGGCGCAGAAATCCGTCAGTTGGAAATTCGTAGAGCGAGCATTCATCGATTGGGTGCGTCATCGCTTTCAAACGCGCTCAGATGGTCCATTCTGTGGTTTCTTCCTAGAGAGGTGCTCAAAGGAAGTGGTGCCTTTGACGTCCACCGTGCCCATTCAGCATCTGGCCATTGAGGATGAGTTTGAATTTGGCCCTGCAAAAATAGTGCCGATGGGATCGAAATATTTCGATGCCTTAAGTGAGATCCTGATCCGGACTTCGCCCGACAACGAGAAGGATGTTATCTCTCTAATAACTAAGCTACGCAAAGTAATGGAAAACTGTTCGGCGATAGAACTTGAGATTTTAGCGGAACCCGGCTATGCCCAAGAGGCTGCTTTGCAGAAAGCTACCGATGCCGTTGGATTGCTGCGTTTTTTCTCTCTGGCGACCGTAGCTTCGACCATGATGTCTCCGGTTACGCTACTTAACGCAATCTCTGTTCCGAAGAGTCATGTTCTCACTCGCGGTGCAGATGGGGTTTTCGGGTATACGTCGAAGGTTGCTATCGACAGCGTTGAGTACTGGCGCATCAGCAAGCGCGACATTGTTGGATTTCAGGAGGAAAATCTAACCGTTGTCGGAAATTTCCTCGACCTCGAGAAGTTATCGGAATTTGGCCGCGCAATTCGCTCGAGCATACTGGCTTTCACACGTGCCGTTACGTTTCCGGAACTTTCTGACCGGTTGGTGTTCGCTTTCTCGGCGATCGAAGGGCTGATGTTGAGAAATGCAAGCGAGCCCATTCAGCAAAACGTAGCGGAGAGGGTGGCTTTCTTGACCGCCAAAGATCCTGGAAAACGACAGAAGATAGTTGAGAATTTTAAGACAGCATATAAGATGAGGTCTCAATATATACATCATAGATTGACAACAGTAGATGAATCTGAACTCGATAGAGTTTTCTATAATATTAGAACTGCGCTTGCTCAAGCTGTAGCCAATCTCGAAAGATTCAAAACGTGCGATGATTTTCTGGCGGCGATTGATAGAACCAAGTTCGGCGCATGACGATTGCCGACCGCTTAGTGGTCCATTGAACTCGCCCTATCCCGTCCACCCCAGACCGGCCGAGATGCAGTTGATCGAGACGAGCAGGGCGTCGGTCGCCCGCCTTTGATCTGCGCCTGTGCCTGCCCGAACTTCGCGCAGCAGATTGACCTGCAGCCGGTGGATATCGTGCATCTGCCGGCGCAGATTGTCGAAACGCCTTTTGAACATCGGAAAGCGCGCGGAAAGGTCGCCTCCAGTAAGGTCGCCGATCAGGCGTCGCGTCAGCTCGTATTCGGCGGCGATGCGGGCGTGGATTCTTGCCGCCGCATCGCTGTCGGACACCAGGTCGGCATAGAGCCGTGCGATCTCCATGTCGGACTGGTAGAGCGTCTTTTCGGCCTCGTCGACGATCAGACGGAAAAAGCGCGAGTGCTCGAACATGCGGGTCAGAAGCTCGCGCCCGGCCTCGCCACGCACCGCGACGAAGGAGTTCAACGCGCTGCCGATGCCGTACCAGCCGGTCAAGAGATGTCGGTTCTGGCTCCAGGCGAACACCCAGGGAATGGCGCGCAGGTCGGCAATGCCGCTGGCGCCGAAACGGCGATCCGGCCGTGAGCCCATTTTCAAGAGCGCCAGCTCGGCAACCGGGCTCGCCTGGTTGAAATAGTCAAGGAAGCCCGGCTCGGCCATCAATCCGGCGTAGGATGCCTGCGACATACCCGCCAGCGCTTCCAGCGCTTCGTCGAACTCCGGCGTCTCCTTAGGCTTATCACCGCCTGTGGATCGGACACCGTGCGCCAGCACGGCGGCGGCGAGAACCTCGAGCTGGTTGAGGCCAGTGCCGCGATTGGCAAATTTCGACGAAACGACCTCGCCCTGTTCGGTCACCCGCATGGTCCCGGCGACGGTGCCCTGCGGCTGCGCCGCGATCGCGCGGCCGGTCGGCGCGCCGCCCCGGCTGACGGAGCCGCCGCGGCCGTGAAAGAAACCGATCCTGACCTTGTGCTTGCGGCCGATGGCGGCGAGGCGCTTCTGCGCCTTTGCCAGTTCCCAATTCGAAGCGAGGAATCCGCCATCCTTGTTGGAGTCCGAATAGCCAAGCATGATTTCCTGGCGCGCGCCGAAATCGCGCACCGTCCGCCGCACCAGCGAGACGCCGAGCAGTTCGTTCAGGATGGCAGGGGCTGCCTGCAGATCGGCGATGGTCTCAAACAACGGCACGATCCGCAGCCTGATCGTGCCGTCGCCGCCGGGCGCGGTGGAGAGCCCGCAATATTGCGCCAGCAGATAGACCGCGAGCAGGTCGTCGGCCGAGCGGGTCATGCTGAGCACGAAAGAGCCGACCGCATCGGCATCGGAGCCCGAGATCTGCTTGGCGATAACCGAGAATGTCGAAAGCAGCTCGGCAGCTTCTTGCGAGAGCCGGCTTGCCTCGATCTGCAGCCGCTCGCCCTGGCTGAGCGCCCCGCGGATGCGCGCCGACCATTGCGGCGTGCCGGAGGCGACGGGATCGGCCGGATCTGTCAGCGCGAACAGCTCGGCCAGCACCCGGTTGACGACTGTGGAGTTCTGCCGGATGTCGAGCGAGACCGTGCGGAAGCCAAAGCTTCCGACCTGCCAAACGAGCGGCTGGATGAAACGCCTGGCGACCGCGCGGCCGCCGATCGCTTCGAGGGCTGAAGAGAGGGCGTTGAGATCGGCGCGAAACGCCTCCGCCGAGGGGTAGGCCGCCTTGCCGCCGTCACGCGTGGCGACCAGCCGGGCCAGCAGGGCCGAAGCGAACTGGCGCAGCGGTTCGTCAGGGTTGCGGGCGGCTATCTCTTGTGCCTCTCCACTCTTATCCAGCGCTGTCTGCAGCACCGGCCTGAAGCCGGCCGGCAGGTCGATGACGTTCGAACTGGCGCTGAGCACCGTCACCAGCCGCTGCACCTGCGCCAGATACCAGCCTATGGCGGTGTTGCGGTATTCGGCCATGGCATGTGCCGTGACCGCAGCCGTCACGTTCGGATTACCGTCGCGGTCGCCACCGATCCAGGAGGCATAGCGCATAAAGGAAGGAATTCGGATCGGCTCGCCCGGATAGTGGCGCTCGCAGGCGCTCTGAAGCTTGCCATAGAGCTGTGGCGTTGCCTCGAAGATGACTTCGCGGAAGAAATGCAGTCCCCAGGCGATCTCGCGCTCGACCGTCGGCCGCTCCAGCCGCAACTCGCCGGTCATCCACAAAAGCTCGATCTCGCTTTCCAAGTCGGCGACCAGGAGATCGCGCTCGCGCGGCGCCCAGCGCGGCTGGTCGAGCTCGGTCAGCTTGCGATAGATGCGGCGGTGGATCTCCAGCACCGTGACGCGTTTGGCCTCCGTCGGATGCGCGGTCATGGTTGGGCCGACGCAAAGTTCGTCGAGCATCGCCTGGACATCGTCCGCCGAGTGGCCGCTCGCCGCCATCTCGGCAATCACGCTGGCGAAGGAGCCAGGCACTTCGTCGGCGCCCGCGCCTTGCTCGAGCTCGCGCCGCGCCCGCATGGCAAGCAGCTCGTCGGCAATCGTCAGCAACTGGAACCACACGCCGCTCGCCTGGAGCGCCGGGATGCGCTGCTCGGGAGCCAGCGAGACGAGCGACCTGCGGCCGCTCAGGACCGCGGCGATCTCGGGCTCGCGCGCGCTTGCGACCTGAAGCAGCAGGCGCAACAGCAGGCTGCGCTCGTCCTCACGAAACTTGATGGGTTTGCTCTGTTCCAAAGCCGCTTTCCCAATCGTCAGCCGATTTGCCGCTGCGCTGCTAAGCAGTTGTTTTCAGGCAATCCCGGACCGGCCGCAGCGCACGTTTCCTGAAATTGCTCTTCATAGGGCAGCGCCGAGCGCACGGGCCGACGACCGTCAAGGAGGCCGGCCCGAAACAGGCTTCACATCCTGTCGCGATTCTCGCCTGGTCTGCCGTCAAGCAGCCTTCTTCGTCCGCGCCAGCGTATCGGCCACCACCTCGCCGAAGGAGGCGGGGGTCGGCACGATCACGACGCCCGCTTCCTTGAGGATCTCGACCTTTTCCTGCGCCGACTCGCCGAAGGCGGAGATGATCGCGCCAGCATGGCCCATGCGGCGGCCCTTCGGGGCTGAGAGGCCGGCGATATAGGCGATCAGCGGCTTCCTCATATTGTCGCGCGCCCAGATCGCGGCTTCGGCTTCCTGCGGGCCGCCGATCTCGCCGATCATCACCACGGCGTCGGTGTCGTCGTCGCGCTCGAAGAGCTGCAGGATGTCCTTGAAGGACGAGCCGTTGATCGGATCGCCGCCGATGCCGACGCTGGTCGACACGCCGATGCCCAGCGCCTTCATCTGCGAGGCCGCCTCGTAGCCCAGCGTGCCGGAACGGCCGACGATGCCGACGCGTCCCGGCAGATAGATGCTGCCCGGCATGATGCCCATCAACGCCTGTCCGGGCGTGATGACGCCGGCGCAGTTCGGTCCGACGAGGCGCATGCGATCCTCGAAGCGGTAGCGGCGCATGTAGCGCTTGACCTGCATCATGTCCTGCGAGGGGATGCCGTCGGTGATGCAGACGCAAAGCTTGATGCCGGCGTCGGCCGCTTCCATGATCGAATCGGCGGCGAAGGGCGGCGGCACGAAGACGATGCTCGCCTCGGCGCGGGTCTCGCGCACGGCGCCCTTGACAGTGTTGAAGACGGGCAGGCCGAGATGCGTCTGGCCGCCCTTGCCGGGGGTGACGCCGCCGACCAGCTTGGTGCCGTAGCGCTTCATGTCGTCGGCGTGGAAGCTGCCGATCTTGCCGGTGAAACCTTGCACGATGACGCGCGTGCTGCGGTTGAGCAGGATTGCCATTTCTCGACCTCCCTCAGGCTGCTTTTTTGTTCTTGGCGGCTTCGCGCCAGGCGGCGACGGCCTTTTCGGCGGCTTCGGCCAGCGTGTCGGCGACGATCACCTTCTCGCCGGAATCGGCCAGGATCTTGCGTCCTTCCTCGACCTTGGTGCCGGATAGGCGCACCACCAGAGGGACGTCGACGCCGACCTCGCGGATCGCCTTGATGACGCCTTCGGCCACCCAATCGCAGCGGTTGATGCCGGCGAAGATGTTGACCAGGATTGTCTCGACATTCTTGTCGCCGAGCACCGCGCGGAAGGACTTTGCTACCCGCTCCGGTGAGGCACCGCCGCCGATGTCGAGGAAGTTGGCCGGCTCGCCGCCGGCGATCTTGATCATGTCCATCGTCGCCATGGCGAGGCCAGCGCCGTTGATGATGCAGCCGATATTGCCTTCGAGCCCGACATAGGAGAGGCCGCGGTCGCTGGCGAAAGTCTCGCGCGGATCTTCCTGGCTCTTGTCGCGCAGCTCGGAAATTTCCGGGCGGCGAAACAGCGCGTTCTCGTCGAACGACATCTTGGCGTCGAGCGCGACCAGGCTGCCGTCGCGCGTCACCACCAGCGGATTGATTTCCAGCATCGAGGCGTCGTAGTCGCGGAACACCTGGTAGCAGCCGAGGATGGTTTCGGTCGCCTTGCCGATCAGGTTGCTTTCGAGGCCTAGTCCGAAGGCGATTTCGCGCCCCTGGAAGCCTTGCATGCCGACGCCCGGATCGACGGTGGCGCGGATGATGGAGTCCGGCTTCTTTTCGGAGATGTCCTCGATCTCCATGCCGCCGGCGGCCGACGCCACGATCATGACGCGCTCTTCCTTGCGGTCGAGGACGAAGCCGAGATAGAGTTCCTGCGCGATGTCGACGGCCTCCTCGAGATAGAGGCGCGAGATCAGCTTGCCGCGCGGGCCGGTCTGCTGGGTCACCAGCTTGCGCCCGAGCATGGCTTCTGCCGCGTTGGAGATCTCCTCGTCGTTCGAGCAGAGTTTTATCCCGCCGGCCTTGCCGCGCGCGCCGGAATGGACTTGCGCCTTCAGCACCCATTTGGCGCCGCCGATCTCCCGGGCACGGTAGGTCGCCTGTTCGGGGCTGTAGGCGAGGCCGCCGCGCGGCACATGCACGCCGTGGCGGGCAAGCAGTTCCTTGGCCTGGTATTCGTGGATGTCCATCATGTCCTCCCAGTAATTTTTTAGTGCGCCGCGCTATGCGCCTGGCCGGCGCGCTCGATCGCCTCGCTCACCACCAGCACGTTGCGCGCCATGCGCTCCGACGCCGCGTCGATCATCTTGCCGTCGAGCGCCGCCGCGCCTTTGCCGAGCGCCTCGGCCTCCTTCAGCACTTCGAGGATACGCCTGGCCCGCGTGACTTCTTTCTCCGGCGGCGAGAACACATCGTTGGCCAGGGCGATCTGCGAAGGGTGGATCGCCCATTTGCCTTCGATGCCGAGCGCCGCGGCACGCCTGGCGGCCGCCTTGTAGCCTTCCGGGTCGGAGAAATCGCCGAACGGCCCGTCAATGGCGCGCAGGCCATAGGCACGGCATGCGACCGTCATGCGCGACAGGGCGAAATGCCACTGGTCGCCGGGATAATCGGGATTGAGGCCGCCGATGTTGACGGTGCGCGCCTTGTTGGACGCGGCATAATCGGCGACGCCGAAATGCATGGCTTCCAGCCGGCCCGGCGTGGCGGCGATCGCCTCGACATTGGCCATGCCAAGCGCCGTCTCGATCAATGCCTCGAGGCCGACACGGGTCTTGAAACCCTTGGCAATCTCGATCTGATTGACCATGGCCTCGACCATATAGAGGTCGGCCGGCACGCCGACCTTCGGCACCAGGATCGTGTCCAGCCGGTCGCCGGCCTGCTCCATGACGTCGACGACGTCGCGGTACATGTAATGCGTGTCGAGGCCGTTGATGCGCACCGAGACGGTCTTGCCCTTGGCGCGCCAGTCGATGTCGTTCAGCGCCTGGATGATGTTCTTGCGCGCGCGCTCCTTGTCGGGCGGCGCCACCGCATCCTCGATGTCGAGGAAGACGAAGTCGGCGGCGCTGTTGGCCGCCTTGTCGATCATCTCCGGGCTGGAGCCCGGCACCGCGAGCTCGCTGCGCTGCAGCCTCAGCTTCTTCAGATGGTTGATGGTGTGGCTCATGGTACCCCTCACGCCGCTCTGGCGACCGGCACGTCGGCCGTGCGGCGGAAATGCTCGATCGCCGCCGCCACGCCCGAGCCGGGCGCCAGGCGCACGCCGCAATCGAGCAGCGCCATTTCGGCGGCCGACAGCGAGGCGCAGACCATAACCTCGTTCAGCCAGCCAAGATGACCGATGCGGAAGACTTTTCCGAACACCTTGTTCAAGCCGCCGCCGAGGGAGGTGTTGTATTGCTGGTAGGCGCGCTTGACGACATTGGCGCTGTCGATGCCTTCCGGCACCAGGATGGCGCTGACCGTGTCGGAGTGCCATTGCGGTGTCTTGGCGCAGAGCTTCAGGCCCCAGGCGTCGACGGCCTTGCGCACGCCCTCGGCCAGGCGATGGTGGCGGGCGAAGATGTTCTCCAACCCTTCCTCGGCAATAAGGTCGAGCGAAGCGCGCAGGCCGCGCAGCAACTGGGTGGCCGGCGTATAGGGGAAATAGCCCGCGTCATTGGCGCGGATCATGTCCTCGAAGGAAAAGTAGCAATGCCGGTGTGTCGCCACTCGCGAAGCGGCAAGCGCCTTCTTGCTGACCGACAGGAAGCCGAGGCCGGCCGGCAGCATGAAGCCTTTCTGCGAACCGCTGACAGCGCAGTCGACGCCCCATTCCTCCTGGCGGAAGTCGATCGAGCCGATCGAGGAAACGCCGTCGACGAAGAGAAGGGCAGGATGGTTCGCCGCGTCGAGCGCGGCGCGGCAGCCGGCGACGTCGCTGGTGACGCCGGTCGCGGTCTCGTTCTGGGTGCAGAAGACAGCCTTGATGCGGTGCGCCTTGTCGGCCCGAAGCTTCTCGACATAGAGCTCGAGCGGGACGCCAGTGCCCCATTCGCAATCGATGACATCGACATCGAAGCCGAGCCGCTCGGCCATGTCGACCCATAGATGGGAGAATTGGCCGAAGCGCGACATCAACACCCTGTCGCCGGGGCTGAGCACATTGGTCATCGCCGCTTCCCAGGCGCCGGTGCCCGAGGAGGGGTAGATGAAGACGCGGCCGGTCTCGTTCTTGAAGACCTTTTTGATGTCCTCGAACAGCGGTAGCGTCAGGTTGGGGAAGGAGGAGGCGCGCATATCCTCCATCGGCAGGTTCATGGCTTGCCGGACCTGTTCCGGAATGTTGGTGGGTCCTGGGATAAAGAGATGGGTAAACCCAGCCATGCGCGAAACTCCTCCGATCGTTGGGATATTGGAGGCAGTTTCGTTTCGATGAGGCCTTGCAACAACACCTTCCCGGGTAAGTTGTTGGCCCTTGCGGGTGGGATGATCCTACCCGGTTGGCCTACCCTATAGGTGATTTGGAGGTGCGGCGTTTCTCGCTCGAATAGAGCGCGACGGCCATGGCGCGGTTGCGGACGTCCAGCTTGTCGTAGAGGTTCTTCAGGTGATACTTCACCGTGTTCTCGGAAATCCCGGTCCGCGTCGCGATCTGCAAATTGGTCCAGCCGTCGGAAAGCACCGCCAGCAACTCGCGCTCGCGCACGGTGAGCCTGGACAACGGCGTGTCGTTGACCTTGTTGATGTCGATATAGGGAATACAGATACGCCCGTGGGCGACCGCCAGGATCGTCTCGAAGATCACCGGCGGATCGTCGAACTGGAAGCAGTAGCCTTGAGCGCCCAGGCGCACGCATTGCTTCAGGATGCCGATGTCGTGGTCGTTGGAGAAGATCGCGATGCGCACGCCAAGCTCGCGGCTCTGGACTTCCGTAAGCACATCGGCGCCGTCCATGTCGGCCAGCTTCCAGCCGACGACGGCGACATCGAATTGCGTGGCGGCGGCCAGTTCCAGGAATTGCGCGCCGCTGTGCACGACACCGAGCAAATCGAAGCGGCCGTCGCATTCCAGCATCTCGCGCAGCGCCGAAACGACGAATGGATTGCGTTCGGCGACGACCACGCGAACGCGCCGCTCGGCATTGCCCTCGTTCGTTTTTGCGGACTTGATGTTCAAGGCCAGCGTTTTTCCCCGGACCGATTGGCGATGCGCTGATCCCGCTGGATCATGCATCATGACAATTCTGCCTCAATGGGGAAGGGGTGCTCTTTCCCCAGCGACATGCGCTGTCGCGCCGGCTGAAGCCATTGCCACACCTGCGGGCCGCGCTCCACGCCGCTTCCGGGAGGTGGCGAGGCGACGGCGACCGTCACATTTCCTTGGCTATTCCACGCGCTAGAGCGACATCTTTCCAAGACGAATCCTATTGCCGCGCTATCTGCCGCACAGGGTTTGGATTTTCCGAAAAGCGGTTTCCCCTTTTCGGGATCATGCACTAGACCTCGTTTGGGATTCCTCGTTGCGGGAGGCGCTGGTGGAAGGCCAGGACAGACAGACGACCGGCGCCGCGCCCGCCGAGGAGCGCCACGCCGACATCTATGGCGAGGACGGCGCGGTGCGCGCCTCCTTCCTTGCCCAGATCGGCGCGGCGATCGCCGACCGCGACACGATCACCCTCAAGCGCGAGGTCGACGACCTGCACCAGTCGGAGCTCGGCGACGTGCTGGAGGCGCTTCATCCCGAACAGCGCCGTGCGCTCGTGGAGTTGCTCGGTTCCGATTTCGACTTCTCCGCGCTGACCGAAGTCGATGAAGCGATCCGCCTCGACATCGTCGACAATCTGCCCAATGCGCAGATCGCGCAGGCGGTGCAGGAGCTCGATTCCGACGACGCCGTCTACATCCTCGAGGACCTCGAGAAGGAAGACCAGGACGAGATCCTGTCGCGGCTGCCTTTCACCGAACGCATCAGGCTCAGGCGCGCGCTCGACTATCCGGAAGAGACCGCCGGCCGGCGCATGCAGACCGAGTTTGTCGCCGTGCCGCCGTTCTGGACGATCGGCCAGACCATCGACTACATGCGCGAGGACAAGAACCTGCCCGAGCGCTTCAGCCAGATCTTCGTCATCGACCCGAGCTTCAAGCTGCTCGGCGCCATCGATCTCGACCAGATCCTGCGCAACAAGCGGGCGGTCAAGGTCGAGGACGTCATGCATGAGACACTGCATGCGATCTCGGCCACCATGGACCAGGAAGAGGCGGCACGCGAGTTCGAGCAGTACAATTTGCTCTCCGCCGCCGTGGTCGACGAGAACGGGCGGCTGGTCGGTGTGCTGACCATCGACGACGTGGTCGACGTCATCCAGGAAGAGGCGGAAGAGGACCTTTTGCGCATGGGCGGGGTCGGCGACGAGGAACTGTCCGACACGGTGCTCGCCACCTCGCGCTCGCGCGTGCCCTGGCTGCTGGTCAATCTTGTGACCGCCTTCCTCGCGGCTTCGGTCATCGGCCTGTTCGACCGCACCATCGAGCATGTGGTGGCGCTGGCGGTGCTGATGCCGATCGTCGCCGGCATGGGCGGCAATGCCGGCTCGCAGACCATGACCGTCACCGTGCGCGCGCTGGCGACCAGGGACCTCGATATCTATAACGCCGCCCGCATCATCCGCCGCGAGGTCGGTGTCGGTTTCATCAACGGTGTGGTGTTTGCCGTGCTTATCGGCATGGTCGCCGGTTTCTGGTTCCGCGATCCCAATCTGGGCGGCATCATCGCGGCGGCGATGATCATCAACATGTTCGCGGCCGCCTTGGCAGGGATTCTCATCCCCCTGCTGCTTGACCGTTTCAAGATCGACCCGGCCGTGGCCTCCGCCGTCTTCGTCACCACCGTCACCGACGTCGTCGGCTTCTTTGCTTTCCTTGGCTTGGCTACCTGGTGGTTCAGCATTCGCTAAAGCAAGAGGCGCCGTTAATTGACTTTTACGTAAATGCCGTGCGAGGGTTGCCGCGGGGTTACGTGCCGATTCCGGCGCTGGATGGGTATCATCGGAGGGAAGGGCGACGCTTCAAGCGCGATGCCCGGGCTTGGGAGCGGGAATGCGGGAATATTACACGATCACCGAGCTGACGCGCGAGTTCGACGTGTCGACGCGAACATTGCGTTTTTACGAGGACGAGGGGCTGGTGCAGCCGGTAAGGCGCGGCCGCACGCGGCTGTTTCGGCCGTCGGACCGGCATCTCATCCGCCAGATCATGCGGGGGAAAAGGCTCGGCTTCTCGATCAACGAGATCCGCGAGATCATTCAGATGTACAAGGAGCCGCCCGGCGAGGTCGGCCAGCTCAAGCTGATGATCAAGCGCATCGAGGAGAAGCGCGAGGACCTGCGCCAGAAGCGGCGCGACCTGGAAGAGACGCTGGCCGAGTTGGACCAGGCCGAAGAGTCCTGCGTGGAGCGGCTGGCCGAGCTGGGCGTGAATACCTGATGGCACCTGTCATAGCGGACCTTGGTGATTAGCCGAAGCGTTCCGAACCTTCGTCATCCTTGGGCGTAGCGACGCGAAGCGGAGCGAAGACCCGAGGATCCATTCCGTTACCTTCGCCGAAGGGCGAAAACGGTGCAGAACGTAGGCTCTCTGCACCGTTGCAACGCGTATAGGTAACGGCATGGATTCCAGGGTCTGCGCGCGTCGCTTCGCTCCTTGCTCCGCCCTGGAATGACGAAGTTGCGGATGCTCCTGCCAAATCGCCGAGGTGCGCGGTTGCTGATCGCCTAGGTGTGCAGTCTGATCGCACCAGGCAGCCGTCATTGCGGAAGCAACCTCAAATCCAGCGCCGCACCCGCTTGGCATAATCGCGGTATTTCTTGCCGAACTTCTCCGCCAGGATCTTTTCTTCCTTCTCGATCGCCAGTTTCTGCGTCGCGAAGGCGGCGAGGAAGGCAAAGAGCAGGAACCAGGCGATGCCGGTGATGAAGGCGACGCCGATCAGCAGCAGCGTGTTGGCGAGATACATCGGATTGCGGGTGATGCCGAAGGGGCCCGACGTCACCAGATGATCGGGCTCGGCGTTGGGGTCGAATGTCGTCTTGGCCCGCATCATGACACGGATGGCCGTGACCCAGAGCATGGCGACGCCGAACAGCGCCACCCAGCCGACGCCGAACAGGAGATCGCCGAGAATGTCGCCGATCCAGGGCAGTGGGTAGAGCATGCCGAGGACGATGCTCGCCGCAATCGCCGCGACATAGATCACCGGCGGCCAGGGAATGATCCCGTGTCTGGGCTTTGCGATGCCCGACATTGCTGTCCTCCCTCCATCTTGTCCTCGGTCGCGGCGGTGCAGGTTTCCGCCAGGTCGGCCAGATGCGATTTCCAGACGCTGGACTGATCGTTGGCATAGAGCTTGTCGAGAGACCCTTCGCCCTTCAGCGTGTCCAGCATGCAGCCACAATAGCTCGTACAGAACTTGCTGTCGCGCTGCTGTTCGCACTGCGCCTGGCAAGCCGGCAGGAAGCCGGCCTCCCTGTCCTGAGGGGCGGCGGGCATGACCTGCGAGAACAGCCACACCGAGCCGAACAGAAGCGGCTGGTGGATGAGGTAGAAGGCGAGGCTGTGCCGGCCGATGAAGGTCAGCGGCTTCGACCAGTGGCCGGGAACCCATGTCCCCAGACGGGCGAGCAGGCCAGTGGCGGAAGCGAGCTTCACCGTGGCGATGCCGGCAAGCACGGGGCCAAACCACGGGAAAAGGGGCACATAGTCATTGGAACGCGGGTTGGTGGCGGAAAGCCCCACCCACCACAGCGCCGGATGGTCGAAGAACTCCGACCGCAGATAATAGGGGGCTGCAATCACCGCCGCGGCAATGATCGCCGTCAGCAGCCAGGGCAGCCTGAGAAAGGCGAGGCCGAGCAGGCTCGCCAGCGCGATCTGATGGAGGATGCCGAAGAAGATGAACCCGTCGGGCGTGACGATGTAGGTGACGGCCGAGATGGCGGCCGCTGCGACGGCGACCATGGCAAAGCGCTTCCAGAAGCCTGGCCAACGGATCTGACGGCCGTGGGCGAGGAAGAGGCTGACGCCGACCAGAAACAGGAAAGTCGAGGCAATGCAGCGCGCGTAGAATTTCCACCAGCCGAAGGCGGTGAGGGCGGGCGCGGTGTAGCCGAAGTTTTCGAGGTCCCAGGTGAAGTGGTAGCTCGCCATCGCGATCAGCGCGATGCCGCGCAGGATGTCGATGGCCTGGATGCGGCCGTGCTTTGGCGCGTCCTGAACAAGGCCGCTCGTCGTTTGAAGGCTCATCATCTCGATCCGATTCAGTCCTGCCAAACGACCTATCACGGTTCAAGTGGGCGACAGAAGCAGGCGGCCATCAATGCGGTTCATGGCAGCCATGAAATTTCGCCTTAGGCCAGAGCTGGAAAGCCTTTGGCAGGCTTCGCTTTTCGGCCCCTCGGAGTCGGTTTCCTGCTACTGGCCGGCAGCTGGCCCGGCCAGATTCGGGCGCGGGATTCACGTTTCGGAGGGCCGATGTCCACCCATGTGCGCCATCCGATCTGGCTTCCGGCCCTGCGGCCCGCGGACGCGCGCACCTTCGCCTCACTCTATGCGGTTGAATCCTTCGCCCGCGCCACGATCTCCAGCGTGATCCCGATCCAGGCCTACGAGATCCTGCACAATGAGCGGATCGTCTCGGTCCTCTACACGATCGTGTCCCTGATGGGCCTCTCGGTCACGCTGTTCATGCCGGTGCTCATTCGCCGCTTCGCGCGGCGCTGGGTCTACACGGCCGGCTGCGTGCTGCTGGCGCTCGGCTCCGCCTTCTTCATCACCCACTCGCTGCCCGGCCAGATTGCCGGCATGCTGTGCCGCGTCATGGGGGCGAGCGCGCTGTCGATCACGCTCAACCTCTACATCATGGATCACATCCGCAAGACCGACTTCATGCAGGCAGAATCGCTGCGCATGGCTTGGTCGATGCTCGCCTGGACAGGCGGGCCGACGCTCGGCATCTTCCTCTACACCCATTTCGGCATCTATGCCGCGCATGGCGCGGTCGTCGTGTTTGCGTTCGCGCTGCTTTGCCTGTTCTGGTTCTACCGGCTGAGCGATAACCAGTCGATCCGGCCCGGCAAGTCGCGGCCCGCCAATCCGCTCGCCAATATCGGCCGCTTCGTGAAGCAGCCAAGGCTCAGGCTTGCCTGGCTGATCGCCTTCGGCCGCTCCTGCTTCTGGACGACGTTCTTCGTCTACGGCCCGCTGTTCATGGTGATCACCGGCCAGGGCGAGCTCGCCGGCGGCTTGCTGGTTTCGGCCGGCAACGCGCTCCTGTTCGCGGCGATCTTCTGGGGCAGGGCCGGCAAGCGCTTCGGCGGGCGCAAGGTCATGACTTTCGCCTATTTCGCCATGTCGGCCATGTTGTTTGCCGCGGGCGCAATCGGCGAGGCGGCGCCGTTGCTCACCGGCGCGCTGCTGCTTTGCGGCGCGCTCTTCACCATCGCGCTCGACGCGCTCGGCTCGACCGCCTTCATGCGCTCGGTGCGCGCTTACGAGAAGGCGCAGATGGCAGCGGTCTACCGCACCTATCTCGATTTCTCCGAGCTGACGCCGCCGCTCATCTATTCGGTGGTGCTCGCCTTCTTCGGGCTGGGCTCGGTGTTCGTCACGCTCGGCATCCTGGCCGCCTTCTGCGGCTTCGTCACCTGGCGCTACCTGCCGAAGGCGTTTTGAACGCCGCGTGACGACCGCGCACCCAATCGTGGAAGCGGTGCAGATCGTATTCCTCCGGCATCAGCACTCCGGCCTCGTGGCGCATCGAGCGCAGCCCCTTCTGGTTGATCTCGCAGATCACGGCGTCTTCTTCGAGCACCTGGGTGCCGAAGGCGACGATGTTTTCGACATCGGTCTCAGCCAACGCTTCCGGGGCGAACAGCCATTCGGCGGTGAGCTCGGTCTGCTCGGGACCGAGCGGGGCCAGCCGCACGGTGCGCATATAATCGATATGGCCGACGATGAACATCGACGGCAGCGAGGTGGCGTAGGTCTGGCCGGCGGCGCGTTCGGCCGGCGTCAGGCCGGAAAAGACCGGGCCATGGACATGGCCGTCCTTCGACCAGGTTTCGGCGCCGGGGCGCAGCCGGCCGGAGAATTCCGGCGCGTCATTGTCGGCGTGGCGCGCCCATTCGGGATCGTCATGCCTGGCCATCAGGCCGCGGCCATAGATCGGCACCAGCCGCGACAAGTCCTTATGCACGCCCGGGCAGTGCAGGCATTCGTTGAAGTTCTCCCAGAAGACCTTCCAGTTGCAGTTCATCACCCTGGTGAGCCGGTGACCGGTGACGAGCGTCTCCAGCGGCCAGTTGGAAAGATCGCCGGAGGCGCGGTCAAAGGCCCTTTCCGCCGAGCCGTCGGGATGCTCGGCGAGATTGACGAAGACGAAACCGCGCCACACCGAGAGCGCCACGCGGTAGAGCGGATAATCGGCCTTGTCGAAGCCCTCGGGCAGCGATTTCGACGGCACGCGCACGAGATCGCCGCGCAGCGAATAGGACCAGGCGTGATAGGGGCAGGTCAGCAGCCTGGCTTTCAGCCGCCCCGCGCTTTCCTGGCAAAGCTGCGAGCCACGATGCCGGCAGGTGTTGTGGAAGGCGCGCAAGGCGCCGGTCTCGTCACGCAGCACGACGATCTCCTGGGTGCCGATGCGCACCGTGCGGAAGGCGAGGGGTTCCGCGAGATCGGCCTCGCGGCAGACCATCAGCCAGCTTCGGTACCAGATGGCGTCCAGATCGCGACGATATTCGTCGGCGCCCCAGTAGGAGGCGGACGGCAAGGTCGGCTGGAGACTGGTCAGGCCGTTGTAAGGCGCGCGTTCGCTCGGATCGGGCTGCATCGGCTTCTCCGTGGCTGCCGACAGCCGACACCCGGGCCAAGGAGTTGTCAATCGCGAGGCGTCCGCATAGTTTCGGTCGCGCAGGAACCTTAAGGTCGCGCACATTGCTGCCAAGAACCATGTCGCTTACCGAGGAACTGGTCGCTCGCTGCTTCCGCGCGGTCGAGGATGCGGGACCGGATCCCGATGCGGCGCATCTGGATGACAGCGACTATGCGGCGATGACGCGTGAGCTGGAGGCTCAACTCCTGGCCAACGAACCGCTCTGGCTGTTTGGCTACGGCTCTCTGATCTGGAAGCCCGAGATCGAGCATGTCGAGGAGCGCGTGGCGCTGCTGCGCGGCTGGCACAGATCCTTTTGCATGAACATGACGCGTTGGCGCGGCACCAAGGAAAGTCCGGGCCTGATGATGGCGCTGGACCGTGGCGGACAATGCAAGGGCGTCGCCTTTCGGCTCGGCGACGGCGACAGGCGCGAGCAACTCGACAAGATCCTGCGGCGAGAGGTGACACTGAAGCCGACCAGCTATCATCCGCGCCTGCTCGATATGACGAGCGATGGCGGCCCGCTGCGGGCGCTGGCCTTCGTCATCAACCGCCAGGGCACCACCTATGCCGGTCCGTTAAGCGAGGAAGCGGTTGTCGAAAGGCTGGCGACCTCCTGCGGCCATTGGGGCTCGGGCGCCGACTATCTCTACAACACGGTGAAGAATCTCGAGCAGCGCGGCATCCACGATACGCATTTGTGGCGGCTGCAGCAGCTGGTCGCGGCGCGGATTGCCGGCTCGTAGCACCGCAAGTCGTGCCGCAATCGCGCCGGGCGGTGGCGGAATTGGGTTTGCCGGTGGTTGCGCTTCTGCCTAAGGTTCGCGCACCGTCGGCCTCTGGGCCGCGACACGATTCCAACCTGGAAGGCAAGAATGACCGGCGCGACAGCCGCGAGCGGCAATAGAGCTTCCGATGGGAAGCTGACCTTCATCCTGGGCGGTGCCCGTTCGGGCAAGAGCACGCATGCCGAGGCACTGACAACCGCCCATCCATCGCCCTGGACCTACATTGCCACGGCGCAGGCTTATGACGACGAGATGCGCGAGCGCATCGCGCTGCATCGGTCGCGGCGCGGCGAAGGCTGGGTCACCGTCGATGCGCCGCTCGATCTGGCGGGCACAATCGAGGCCTTGCCGACCCACCAACCTGTGCTGATCGATTGCCTGACATTGTGGCTCACCAACCACATGCTGGCCGAACATGATGTCGAGGCAGAATGCCGGCGGCTCAAGGATGCGCTGTCGCGGCCGCGCGGGCCATGGTTCGTGGTCTCCAACGAAGTCGGATTGGGCATCGTGCCCGACAACGCGCTGGCGCGCCGGTTCCGCGACGCCGCGGGCCGACTCAACCAGCAGGTGGCGGCCGCTGCCGACAGCGTTCTCATGATGGTGGCGGGATTGCCACTCAAGGTGAAGTGACATGGCCGAAATCGAAGACAAGACCATTGACGACAAGGACGCCGAGCGCCACCGCGCCAAGATGGCCAAGCGCAAGGCGGTGCAGGATGCCGAAGTGGCCGGCAAGACGGTTGAAAAGGGGCTGCTGATCGTCAACACCGGGCCGGGCAAGGGCAAGACCACGGCCGCCTTCGGCTTGGCGCTGAGAATGCTGGGCTATGGCAAGCGCGTCGGCGTCGTGCAGTTCATCAAAGGCAAATGGCATACCGGCGAGAAGGATGCTTTCGCGGCCTTCGGCGACCGTATCGTCTGGCATGCGATGGGCGAGGGTTTTACCTGGGAGACGCAGGACCTGAAGCGCGACATCGCCGCCGCCGAAGCTGCCTGGGCCAAGGCGTTGGAGCTGATGGCCGATCCCTCGATGAGCCTCGTGGTGCTCGACGAGCTCAACATCGCGCTGCGCTACGACTATCTCGATCTGGAAAAGGTGGTCGCGGCGCTGAAGGCGCGCCGGGGCGATCTGCATGTCATCGTCACCGGCCGCAACGCCAAGCCGCTCCTCGTCGAGGCGGCCGATCTCGTCACCGAGATGGGGCTGATCAAGCACCATTTCGCCGCCGGCGTGAAGGCGCAGCAGGGAATTGAGTTTTAGCCGCCGATCAAGATGGTCAGGTAGATCACGATCGCCGAGACGACCGCGAACAGGCCGAGCAGCAGCCAGTCGGCTACGCGATAGAGCTTGAGCGCCTGGCGGATGTCGATGCTTTCGGCCTCGCGGCGGCCGCCTTCGCCCATGAAGGCATCCTCGACGACTTCGCCGCCATAGCTGCGCGGCCCGGCGAGGGACAGCCCCAGCGCGCCGGCCATCGCCGCCTCTGGCCAGCCGGCATTGGGCGAACGGTGCTTCCTCGCGTCGCGGCGCATGACATGCCAGGCGGAGTGCGGATCGGCGCCCGGGACGAGAAAGGCCGCCAGCACGATCAGCAGGCCGGTCAGCCGCGATGCGGGCAGGTTGACCAGATCGTCGAAACGGGCGGCAGCACGGCCGAAGGCTTCGTATTTCGGCGTGCGGTGGCCGATCATCGAATCGGCGGTGTTGGCGGCCTTGTAGGCAGCACCTCCGCCCAGTCCGCCGATGCCGGTCCAGAAGGCGGGCGCTACAATGCCGTCCGAAAAATTCTCGGCCAGGCTTTCGATCGCGGCACGCGCGACACCGCCCTTGTCGAGCTTTTCCGGATCGCGGCCGACAATGCGCGATACGGCGATGCGGCCGAGGGTCAGGCCGCCGGTCTCCAACGCATCGGCGACGTCCTCGACATGCTCCGCGAGGCTCTTCTGCGACAGCAGCGAGGAACCGAGGATGGCGGCGATGACGAGGCCCGTAGGGAACATCATCCAGAGCAGGACATGCAGCGCCAAGCCGATCAGGCCGGGCACCAGCAGAATGATGAGCAGGGCCTGGACGCCGCGTCGGCGACGCAATTCGTCGGAATCCGTAGCGTGGTTGAGCCGGCGATCGAGAAAGGATATCAGCCTGCCGATCCAGGTGACCGGATGGCCGATGGCGCTGAACAGCCAGTCCGGGTAGCCGAGGGCGCGTTCGATGGCGAGTGACAGGAAAGCGATCAGGACGGACATGAAACTTCTAAGCGGAGCGATTGCAGCGGTTGATCATGGCGGCAGCCTTGGCCGGGCAAACGCGCTTTTTCCTCATGCGCCAAAACCTTTCGTGGACCTCTCGACAGGTATCAATCCGCACTCCTATCCGCTTTTCGACCTGCCCGCCACAGCGCTGTCCCGATTGCCGGAGGCAGGACAACTGCGCGAATTGGCCGAAATTGCGGCCAGGGCCTATGGCGCGCCGTCGGCGGCGCATGTGGCGGCGGCGCCCGGCACGCAGATTCTCCTGCCGCGCGTCGCTTCGCTGCTGCGGCCAGGCAAGGCGCTGGTGCTCGGCCCAACCTATGCCGAACATGCCCGGGCCGCGGCTATCGCCGGCCATGCGGTCGCGGAGGTCAGCGATTTGGACGCGCTGGCCGAGGCGGACCTTGCGGTGCTGGTCAATCCCAACAATCCGGACGGGCGAGTGATCGAAAAGCCGCGCCTGCTCGACCTCGCGGCGCGGCTTCGCGCCAAAGGGGGGCTGCTCGTCGTCGATGAAGCCTTCATGGATGTCGGCCCGATCGAGCAAAGCCTTGCCGGCGACCTCGGGGTAGGCGGCATCGTCGTGTTGCGCTCGTTCGGCAAGTTCTTCGGCCTTGCGGGTGTGAGACTCGGATTCGCATTGGCGGATCCGCTGAGGGCCGAGCGGCTGGATGCGCAACTGGGGCCCTGGGCGGTGGCTGGCCCAGCGCTCGAATATGGCATCCGCGCCTTGTCGGATGCAAAGTGGCAGGCCGATATGCGGCAGCGCCTGGCGCAGGATGCCGGGCGGCTCGACGCGCTGCTTGGCCGATTCGATGTTCCGGTCGCCGGCGGCACCAGCCTGTTCCGCTATCTGTCGTTTCCCGGGGCCGCAGGCCTTTTTTCGGCACTTGGCTCGAGCGGCGTGCTGGTCCGCCATTTTGCCGAGCGGCCTCAAGTGCTGCGTGTCGGTTTGCCGGGCGATGAAGCGCAATGGCAACGCCTCGAAGGCGCCCTTGCCACGTGGGCCGCGCGGCGCAAGGATGCGCCAAAGGAGTTCGGGCAATGATCCACGTCTGTTCGCTGTCGAAGGTCGACGAGGCCGTGGCAAGGACCGGTGCGCAGCGGTTGTTGTCGCTGCTCGCCGCAGGCACCGAAGTGGTCCGCCCGGCCTCGATCCTGGGGGAAAACCACCTGCATCTGGTCATGCACGACATCGCTGTCGCGCAGGAAGGCATGACGATGCCCGGCGAGGAGCATGTGCGGGCCTTGCTCGATTTCGCCTATCGCTGGGACCGCGTGAAGCCGCTGGTGGTGCATTGCTATGCCGGCGTCAGCCGCTCGACGGCCTCGGCCTACATCATCGCCGCGGCGCTGGCGCCCAAGCGTGACGAGATGGAACTCGCTCGGACGCTGCGCTTCCTTTCGCCGACGGCTACGCCCAATCCACGGCTGATCGCAGTCGCCGACACGCTGCTTCAGCGCGACGGCCGCATGATCGCGGCGATCGAGGCGATCGGGCGCGGCGCCGACGCGTTCGAAGGGATACCCTTCGAACTGGGAATCGAAGCCTAAGTCAAAGCGGACCAGCCGCTACGACAGCCACTCGGCAAGCTTCGCCTTGCGCACATCCCTGACCAGGCTGATAAAGCCGTCGGCCTGCATTTCCGCCGTCAGGCGGCCCTTCTCGGCCGTGGCGATCGAAGCGTCGCCGACCACGCCGTTCGGATTGAGGTCGCTGGCGATCCAGGCGAATGCGTGCGTTCCGGTGTGGCGCAGCAGGGCGAATTCCTTTTCGGCGCGCCCGACATTGGAGACGAAATTCTCCGCCTTGCTCATGTCGACGAGATCGGGCCGGAAGTGCAGCATCAGCGATGTCTCGACATCGCCGCCATGGATGCCGTGACGATCCTCCAGCTCGGTGTACATGCCGGCCGGGCGGCCGAACCGCTGCCAGCTCGTCTTCACAGACAGCATTTTGGCGCGCACGCGCAATTCGCGCGAAATGATGCCCATGATCTCTTCATTGCCGCCATGCGAATTCACGACGATCAGCTTTCTCACCCCGGCGCGGGCGACCGACAGGCCAAGTTCGGTCCAGGCGTCGACCAAGGTGGTGGCGGGCAAGGTGAGCGTTCCCGGCGCATGCAGATGCTCGTTCGACTTGCCGACCGCCTGCACGGGTAGGATGCGGATGTCGAGATCGTCGGGCAGGCGCGCGATCACCGTCTCCAACATGCCCATCATGATCGAGGTGTCGGTCGAGACCGGAAGGTGAGGGCCATGCTGCTCGATCGCCGCCACCGGCAGCACGGCGATGGTTGCTTCGGCGTCGATCGAGGCGTATTCGGTCGTCCGGTAATCGCCCCACCACACGCGTCTTGTCGTCACTTTTCGTCTCCCGATTGGTCTGCTGTCCGGCCTGAGGTCTAGAGCCTATCCCCGGAAACAGCTAGCCCGCTGCCAGAACTTCGACCTCGACCTTGAATTCCGGGCGGGCGAAGCCGGAGACGATCATCAGCGTGGAGGCCGGCGCCGGATCGGAAAAGAGCCGGTTGCGGACATCCATATAGGCCTGTAGGTGCTCGCGGCCGATGACGAAGGCGTTGATGCGCACGATGTCGTTCAAGGTCAGCCCGGCCTCGCTCAGAATCGCGGCGATGTTCTTGAAGCAGAGCTCCGTCTGCGCGCCGGCATCCTCCGGCACGGCATCGTCGGGGCCGATGCCCAATTGACCCGAGCACAGCACCAGGCGCTTTCCGGCCGGTATTTCGACGCCGTGGCTGTAGCGGGCGAAAGGCGGCTTGATCGACTTTGGGGCGAGGTATTTGAGCATGGCATTCTCCTGTCGGCCGACAGCCTAGTGGCGGATTCATGAAACATTCAAGATGCCGTGGACGCCGCCAGGAGCGATTATGGACAGGCGTCCAAAAAATAGGCACGATGCCTCGCGTACGGCATGACCCGTCCGGTCTCGGCAACGACTGCCGCACGAGCAGGCGGCCCTGGCGGTGGCATGTGTCTTGCTTCTTGAATCAATGGTGTCGAGCCCAGCGCGTTGCGCGCCGGAGCCAAGAGAGGGTGAGTTTATGATCGGACAAGGAAAGATCCTGGCGGGCGCCGTCGCCCTGCTGGCGGCGGGCACGCTGGGTGCGGCCGCAAACGAAAAGGTGACGTTCGGCACCAACTGGCTGGCCGAGCCGGAGCATGGCGGCTACTACCAGGCGATCGCCGACGGCACCTATGCCGCCTGCGGCCTTGATGTCACCATCATGCAGGGCGGCCCGCAGGTCAGCGGCCGGCCGATGCTGCTAGCCGGCAAGATCGATTTCTATATGGGCGGCAATTTGCTTTCGGCCTTCGACGCCGTGCAGCAGGGCATTCCGATGCGTGTCGTCGCGTCCGACTTCCAGAAGGATCCGCAGGTCATCATGTCCCATCCGGGAGAGGGGCTGGACAAGTGGGAGGACCTCAAGAACGCCGACCAGTACATCATGGGCGACGAAGGCGCGCAGACCTTCTTCCAGTGGATGGTCACCGATCTCGGTTTCGATGCCGCCAAGCGCGTGCCCTACACATTCAATCCGGCGCCCTTCATCGCCAACAAGAAGTCGATCCAGCAGGGCTATGTGACGTCCGAGCCGTTTGCCGTGCAGAAGCAGGGCGGCTTCACGCCGAACCAGTTCCTGCTCGCCGACTATGGCTGGGATACGTATGCGACCACCATCGAGGTGATGCAGGATACGATCGACAAGCGGCCGGAGGTGGTCCAATGCTTCGTCGATGGCTCGGCCAAGGGCTGGTACAAATACCTCTATGGCGACAACAAGGCCGCCAACGAGATGATCAAGAAGGACAATCCGGACATGACGGATGAGCAGATCGCCTTCTCGATCGAGCAGATGAAGAAGTTCGGCGTTGTCGATTCGGGCGATTCGGAAAAGCTCGGCATCGGCGCCATGACCGAAGCCCGCATCCAGAGTTTCTACGACAAGATGGTCAAGGCCAAGGTCGCGCAGCCGGGTCTCGACATCAAGAAGGCCTATACGCTGGCCTTCATCAACAAAGGTGTCGGGCTGGAGTTGAAGAAGTAAGGCGGCCGGCCTGAGATGATCCAGGAGAAAGTGGCTGAGACGCCGGCGGCATCGGGCGAGGCTCCGATGCTGCTGGCATTACGCAATGTCGGCAAGGTTTTTTCCAACGGCGTGACGGCGCTGAGCAAGGTCGACCTGGCGATCCGTGAAGGCGATTTCCTGAGCCTGCTCGGCCCCTCCGGTTGCGGTAAGTCGACGGCGCTCCGGCTGATCGCCGGCCTCTCGACGCCGACTTCCGGCCAGCTCGACTGGCGCGGCTCGATCGACCGCTCGAACATCGGTTTCGTCTTCCAGGAGCCGACGCTGCTGCCCTGGGCCAGCGTCTTCGACAATGTCTGGCTGCCGCTGAGGCTGAAGGGGGTGTCGCGCGCCAAGGCGGAGCCGGCGGTGATGGAGATGCTGTCGCGCGTCCATCTCACCGGCTTCGAGAACGCCGTGCCGCGCGAGCTTTCCGGCGGCATGAAGATGCGCGTCTCGATCGCGCGGGCCATGGTGACCAAGCCGCGCATCCTTCTGATGGACGAGCCTTTCGCGGCGCTCGACGAGATCACCCGCTTCAAGCTCAACAACGACCTTCTGGAGCTTTGGCAGGGCGAGCGCTTCACCGTCATCTTCGTCACCCACAGTGTGTTCGAAAGCGTGTTCCTGTCCAGCCGCGTCGTCGTCATGGCCGCGCGGCCGGGCCGCGTCCATGGCGAACTCCCGATCAACGCGCCCTATCCGCGCGACGAGGCGTTCCGCACCTCGCCGGGCTATGCTGCGCTTTGCCGGCAGGCCTCGGGCGTGCTGGTCGACGCCATCAACTCAACCGCCGGATCGCAAAATGACGGCCACTGAAGACAATGTCCTGACGCTCGATCCGGAAGAGGCGCGCCGCGCCCGCCAGGAGCGGCTGGAGAGCATCGGCAAATGGGTGCTGCCGCTGGCGATCATGGTGCTGGCGATCGTGGTGTGGGACCGCATCTGCGTCTGGAACGAGATCCCGCAATATATCCTGCCGCGGCCGGGCGTGGTGCTGCAGACGCTGCACAACGATGCGGGGCTGTTGTTCTCCTCACTGCTGGTGACGCTCAGGATCACCTTTTTCAGCTTGGCTCTCGCTGTGATCGGTGGCGTCGGACTGGCGGTGCTGTTCGCGCAATCGAAATGGGTGGAGATGTCGTTCTTCCCCTTCGCCATCGTGCTGCAGGTGACGCCAATCGTCGCCATCTTCCCGTTGATCAACATCTATGTGGACAACCAGACCGTCAAACTGCTGCTCTGCGCCTGGATCGTCGCCTTCTTTCCGATCCTCTCCAACACCACGCTCGGCCTGAACTCGGTCGATCGGAACCTGCGGGACCTGTTCAAGCTCAACGGCGCGACGCGCTGGCAGCAATTGCGCTATCTGCGGCTGCCGGCGGCGATGCCCTATTTCCTCGGCGGGCTGAAGATCGCCGGCGGCCTGTCGCTGATCGGCGCGGTGGTGGCGGAATTCGTCGCCGGCGCGCAGGGGCAGTCATCGGGGCTCGCGTCCCGCATCATCGAGGCCGGCTACCGGCTTAACGCGCCGCGCCTGTTCGCGGCGCTGATCCTGATCTCGCTCACCGGCATCCTTATCTTCCTGGTGCTGTCGCTGGTGTCGCATCTCATCCTGCGCCGCTGGCACGAGAGTGCGCTGAAACAGGAGCGGTAAGGTGCGCGATGCGATTGAGAATAGTGAGGCGCCCATTTGGGGACCAGTTCTGCATAAGACAGCGGGGGCCAGGCCTTGATACCAACCTCTGGTTCTTATTGCCTGGCTAACGTTCGGCTTCATCGATCGCTCACGCCGGGTCTTGCCGCCGCTTTCGACTCGGACGGGTTTGCGCTTGCCAACATTACCATCACCAACGGCAAGATCGCCGATCTTGCCGCGCACGACCAGGCAGAGGCGCACCCCGGCGCGATCGACCTTGCCGGCCGCATCGTGATGCCGTGCTTCGTCGACTGCCATACCCATATCGACAAGGGCCATATCTGGCCGCGAAAGCCCAATCCGGACGGCACTTTCATGGGCGCACTCAATGCCACCGGCGCCGACCGCACCACGCGCTGGAGCGCCGAGGATGTCGCGCGCCGCATGGACTTCTCGCTGCGCTCGGCCTACGCGCACGGCACCAAGGCTATGCGCACGCATCTCGACAGCGTGCCGCCGCAGGAGGAGATCTCCTGGCCGGTGTTCGAAACGATGCGGGAAAAATGGCGCGGGCGCATCGAGCTGCAGGCGGCCTGCCTGCTCGGCATCGAAGGCGTGCGCGACAAGGCCTGGTTCGAACGGTTGGCGAAGCGCGTCGCCGCGGCCAAGGGCGTGCTCGGCGTCGTCACCTATATGGTACCCGATCTCGAGGAACTGCTCGACAAGGTGTTCGCCCAGGCGATCGAGCATGGGCTCGATCTCGATTTCCATGCCGACGAGACCGACGATGCCGCGGCCATCTCGCTGAAGAAGATCGCCGAGGCGTCGCTGTGGAACGGTTTCGAGGGCAATATCCTGGTCGGCCATTGCTGCTCGTTGGCGCGCCAGCCGGACCTCGAGGTGCTCGACACGCTGGACAAGGTGGCGAAGGCGCGGCTTGCCGTGGTGTCGCTGCCGATGTGCAATCTCTATCTGCAGGACCGCCGCAGCGATCACACCACCCCGCGCTGGCGCGGCGTGACGCTGCTGCACGAGATGAAGGCGCGCGGCATCAAGGTGGCGGTTGCTTCCGACAACACGCGCGATCCCTTCTACGCCTATGGCGATCTCGATATGCTGGAGGTCTACCGCCTGGCGACGCGCATCCTGCATTTCGACCATCCGGTAGGCGACTGGCCGAAGGCGGTGGCGGCAACGCCGGCCGAGGTGATGCGGCTCGACGGCGCCGGTACGCTTGCCGTCGGCGGCTCAGCCGATTTCATCGTCTTCAGGGGGCGCAGCTGGACCGAATTGCTGTCGCGGCCCGAATCGGATCGCATCGTGGTGCGCGACGGCAGGGCGATCGAACGCCAATTGCCCGACTATGCCGAACTCGACGAACTGATGGTGTGATGATGGATATCGCAGCGCTGAAGCGCGATCTCGACGGGATCAAGCTCGACGACCATCCGGCCATCGTCCAGCAGAAGAGCCGCGACTTCTACTGGTACAGCCCGGTGCTGAAGGCGCAACTCGATCACATCAAAGGCGACCTGATCGTCACGCCGAAGAACGAAGATGAAGTCATCCGCGCGCTTGCCGCATGCCACAGGCACGGCGTTCCGGTGACGCCGCGCGGCAGCGGCACCGGCAATTATGGGCAGGCGATGCCGCTGTCGGGCGGCGTGGTGCTGAACCTCGCCGAGATGAACGAGATCAAGACGATCGCGCCGGGGCGGGTGGTGACCGGGCCGGGCGCGGTGCTGGCCGACATCGACAAGGCGACGCGGGCGCATTCCGGACAGGAGCTGAGGCTCTCGCCCTCGACCTACAACACCGCCTCGATCGGCGGCTTCATCGCTGGCGGTTCGGGCGGCGTCGGCTCGATCAATTTCGGCGGCTTGCGCGATTTCGGCAATGTGCTGCGCCTACGCGTCGTCACCATGGAGGCCGAGCCCAAGGCGCTCGAACTCACCGGCGAGGACCTGCACAAGGTGACGCATGCCTATGGCACCAACGGCATTATCACCGAGGTCGAGATGCCGCTGACCGCCGCCTATGATTGGATCGACGTTATTGTCGGCCTCGACAAATTCATGGGTGCAGCCCGCTACGGCAACGCGCTTGCCTGCCAGGACGGCATCCTGACCAAGCTGATCACGCCGATCGCCGCACCCGTGCCGCAGCTCTATTTCAAGCGGCACCAGAAATTCCTGCGCGAGGGGCAAAGCATTTGCGTCGTCATGGTCGCGAAGCATGGGCTCGACGCCTTCCTGGCCTTCACCCGGCGCGCCGGCGGCGAGGTCATCTTCAATGCGGCGACCGCGACGGACGAGGACAAGAAGGGCCTGCCGCCGGCCTATGAGCTTGCCTGGAACCACACGACCCTGCGCGCACTGCGCGTCGACCCGTCGATCACCTATCTGCAGTCGCTCTATCCGTTCCCCAACCAGCTGGCGCTGGTCGAGAAGATGGACGCGATGTTCACGGGCGAGGTGTTCTCGCATCTGGAATTCGTGCGGCTCGACGGCAACATCACCTGCTTCGGCCTGCCGCTGGTCAAGTTCACCACCGAGGCGCGGCTCAACGAAATAATCCGCCTGCATGAGGAGAATGGCTGCCCGATCTTCAACCCGCACCGCTACACGCTGGAAGAAGGCGGCATGAAGCAGACCGACGAGATCCAGCTTGCCTTCAAGCGCGAGACCGATCCGCAAGGGCTGCTCAATCCCGGCAAGATGATCGCCTGGGAAAACCCGGACTATGATTATCGCTCCGGCCGCACGTTTCTGTTCAAGGGATTGCAGAAGGCGGGGTGATGAAAATCCTCGTGCTCTACGCTCATCCGGTTGAGACCAGCTTCAACGCCGGCCTGCACGAGACGATCGTCGAGCGGCTCGCCGCGTCGGGGCATGCGGTCGACGACTGCGACCTCTATGCCGAGGATTTCGACCCAAGGCTGACACGCGCCGAGCGGCTCGGCTACCACGACCCGCGCGGGCCGGACGACGCGGTCGCCGGCTATGTCGAAAGGCTGAAGAATGCCGAAGCGCTGGTGCTGTCGTTTCCGGTCTGGAACTATGGCTATCCGGCAATCCTGAAAGGCTTCTTCGACCGCGTCTTTCTGCCCGGCGTGTCGTTCAAGCTGGTCGACGGCAAGGTGCGGCCGACGCTGCACAACATCCGCAAGCTCGCGGCCATCACCACCTATGGCGGCAGCCGCTGTCGCGCCATGCTGATGGGCGACCCGCCGCGCAAGATCGTCAAGCGCATGCTGCGGGCGACCATCAAGCCAGGCGCTCCCGTCTCCTATCTCGCGCATTATTCGATGAACCTATCCACAGACGAGACGCGCAAAGTCTTCATGGCGAAGATCGCGGCCACGATGGACGCCTTCTGATGCGCGTGCTGGTGGTCTATTGCCATCCGGTGCCTGAAAGCTATTGCGCGGCGATCCGCGACATGGCGGTGGAGGTGCTGAAAGGACGGGGCTGGGACGTGCGGCTGCTCGATCTCTATGCCGAGAATTTCGATCCGGTGATGAGTTGCGAGGAGCGGCGCTTCTACAACGACCGGGCGCCGCAAGACCCGGCGCTAACGCCCCATTTCGAGCATCTGCAATGGGCGCAGGCGATTCTCTTCATCTACCCGACCTGGTGGTACGGATTGCCGGCGATGCTGAAGGGCTGGTTCGACCGCGTGTGGGCGACCGACATCGCCTTCAAGCTGCCGGCCGGCAAGGGGCGCATCACGTCGCTGATGCGGCATGTGACCAAGGTCGGCGTCATCACCACCTGCGGCGCGCCGACCTGGTGGAGCGTGGTCGTCGGCCAGCCGGGACGCAAGACGATTTTACGCGGCATGCGGGCGCTATGCGCCACGCGCTGCAAGACGTTTTTCCTGGCGCACTACTTGATGGATGCCTCAACGCCGAAGAGCAGGGCGGGGTTTCTGGTGAAGGTGAGGGCGAGGCTGGAGAGGTTTTGAGCGCCTCTTCCTTCTCCCCTTGTGGGAGAAGGTGTCGCCGAAGGCGACGGATAAGGGGTGCTCCAGTGAACGCCGACGCCACACTCCGCTGGAACACCCCTCATCCGTCTCGGCGCTGCGCGCCGATCCACCTTCTCCCACATAGGGGAGAAGGGCAGACCGCGCTACATCCTCACCCGTTCCGCCTTGGGATCATACATCGGCTTCAGCGATGCCTCCGCGGCGAAGCGCTCGCCGGCGATTTCTATCTCGTAGGATGAACCCAGCACATCCGCCTCGCTCTCGCCCTGGCAGGGCACATAGCCAAGCCCGATCGCGCCGCCGAGATGGTGGCCGTAATTGCCTGATGTGATCGGGCCGACGATCCGGCCGTCGCGCAGGATAGCCTCATTGTGGAAGAGCAGCGGCTGCGGGTCTTTCAAGCGGAACTGTACCAGCCGGCGTGACAGGCCGGCTTCCTTCTTCCTGAGCACCGCCTCGCGGCCGATGAAACCGGCTTTGCTCGTCTTCACCGCAAAGCCGAGGCCCGCCTCCAGCACATTGTCCTCGTCGGTGATGTCGTGGCCGAAATGGCGGAAGGCCTTTTCAATGCGGCAGGAATCCAGCGTATGCAGGCCGCAGAGTTTCAGGCCGACATCGGCGCCGGCTTCGGTGATCTCCTCGAAGACATGGGCGGCCTGCTCGGTCGAGACATAGAGTTCCCAGCCAAGCTCGCCGACATAGGTGACCCGGTGGGCGCGGGCGAGACCCATCCCGATCTCGATCTCCTGGAAAGTGCCGAACGGATTGGTCTCGTTGGAAAAATCGTTCGGGCTGACCTTCCGGATCAGTTTTCGCGCCTCCGGACCCATGACGCAGATCACGGCTTCGGCGGCGGTGACGTCGGTGATGACGACGAACTCGTCGGCGACATGCTTTCTCAGCCAGGCGAAGTCGCGCTGCAGCGTGGCGCCCGGCACGACCAGGAAATAGGCCGTATCCGAAAGCCGCGTCACGGTGAGGTCGCTCTCGATGCCGCCGCGCTGGTTGAGCATCTGCGTGTAGACGATCTTGCCCGGCGCCACGTCCATGTCGTTGGCGCAGAGCCGTTGCAGGAAGGCGCAGGCATCGCGACCCTCGACGCGGATCTTGCCGAAGGAAGTCATGTCGAACAGGCCGACGCCGTTGCGCACCGCGAGATGTTCCTCGCGCTGGTTGTCGAACCAGTTCTGCCGCTTCCAGGAATAGCGGTATTCGCGCTCCTGGCCTTCGCGCGCGAACCAGTTGGCGCGCTCCCAGCCCGCCACCTCGCCGAAGACGGCGCCGCGCGCCTTCAGGTGCTCGTGCAAGGGCGAGCGGCGCACGCCGCGCGAGGTCGCCATCTGGCGATAGGGGAAATGGTCGGCATAGAGCAGGCCGAGCGTTTCGGAGACGCGCTCCTTGAGGTAGCGGCGGTTCTTCTGGAAAGGCTGGGCGCGGCGGATATCGACCTCCCACAGGTCGAAGGGCGCCTCGCCGTCATTGATCCATTGCGCCAGCGCCATGCCGGCGCCGCCGGAGGAGACGATGCCGATCGAGTTATAGCCCGTCGCCATCCAGTAGCCGGAAAGCTCCGGCGCCTCGCCGAGATAATAGCGGTCGTCCGGCGTGAAACTCTCCGGGCCGTTGAAGAAGGTATGGATGCCGGCGGTGCCCAGCATCGGCATGCGGTTGACGCCCATTTCGAGGATGGGCTCGAAATGGTCCATGTCCTCGGGCAACTGGTCGAAGCAGAAATCCTCGCGGATGCCGTCCATGCCCCAGGGCTTTGCCACCGGCTCGAAGGCGCCGAGCATCATCTTGCCGGCGTCCTCCTTGTAGTAGGCGCACTCGTCCGGCACGCGCAGCACCGGCAGGCGGGAGAGGCCGGGGATCGGCTCGGTGACGAGATAGAAATGCTCGCAGGCATGCAGCGGGATCGTAACGCCGTTCTGC
The DNA here is from genome assembly GCF_020165175.1 of Mesorhizobium sp. CA16. NCBI lineage: Bacteria > Pseudomonadati > Pseudomonadota > Alphaproteobacteria > Hyphomicrobiales > Phyllobacteriaceae > Mesorhizobium > Mesorhizobium sp. CA16. Next base: position 127,720 of record NZ_JAIUHP010000011.1, read on the forward strand.
CGACCCAACTCGCGCGCCCACATGCCGGCGCAGTTGACCACGATGTCGGTCTCGATCGTGCCTTGCTCCTCACCCTGCGCCCAGGAGACGCCGGAGACGCGGCCGTTCTTCGTATGAACCTTTGTGACCTTGACGTTCTCGATGATGGAAGCACCGCGCTGGCGCGCGCCCTTGGCCAGCGCCATGGCGATGTTGGCGGGATCGCACTGGCCGTCGAGCGGCAGATGCACGGCGCCGACCACATCCGAGACGTTGAGATGCGGGTACATCTCCTTGACCTCGCGCGGCGAAATCTCGCGCACGTCGACATCGAAGGCGCGGGCGAGCGAAGCCTGCCTATAGATCTCGTGCTTGCGCTCCTCGGTCAGCGCGACAGTGATCGAGCCGACCTGGCGCATGCCGGTGCCGACATCGGTCTCAGCCTCGAGCTTGACGTAGAGATCGGCCGAATATTTCGCCAGCCGCGTCATGTTCTGGGAGCCGCGCAACTGGCCGATCAGCCCGGCCGCATGCCAGGTGGTGCCTGAGGTGAGCTGCTTGCGCTCCAAGAGCACGATGTCGGTCCAGCCGAGCTTGGCCAGATGATAGGCGACCGAGCAGCCGGAGACGCCGCCGCCGATGATTACCGCGCGGGCTTTGGCCGGGATGGTCTTGGTCATGCGGCCTCGCGGCGATAGTTGGAAGCGAAGCGGCGAACGCGAAGCGCTGCTTCCTTGAGGATGGATTCGGGCTGGCAGAGGCTGATGCGGATGTGGCCGGCGGCGGCTTCGCCGAAGCTCGATCCGGGCATCACGCCGACCTTTTCCTCGTCGAGCAGCGCCCAGGCGAATTTCTCGTCGTCGGGTTCGACCGCGGAGACATCGAGCATGATGTACATGCCGCCTTCGGAGCCGCGCACGGTGACTTCGTTGGCTCCGCGTATGGCATCGAGGAAGATCGCGCGCCGCGCGGCGTAACGCTCGGCGATATCCTTCACGCCATAGTGGTTTTCAAGCGCCTCGGCGCAAGCGATGGAGATGAAGGCTGGCAGGCCGTAGGTCGTGACCAGATTGAGGTCGGTCATCAGCGCGATCATCGCTTTCGGCCCGGTCAGCCAGCCCATGCGCCAGCCGGTCATGCCGTGGCTCTTCGACATGGAGTTGATGACCAGGGTGCGCTCGGCCATACCGGGCAGCGAGCGCGGCGAGATGTGCTCGCCGCCGCCGAGCGTCCAGTAGACCTCGTCCGACAGCAGCCAGAGATCGTGCTCCTTGCAGATTTCGGCCAGCCGTTCGAGCCGTTCGCGCGAATAGACGGCACCGGTCGGGTTGTTCGGCGTGTTGATCAGGATGGCGCGGGTGTTGGGCTTGAGCGCGGCGCGGATCATGTCTGCGCGAGGTTGAAATCCATCTTCGGCCGGTGTCTCGACCACCGTGAAGCTGGCGCCCGCGGCGCTGAAGGTGTTGGGGTAGGTGGCGTAGTAAGGCGCGACTACAATGGCGTGGTCGCCCGGGTCGAGCACGCCCTGCACGGCGGCGTAAAGCGCTGCCTGGCCGCCAGGCGTGGCGATGACCTCGTCGGGTTCCGTGAGGATGCCGGCGCAAACGGTCGCGGCGGCGGCCATCGCCTTGCGCAGGCGCGGCAGGCCGGGCAGCGGCGTGTAGTGATGGTTGCTGCCGCGCACGGCAGTCACGCAGGCTTCGATGGTTTCCGACGGCGTGTCGAAATCATGGTCGCCGACCGAGAGCACAATGATGTCTTCGCCGGCCTGCTTGCGATTCCAGGCGGCGAAATGGACCTCCCAGCCGTCCTTGCCGGAAGGCACGATACCGGTAATGCGTTTTGATGGCTTCGGCATCAGGCTCTCAACCTCTCATTCTTCGGATCCCACAGCGGCTCGTCGTTCTGGACGATGGCTTTGAAGCGATCGCCAAAAATCTCGACCTCGACCGCCGTGCCCGGCTCCGTGAGATCCGTGCGCAGCATGCCGAGCGCGATCGACTTGCCGACGCGGTGGCCCCAGCCGCCCGACGTCGTCTCGCCGACGATCGTGCCCTCATGCCAGAGCGTCGACATATAGGGTGCGTCGCAGTCGCCGGGGTTCTCGACAACCAAAGTGACGAAGCGCTTCTTCACGCCCTGCTGCTTCTCGTTGAGGAGAGCCGCCTTGCCGCGGAAGTCTGGCTTGTCCCATTTGACGAAGCGCTCCAGGCCGCCCTGCAGGATCGAATAGTCGGTCGAGAGGTCGCCCTTCCAGGTGCGGTAGCCTTTTTCCAGCCGCAGCGAATCCAGCGCATACATGCCGAAGGGTTTCAGCTCGTGCTTCCGGCCGGCGGCCCAGACGGCGTCGAAGACGGTCGCCGTGTCCGCGACCTTGGTGTGGATCTCCCAGCCGAGCTCGCCGGCGAAGGAGACGCGCACCAGCTTCGCCCAGCGCCCGGCAATGGTCGTTTCCTGATGCGTCAGCCAGGGCAGCGTCAGGTCAGCGTCGCAGACTTCGGCAAGGATCTTGCGCGAGTTCGGGCCGGCAAGGATTTGCGTTGAGTATTCCTCCGTCCGGTCCGTCAGCGTGAAGGCCGCGTCGGTGGGCATGCGCGACTTCAGCCATTCGAAATCATGCCACTGCGCGACAGCCGCAGTGATCAGCGTCATCTGGTCTTCGCCATGACGCACCACCGACATCTCGGTGACGATGCGGCCCTTGTCATCGGCGAAATAGACCAGGCCGATGCGGCCCGGTTTCGGCACCAGGCCGGTGACCTGCAGCGCCAGCCATTCGGCCGCGCCAGGGCCTTCGAGATTGAAGCGCGAGAAGCCGGGCAGGTCGAGGATACCGGCGGCGTCGCGCACGGCAAGGCATTCCTCGCGCACGCGCTGCTGCCACGGGCCGTCGCGGCGGAAGGTGAGGGTAGACTCTTCGGAAGTATCATCGCCGGGTTGTGCGTACCAAGTCGCGCGCTCCCAGCCATTATAGGCGTCGAACTGGCCGCCCAGCGCCTTGATGCGATCATGCAGCGGCGACAGCTTACGGTTGCGCCCCTCCGGCCAGGCATGGCGCGGGAACTGGATGGCGTATTCGTTGCCGTAGATCTCCATGCCCTTGGCGACGCAATAGTCGGGCGCCGAGGCGAAGCTGGTGAAACGGCGCGGATCGCAGGACCACATATCCCATTCGGTCTGGCCTTCGGTGACCCATTCGGCCAGCACCTTGCCGGCGCCGCCGCCTTGCGCGATGCCGAAGGTGAAGACGCAGGCCTCGAAGGCGTTCGGCACGCCGGGCATCGGCCCGATCAGCGGATTGCCGTCCGGCGCGTAAGGAATCGGGCCGTTGATCACCTTGGAGAGGCCGGCGGTGCCGAGGATCGGCACGCGGGCGACGGCGTCGGCCAAGTAATGCTCGAGGCGGTCGAGATCGTCGGGGAAGAGCTGGAAGGAGAAATCCTCCGGCATCGGATCGTTGTGGGTCGCCCAATGCGCGCGGCAATTGCGCTCATAGGGGCCGAGATTCATGCCGCTCTTTTCCTGGCGCAAGTAATAGGACGTGTCGACGTCGCGCAGCAGCGGCAGCTTGTGGCCCTGTTCCTTCGTCCACGCGGCAAGCTCGGGGATTTCCTCGAACAATATGTACTGATGACTCATCACCATCATCGGCACGTCGCGCCCAAACATCTTGCCGACTTCGGCGGCGCGGTAGCCGGCCGCATTGATGACGATCTCGCAGCGGATCTCGCCTTGCGGGGTGGCGATCACCCATTCGCCGTTCTCGCGGCGCACGCCGGTGACCGGGCAGAAGCGGATGATCTTGGCGCCCATGTCACGCGCGCCTTTGGCCAGCGCCTGGGTCAGCTGAGCCGGGTCGATGTCGCCGTCGCTCGGGTCATAGAGCGCGCCCTTCAACTCATGCGTCTCGATGAAGGGGTAGCGGCGCTTGATCTCGTCGAGGCCGACGACGTCGATATCCATTCCCTGGTAGCGGCCCATGCCCTTGGCGCGCTGGAATTCCTGCATGCGCTCCTTGGTATGGGCGAGCCGGAGCGAGCCGGTTACATGGTAGTTCATCGGATAGTCGACCGCTTCGGCCAGACCCCGGTAAAGCTCGGTCGAATAGCGCTGCATGTTCATCAGCGACCAGGACGAGGAGAAGGTCGGCACGTTGCCGGCGGCATGCCAGGTCGAGCCTGAGGTCAGCTCGTTTTTTTCCAGGAGCACGCAATCGGTCCAGCCCGCCTTGCAGAGGTGATAGAGCGAGGAGGTGCCGACGACGCCGCCTCCGATGATCACCACGCGTGCCGTGGTCGGCAAACCGGCCATTTCTTCCTCCAGAGTCTCAGCGCTTCGCGCTTCGATTTTTGTTTTTGATGCATGTCGTTATCCCAAAACCGCTTCGCACTTTTGGTTGACATGCATTGTCAGTATACCGGTGGCGAAACCACCCAGATCACCACTGCCGGCTCGGCGCCGGGATTGCGCCAGCGGAACGGCTTGCCCTCGAAGCGGAACGAGTCGCCTTCGCCGAGACGATGCCAGACGCCGTCGATCTCGATCTCGAATGTGCCCGACGCGACATAGCCCGCTTCTTCCGTCGGGCGGCGCGCTTCCGTCTTCAGCTCCGCGCCCGGCGCGAACACCGAGCGCAGCATCTCGAAGCTACCGCCGAGATCGGGCGACAGAAGCTCCTCCACCAGGCCGGATTCGCTTGTGCCAAGCGAACGGCGGCTGCCGGCGCGCACGACCACGCCGCGTTCCTGCTCGACAGGCGCGTCATGGCTGAAGAACAGGCTGATCGGAACATCGAAGAGGCTGGCGAATGCCCGCAAGTCACCCAGCGAGGGAACCGAGAGGCCGCGCTCGACCTGGCTGACCCAGCCGACCGACCGACCGAGCTTGAGGGCGATCTCGGCCAGTGTGAGGCCGCGCGCCTTGCGAAGCGCACGGATGTCGCCGGCCAGCAGCCGGTCGCCATTGTCCTGCTCCGATCTGGCAGTAGTCGAGCTCAAGCGTATCTCGTGAAAAATTCCGGATAAATTTCATGAAGCGGTAAAGTCATGAAAAAATCAAGGGGATTTTCATACCCCGCAAGATTTACTTGCGCGATTTTTGAGGTTGAGGCAAAGCCACGATCACGAGCGGCGAGTGGGGACGTCCGGTCGGGGACCAATACAGTTTAGTGTCTGCGGATGGTCGCCATGGAACCGGTTGCAGTTCCGGCCATGCGCGAAGGGACGGCCCATGCTGGAGAAGAATAGCCGAATCGCCATGGATGCGGCGATCGTCGACGATGCGATCCTGTCGCGCCGGTCGGTGCGCGCGTTTCTGCCCGATATGGTCGATGACGACACGATCCGCGCGATCCTGGCGGTCGCCGCGCGCGCGCCGTCGGGCACCAACATGCAGCCCTGGCGCGTCTATGTGACCAAGGGCGAGGTCAAGCAGCGCATCAGCGACGCCATCCTCAATTCCGGCATCCGGGCCGAAAAGGCCGAGTGGGACGAGTACCGCTACTATCCCGACCAGTTCTTCGAACCATATCTCACCCGCCGCCGCGCCAACGGCTTCGGGCTCTATGGCGTGCTGGGCATCGGCCGCCGCGAGGTCGACAGAATGCGCGCCCAACACGACCGCAATTTCATTTTCTTCGACGCTCCGGTCGGCATGATCTTCACGATCGACCGGAGGCTGAACCAAGGGTCGTGGATCGACTACGGCATGTTCCTGCAGAACATCATGGTCGCGGCACGGGGCAGGGGACTGCATACCTGCCCGCAGGCAGCCTTCGCGCCCTATCACCGTCAGATCAGGCCGGTGCTCGATATTCCCGACGAAGAGATCGTCGTCTGCGGCATGGCGTTGGGCTATGAGGACACATCCAAGCCGGAGAACGAGTTTCGCACCGACCGCGCGCCGCTCGAGGACTGGGTGACGTTCGCGAAGTAGCGTCGGCTGAGGCGTCAGTCGGTGCTCATATGCGCGCTATGGCCGCTGACATGGGCGCCATCCTGCGGCGTCAGCCTCAGATAGGCCGACAGCGCGCAAAGGGTGATCAATCCTTCGATGACGAACAGGATGCGGTAGTCGTTGATGCCGGCCTTGCCGCCGCCGGCAAGCAGCGACAGCAGCGCGGCCGCGAGGCCGACGCTGATCGCCACCGCCAGCTGCCACAGGATGTAATAGAGCGCGCTGAAGCGCGCGAGCTGCTCCGGCGCGATGTCCGAATAGGAGAGATTGCCGGTCGAGGCCCATTGCACCGAGCGGAAGACGCCGAAGGCGAAAATATAGGCAAGCACGATCCAGGCCGGCAGGCTCTCCTGCATCAAGGCGAAGCCCGCGACCAGCAAAGCGACGATCGGCGTATTGGTGACCAGCACGCGCTTGAAGCCGAAACGGTTCAAAAGGCGCGGCATAAAGAAGCGCATGATCAACGACCCGATCGCGGCCACGAAGGTCAGCGATCCCGCCTGCACGGCGCTCATGCCGAAGCCGAGCTGGAACATCAGCGGCAAGAGGAAGACCACCGAGCTCAGCCCGATGGTGTCGAGGCCGCCGCCCGTCAGGAAGGAGATGCGGAAGGTGCGGATGCGCAAGAGATTGAGGTCGAGCAGCGGATTGCGCGCGCGCAGGCAGTAGAAGGCGGCAACCGTCAGGATGACGATGGCCAGGCCGAGCTCAAGCGCCATGCTGCTTGCGGCCACATCTTTCGCAGCGACCGAATCCATGCCGAAGACCAGCAGCGTCATGCCGCAGCCGACGAGCAGGAAGCCTGGCAAATCGAACGGCGTGCGCACCGGCTTGGTCGTCGTCGGAAACAGGGAGGCGGCCAGCAGCGCCGCGGTCAGCGCGATCGGGATGTTGATGTAGAAGATCCAGCGCCAGGAGACGTAAGTGGTGAGCGCGCCACCGACGAGCGGCCCGACCAGCGGCCCGGATTGGCCGGCGAGCGAAATATACATGTTGATCTTCAGCGTGCGGTCGCGCGGGAAGCTCGACAGGATCACGACCTGACCAAGCGTGCCCATCAGCGCGCCGCCGCAGCCTTGCAGGGCGCGCGAGCCGACCAGCATCCAGATGTTTTCCGAAAGGCCGCACAAGGCCGAGGCGCCGGCGAAGACGAGCAGCGCGAAGCAATAGACGTTGCGCAGCCCAAAACGGTCGGCCAGCCAGCCGCCAAGCGGCATGGTGACGATGAGGCTGGCGACATAGACGGTGATCAAAAGGCCAAGCTGGCTTGGCGGCCGGTCGAGGCTCTCGCCGATGCCGGGCAGCGCTGTGACCACTACGTTCTGGTCGAGACTGGTCATGAACACGCCGCAAGCGACGGTTGCCGGCAACAGCATCGACGGACCCTCCGCCGGAGCAAAGCGGGTCGTGGCCGTCGCCGAAGTCTCAACAGTCATGGAAGGGTATGGTCGAACTGGTTGCCGGTGCGGACGTTTGCCCTGGCAAACGCCCGTGATTCCTTACCTATCGCGCTGCTGGCCCAGCGCTCAAGCAGCAGTTGTAGCCGTCGATAATGCCAGATGCCGCCTGGACCAATGCTAAGCCCGCAACGCCCGAGCGGGCTATTGCACTTCGTAACCGACTTCCTCCGAGGCGTGGCACAAGGCCTTCCAGAAGGAGCGCGCGAAGGAGCGGAAGACGTAGATGTCGAACTGGTCTGGGCCGCTGCGCTGGATCTGGGCGAAGATGTCGTGATGGTTGGTCGAACGTCCGGCGCCGAGTGGAAAGGCCGGCAAGGCGAAATCGATAGCGAAGAACTTCGCCATCACCCATTCAGCCTTCGGACCGGCGATGCGGATCGCGGTGCGGCCATGCGAGAGATCGGTCATCGTACCGACGGCCGGCGTGATGGCGCCTGCGAAGGTTTGAGCAAGCCCCTCCGCTTCGTCGACCACGGTGAACTTTCCCGGCGCGAAGCCGAAGGCGGCGCGGGCGCCGCTGCTCACGCCGCCGCCGGCGCCATCGGGCAGAGTGAGACCGGTGAGCTTGCCGATAATTTCGATCAGTTGCTTCTCTTCACCCGGCCATGCGGCGAGCTGCAGGATCGAGCCCGGCCGCGTCTCGGACAGGATGACATCGACGCCATGTTCGAAATTGCCGTGCGAACCCGGATGATACTCCGGCTCGAGCGGCGATTGGCGTTCGGGCAAATGCTGCTCAGCCATGCATGCGGCTCCCGTCCGGATCGTAGAAATGGTTGGAGACGATCTCGACCGGCCCGAACCGTCGGCGCAGCGGGTCGGAGACGAAGGCGCGGGTCCCATGCCTTGCCTTGCCGCCCTTGACCAAAGCCAGCGCGATATATTTGCCCAGCGCCGGCGAATAGCAGCAGGCGGTGATGTGGCCGAGCGAGTCGTGCGGATTGTCCTCGTCCAGTTCCTCGACGATATGGCCGCCGCCGTTGAGCGGCCGGTTGTCGAGGGCGATCAGGCCGACCAGCTCGAGCCGGTCGGGGGCGATCAGGCCTTCGCGGTCCATCATGGCCGAGCCGATGAAGGGCTTCTTCTTCGACAGCATCCAGTCGAGATGGAGGTCGCGCGCCGTGGTGCGGCCGTCGATCTCGGCGCCTGTGACATGGCCTTTCTCGATGCGCATCGTGCCCAGCGCCTCTAGCCCGTAGGTGACCAGGCCGAAAGGCTGGCCGGCCTCGATCAAGGCTTCCCAGACATGGGTGCCGTAGCCGGCCCCGGAATAGACCTCGAATGCCATTTCGCCGGAGAAGGACAGCCGGCAGATCATCACCGGCACGCCCGCGATGCGGCCATGGACGATACCCATGAAGGGCAGCGTAGCGTTGTCGACAGCGGTATCTTTTACGCAAGCCGCAAGGATGGCGCGCGCGTTCGGTCCGCCGATCGCCGCACCCGCCCATTCGTCGGTGACGGAGGTCACGGTGACCTTCAGCTCCGGCCAGATGACGTCGAGGAAATATTCCAGATGCTGCATCACCTTGCCGGCATTGGCCGTGGTGGTGGTCATCAGGAATTCCTGCTCGCCAAGCCGCCAAGTGGTGCCGTCGTCGAAGGCAAGCCCGTCCTCGCGCAGCATCAAGCCGTAGCGTGCCTTGCCGACGGCCAAAGTGGAGAACATGTTGGTGTAGACGCGGTCGAGAAACTCGGCCGCGTCCGGCCCCTGCACGGCGATCTTGCCCAGCGTCGAGACATCGACGATGCCGGCGCTTTCACGCGTTGCCCTGGCCTCGCGGACATAGGCCTGCTCGACCGTCTCGCCGGGAAGGCCGTAGATCATCGGCCGGTACCAGAGGCCGGCCGAATACATCGTCGCGCCGTTGGCGATGTGCCAGTCATGCATCGGCGTCAGCCGCTCGGGCTTGAGGTCGCCGAAACGCTCGGCAGCAAGAGAGCCGATTGAGACCGCCGTGTAAGGCGGGCGAAAGCGCGTCGTGCCGACTTCGGGGATCGGCTTGCCGAGCGCCTCGGCCATGATCGCAAGGCCAGGCACATTGGAGTTCTTGCCCTGGTCGGTCGCCATGCCGAGCGTGGTGTAGCGCTTCAGGTGCTCGACCGATACGAAGCCTTCGCGATGCGCCAGCCGCACGTCCTCGGCGGTGACATCGTGCTGGAAGTCGACGAAGCTCTTGCCCTTGGCCTTGATCTCGAAGACCGGCGCCGGATCTGGATCGCCTGGGGCGGCTTCGACGATCGGCAGGGCTGCGGGCGCCGCCGTTCCGCCGGCGGCCGAAACGCCGGCCGCGCGGCCCTCGGCGATGGCTTCGGCGGTGGAGAAGCTGCCGGTGAAGGCGCCTGCGCCGATCCAGCGCTGCGTCGGCCTGGGCGGCAGGAAGGCCTGCCTGGCCGGGTCCCATTCAGCCTTGGCGCCCGCCTGGCTGGCGAGATGAATGGTCGGCGACCAGCCGCCCGACATCAAAAGGCTGTCGGCATGGATGCTGCGGGCATCGCCGCTGAGCGCACCGCTCGTGGCGTCGAAGCGCTGCACCTTGAGACCGGTGAGGGCCTTGCCGCCCTCGGTCGCAACCACGGCGTGGCCATCCAGCAGCTCGGCCTCGGCCTCGCCGGCGAGCCGGCGCATGTCGTTCGAGACGTCGGCGCGGACATCGACGATGGCAACAATGGTCGCGCCGGCCTTCTTTAACGCAACGGCCGAGCGGTAGGCGCTGTCGTTGTTGGTGAAGAGCGCGATGCGCTGTCCCGGCAGCACGCCATATTCATTGACGTAACGTTCCGCCGCATGCGCCAGCATGACGCCGGGACGGTCGTTGCCCGGAAACACCAGCGGCCGCTCGAAGGAACCGGTGGCGAGCACCACCGTGCCGGCACGGATCGCCCAGTAGCGCTGGCGCGGCTCGCCCTTGGCTGGCGCCTCCTTATGATCGGTCACCCGTTCGAGGGCGGCCAGCGTGTTGCCGTCGTAATAGCCCCACACCGTCGTGCGCGGCAAAAGCCGCACATTGTCGTTGCCTCCGAGCTGCGCGACCGTGCGCTGGGCCCATTCGGCGGCAGGCATGCCGTCGATGGTTTCGCCCGACCAGTTGGCGGAGCCGCCAAAATGGGCTTCGAGATCGGCGAGGATGACGCGGGCGCCCTGGTCGGCGGCGGCTTTCGCCGCCATCAGGCCGGCCGGACCGGAGCCGACGACCAGCACGTCGCAAAATGCGTTCATACGCTCGTAGCGAGACGGATCGGGAGCGGTGCCAGCCTTGCCAAGGCCGGCGGCGCGACGGATGAAATGCTCGCAGAACATCCAGAAGCGCGTGCCCTTCAGCGGGCCGATCACCGGCCCCATGAAGGTCTTGTAGTAGAAGCCGGCCGACAGGAGCTTGCCGCCGAGCTGGTTGAGGGCGCCGATATCCCAGGCGAGCGAGGGGGTACGGTTCTGGCTGACGGCGACGAGCCCGTCATAGATCTCGACCATGGTGGCCGCGATGTTGGGCTCGCGCACCTCGCCGCGCAGCACTGTCACCAGCGCGTTCGGCTCCTCGACGCCGGCGGCGAGCAGGCCGCGCGGGCGGTGATATTTGAAGGAACGACCGAACAGCGTCACGCCATTGGCGAGCAGCGCCGAGGCCAGCGTGTCGCCGGCATGCCCGGTGTAAGGCGCGCCGTCGAAGGTGAAGCGGATGGTGCGCAGCCGGTCGATCCGGCCGCCGGTCTCGGTGCGGCGCGGGCTCACGAGCGGCTCTCCGTCTTGTGGCCGCCACGGGCGAATGCGGTGCTGAGGATTTCGTGCGTGATTGTGTTGCGCACGACCCTGAGATGCGCGCGGCAACCGCCGGAATGCTGCCAGATCTCGTTGTGGTCACCGGCCGGATTCAGCCGGTCGTAGACATAGGCGTTCCAGGCGTCGAGGTCCTGCGAGGCGGGCTGCGGCCGCTCGCGGTTGCCGTCGCCCTGGTAGGTGAATTCGATAACGTCGCGCGGGCCGCAATAGGGACAGGTGATCAGCATTTTTCAATCCAAACCCTAGTGCAATCTGGGCGTCGCGCCCTGGCCTTTGTCGTCGATGACCAGGCCGCGGTAGAAACGGTCGAGCGTGAAGGGCGCGTTGAACTCGTGCGGCTCGTCCTTGGCAATGGTGTAGGCAAAGCACCAGCCGGAGGCTGGCGTCGCCTTGAAGCCGCCATAGCACCAGCCGCAATTGAGATACATGCCCGGCAGTGGACCGGCGGCGATGATCGGCGAGCCGTCCATCGTCATGTCGCACAGCCCGCCCCAGGAGCGCAGCATGCGCACGCGCGCCAAGCCGGGAAACAGTGCCACCATCTCGCTCATCACCTCATCGACGATCGGCAGGCTGCCGCGCTGGGCGTAGCTGTTGTAGCCGTCGAGGTCGCCGCCATAGACGAGGCCGCCCTTGTCGGACTGCGAGATGTAGAAATGGCCCATGCCGAAGGTGAGAACGGTGTCGACGACAGGCTTCAGCGATTCCGAGACGAAGGCCTGCAGCACGTGGCTTTCGATCGGCATGTGCGAGATGCCGGCAAGCTGCAGGACGCGGCCGGTGCTGCCGGCAACCGCAAGCGCGACCTTCTTGGCGCGGATTTCGCCGCGCGTCGTCGAAACGCCGGTGATGCGGTCGCCGTCGCGCAGGAAGCCGGTGACCTCGCAATTCTCGATGATATCGACGCCGCGCCGATCGGCGCCGCGCGCATAGCCCCAGGCGACAGCGTCGTGCCGGGCCGTGCCGGCGCGCGGCTGCATCAGCCCGCCAAGGACGGGAAAGCGCGCCGACCCCGAGACATCCAGCGCCGGGACAAGCCGCTTGATCCGGTCGACGCTCATCAGCTCGGCGTCGACGCCGAGATGGCGCATGGCATTGCCGCGCCTGGCATAGTCGTCGAGCTGGGCTGGCGTGTGCGCGAGGTTCAGGCAGCCGCGCTGCGAGAACATAACGTTGTAGTTGAGATCGTGCGAGAGATTCTCCCACAGCTTCATCGAATGTTCGTAGAAGCGGGTGTTCTGCGGCAAGAGATAGTTGGAGCGCACCGCCGTGGTGTTGCGGCCGACATTGCCGGAGCCGAGCCAGCCCTTTTCCAGCACCGCGACGTTGGTGATGCCGTGTTCCTTGGCGAGATAATAGGCGGTCGAAAGACCATGGCCGCCGCCGCCGATGACGATCACGTCATAGGAAGCCTTGGGGTCCGGCTTACGCCAGGCGGGCTTCCAATCCTTGTTGCCGGTCAGCGCGTTCTTGAGCAGCGAGAAGGCTGAATATTCCGCCATTCTTCCTATCGTCCTTGTGGTGCGAGGCGGCAGACTATAGAGCAGGCGGGAAGCGCAAAGCCAAGATTGCGCCATCGCTTTTCGACAGGCCGACTATCGCCGGCACGATCGAGACGGCTTGCCGCCCGATATGCCGGTCTTTATCAAGGGCGGAAATTTCGAGAATTTTTCGGCCGCGAGTCGCCAACAAAATCATGTTCTTCCGCCTGCTGCGCCTGCTTCTGGTCGTCATCGTCGCTGTCTTCGCGCAGCCGGCGCTGGACGCGTCGGCGCAGGCGATCGGCCATGGCTCGTCGCAACTCATCGCCGACCAGACCAAGGCCATCCAGGACCTGACGGCCAGGACCGACGGCCTGGAAAAGAAACTGAGCGACCCCGACCAGGACGATGCGGGGCTCGTCGACATCCGGTTGCAGCTCGAGGATATTTCGCGGGCGGCGCTGAACAGCGCCCTGGCATTCCGGCAGCGCCTCACCGACATCAACAATCGCGCGGAGGTTCTCGGCCAGCCGCCGGCGCAGGGGCAACCCCCGGAGCCGGTGATCGTGAGCAACGAGCGCAGCGCGCTCGCCACGGAAAAGGCTCAGATCAACGCGGTCGTCGCCAGCGCGCAAAACCTGTCGATCCGCGTCAACGGCTTGGTCGACAGGATCGCCGTCATGCGCAGCGAGCTTTTCCGCAGCGTCATCACCAAGCACTATGACCTGACGGACGCGCTGAGCCCGCAGGCTTTTTCCGACGCGCATGACCAGTTCACGGGCCTCTATAAGGCGGTGTCGTCGTGGGCGAGCTTCGCCGTCAGGTTCAAGTTCCAGGCGATCCTTGCGGCGACGCTTATGGCGCTGGCGCTGGCGGCCGTGCTTTTGATCGGCGGCAGGCGCCTGTTCGGCCGAATATTCGAGGCCGACCCGACCGTGGAAGATCCTTCCTATCTCAGCCGGCTGTCGGTGGCGTTCTGGTCGACGCTGCTGCCGACCCTGGCGCTCGGCGTCTTCTTCGCCTCGGCCGTGTTCTTCTTCAACTATTACAATGTGCTGCGCGGCGATATCGGCACGTTCCTCAATGCCTTGCTGACGGTGATCGCCATGGTGTTCTGCGTCAACCGGCTGACCAACGCTGCGCTAGAACCGCGCCTGCCCAATTGGCGCCTGATCCCCGTCGCGACCGGTTCCGCGCGCTGGCTCGTCGGACTGACGACCGCCATGGCGCTGGTACTCGGGTTCAATTACTTCCTGTCGGTCGTCAACGAGAAGATGGGTTCGCCACTTTCGCTGACGATCGCGAGGGGCGTTGTCGCCAGCATCATCGTCGGCGTCATCCTTGTGCTGATGGGGTTGCTGCGGCCGTTCAGGGCGGCCGACGGCTCATGGCGCCCCTGGCCGGCCTGGCTTCGTTTCATCGCCATCGGGCTCGGCCTGTTCACCATCGCGGCGGCGCTGCTTGGCTATATCGGCCTGGCGCTTTTCGTCTCGTTCCAGGTCGTGGTGACCGGCACCGTGCTGGTGACGGCCTATATCGGCTTCCTGTCGGCACGCGCGATCGGAGAGGAGGGCGGCTTCGCCGACACTTCGGTCGGGCGATGGCTTTCGGAAAACTCCAGCTACGAGGATACCGCCCTCGACCAGCTCGGCCTGGTCGTCAGCATCGCCATCAATCTGATGATCGTGGTGGTGTTCCTGCCGCTGATCCTGTTGATGTGGGGCTTTCAGCCCGGCGACATCGAGGCCTGGGCCTACAAGCTGGCGACCGGCGTCACGATCGGCTCGGTGACCATCTCCTTTCTCGGCATCCTCAGCGGCATCGTCGTATTCGTCATCGGCTATTTCCTGACGCGCTGGTTCCAGGGCTGGCTGGACGGATCGGTGATGGCGCGCGGCAAGGTCGATGCCGGCGTGCGCAACTCGATCCGGCTCGGCGTCGGCTATGCCGGCGTGGCGGTCGCGGGCCTGGTCGGCATCTCGGCGGCGGGCATCGATCTTTCCAATCTGGCGCTGGTTGCCGGCGCGCTTTCGCTGGGTATCGGCTTCGGCCTGCAAAACGTCGTCTCGAATTTCGTTTCGGGCCTGATCCTGCTTGCCGAGCGGCCGTTCAAGGTCGGCGACTGGATCGTGGCGGGCGACGTCAGCGGCACGGTGCGGAAGATCAGCGTGCGCGCCACCGAGATAGAGACCTTCCAGCGGCAGGCGGTGATCCTGCCCAACTCGAACCTCATCAACAATGCGGTCGGCAACTGGACGCATCGCAACAAGCTCGGGCGCATCGACATCAAGGTCGGCGTTGCCTATGGCAGCGACGTCAAACGCGTCCATGCCGTCCTGATGGATATTGCGCGCGCCCATCCGATGGTGCTGAAGAATCCCGAACCATTCGTTCTCTTCGCCAATTTCGGGGCGGCCGCGCTCGAATTCGAGATCCGCGTGTTCGTCGCCGACATCATGAACGGCAGCGTCGTCCAGAACGATATCCGCTTCGCCATCTTCGATATCTTCGAGCAGGAGCAGATCGAGATACCATCGACGCCGCGCGCCGTGGTCGAGAGCAAGAAGCACGAAGCCTGGCCGATCGACGACGACAAGATCGAAGCCGAATTCGCGGAGCGCGAGAGGCTGGAGGCGGAAGCCGCGGCCGAGCGGGAGCGGCTGGCCAAGATGAAGCGCAAGGGCCGCAAGCCGGACCCCGGCTGAGGTGTGTCGACATTCGGATGAGGCCGGCCTGCAAATGGCCACACGCTGCGCTCATCCGGCGCCGAAACCGATTGTGGCATGAATGCGGCATTCAGTTGCGGTTCAGGTAACATCTCATATAAGCTTCGATGCAAAGGGCGAGAATGCCTTGCAAATTTGAACAGAGGCGGTGTGCGAACACCGGAATTGCAATGTGGAAGTCTGTCGTTGCCGCCATCGCTTTGCTGGCCCTGGGCGGTTCGGCTTTCGCCGCCAGCGCGATCAACAGGGACGCTCAGACGCGGACCCTGGTCGTGACCGAAGGCGGCGCCAAGAGCGAGCTGACGCTTGCCGCCGGCGAGACGGTGGAGTTCTGCTCGAGCGGCTGCTTCGTCACTCTGCCCAATGGTGACCTCGAAGCCCTGACCGGCTCGGAAACGGTCGAAATCTCGGGCGGCGCGGCCCGCATCAAGTAACTCTCGCCACAGAGAGTGGCGCCGCAGGATTGGCAAAGGCCGGACCGATGTCCGGCCTTTTATCGTTTCCGGTAGCCGACACTTAACGACAATGGCGAAAAACCGGTAGGACAATGCTCTGCAACCGGACGTTTTAACGTTCGCTGCGTCATGACCCGCTATATCCGACCCGAGGACGCCGGCATACGGCGTGGGTTGAGTTGGCGCGTGATCTTTCCGTGATCGGAGTTTCGGGATCCTGCGCTCTATCGGGGCAGGACCATGGACGCGAGGTCGGACAGGAACGCAATTCCGCTTGCGGTCGATCTCGACGGTACGCTGATCGCAACGGACCTTCTGTGGGAAGGTTTGTTCATCCTGCTCAAGAAGAACCCGCTCTATGTCTTTCTCCTGCCACTCTGGCTGATCGGCGGGCCGGCCCGGCTGAAGCAGGAAATCGCCGGCCGCATCGACATTGACCCGGCCTCGCTGCCTTACCGCCAGGATCTGCTTGACCGGCTGCGCGCCGAGCATCGGGAGGGTCGCAAGATCGTGCTGGCGACGGGAACGCCGCGCAAATTCGCGGAGGCGATCGCGGCGCACCTTGGCATTTTCGATCATGTGCTGGCGACCGACGGTCCGCACGACATGACCTCCGGCAGGAAAGGCGCGCCACTTGTCGCCGCCTATGGCGATGCAGGCTTCGACTATGCCGGCAACAGCCGGCACGACCTCAAAGTGTTCGATGCAGCGCGCAACGCGCTCGTGGTGGCGCCCGACCGCAGCGCCCGGCGCTGGCAGGCGGCGCATCAAGCCGATGCCATGCCCGCACCGAGGCCGGCGCTGAGGATCTACATCAAGATGCTGCGCATGCATCAGTGGCTGAAGAACGCGCTGATCGCCGTGCCGATGGTGCTGTCGCACGAATATTTCAACCCGAACATGATCTGGGAGTGCCTGCTGGCATTCGCTTCCTTCAGTGCCGTGGCGTCCGCCATCTATATTCTCAACGATTTCTTCGACCTCGCGCTCGACCGCAAGCATCCGACCAAGCGCAACCGGCCTTTCGCCAGCGGCGCATTGTCGATCCCATTCGGTCTCGGCGCGATCGCTACGCTGCTTGCGATCGGCATCGCCGCGGGCCTCTTCCTTCCGATCGAATTCCTTGGCGTGCTTGCCGGCTATTTGGCCGTCACCACCGCCTATTCGCTGTCGTTCAAGCGCATGCTTCTGATCGATGTGCTGACGCTCGCGGGCCTCTACACGATCCGCGTGCTGGCGGGCGCGGCCGCCACCGGCGTCGACGTCTCCTTCTGGCTGCTTGCCTTCTCGATCTTCTTCTTCCTGTCGCTGGCGCTAGTGAAGCGCTTCGTCGAGTTGCGCACCACGGCCATCCCGCCCGGCGAGCGCATCGCCGGCCGCGGCTATCGCATCGAGGACCAGGAAATCGTCGCCCAGGCCGGCATGGCGTCGGCTTTCTCCTCGGCGCTGGTACTGGCACTCTATATGGACAGCCCGGCGGTGCGCGAGCTCTATCCGCATCCGTGGCTGATATGGCCGCTGGCGCCGATCGTGCTTTATCTCACGATGCGCGTCTGGATCCTCGCCCGTCGCGACGAGATGCATGACGACCCGGTCGTCTTCATCATCCGCGACTGGCGCAGCCAGATCGTCGTCGCCATCGGCGCGGTCTTCCTCGTCGCCGGAGGCTGGTGATGAGGCACGAGCGCTTCGGCAGCTTCGGACTGGCGACGCCGCCGGCGCGCAAGGCGATCCCGGCGGACGAGGCGATCGCCCTGCTTAAGCGCGGCGAGGCGAAGACCGGGTCGCTGCTCGGATACGGCAATGGCCGCTCCTACGGCGACAGTTGCCAGAACGATGCCGGCATGGTGGTCGACATGCGGCCGCTCAACCGCATCCGTTCCTTCAACGCCGAGACCGGCGTGCTCGAGGCCGATGCCGGCACGCTGCTTTGCGATATCATCGCTCATGCCGCGCCCTACGGCTTCTTTCCGGCCGTGGTTCCAGGTACCCAGTTCGTGACGCTGGGCGGCGCGATCGCCAACGACGTCCACGGCAAGAACCATCATCGGCGCGGCACCTTCGGCTGCCATGTCGAGGCTTTGACGCTGCTTCGGTCCGACGGCCGGACCTATCGCTGCTCGCAGACCGACAATGTCCGATTGTTCGGAGCGACGATCGGCGGCATGGGGCTGACCGGGCTTATCCTGTCGGCATCGATCAAGCTGATGCGGGTGCCCTCGCTCGACATAGTGGAAAGGGCGACGCGGTTTCGCGATCTCGGCGAATTCTTCGATCTTGCCGAGGCTGCCGACCAGGCCAACGAATATGCCGTCGCCTGGATCGATCAGCTTGCCAGCGGACATGGGCACGGTCGCGGGCTGTTGTTCACGGGCAACCATGCCGAACACGGCTCGCACGCGGCGGCGCGCGCCGGCAGCCGGTTCTCCGTGCTGGTGCAGCTACCATTCAATGTCCTCAATCGGCCCTTCCTCACCGTCTTCAACGCGGCCTACCGCTGGAAGAAGGGCAAGTCCCAGGCTCCGCACCAGGCAGGCTATCAAGGCTTCTTCTTTCCGCTCGACGGGGTCCGCGACTGGAACCGGCTCTACGGTCCGCGCGGGCTTTTCCAGCACCAAAGCGTGGTGCCGGAGGCCAATGCGCGCCGCATCGTGCCTGCGCTGCTTGAGGCGGCGCGGCGGGCGGGCGAGGGGTCGTTCCTCACAGTGCTCAAACGCTTCGGCGATGTCCGCTCGCCGGCGCTGCTGTCGTTCCCGCGGCCCGGCTACACGCTGACGCTCGATTTCCCCAACCGGGGCGAAAGGACGTTGCGGCTGCTCGCCGAACTCGACCGCATCGCAGTCGAGGCGGGCGGCGCGGTGAACCCCTACAAGGACGCCCGCATGGGACCTGAGACATTCGCCGCGTCGTTCCCGCAATGGCAGCAGCTGGAGGCGCTTCGCGACCCTGCTTTTCTGTCGAGCTTCTGGATACGGACGGCAAAAAGACTGGATGCAACGAAAGGTGTTTTTGAAGCCGCAGAATAGATAAAGGTCAGATAAACCATGGTAAATGAAAGATTATACCATGATTTACTCAAAGCATCGTCGAGGCTTCACGAAATCTTTGTGGGTTTGTAATAGGACCGCCCAAGAGGCGGGGTGGCAACAATGAAATACATAATATTCATTCTCTTCACGGTCATGACCAATGCCGCAGCGCAGCTGATGCTGAAGCAGGGCATGATGTCGATGGGGCCGGTCTCCTTCGAGGGCGTCAATCCGCTCGTCAAGCTCTTGCAGATCGTGTTCACCCCCTGGGTGTTCCTCGGCCTGTGCACCTTCGTCATCTCGATGGCATCGCATCTCTACGTACTGTCCAAGGTCGAGCTCAGCTTCGCCTATCCGTTCCTCAGCCTCGCTTATGTCGCCGTGGCGATTTTCGCCTATTTCGTCTTCCGCGAGGACCTCAATGGCTGGCGCATCGCCGGCATCGCCTGCATCTGCGTCGGCACGGTGCTGATCGCGCAAAGTGGCCGGGAAATGGGTGGGCGCGGGCATGAGGACCAGACAGCGTCCATCAATCCCGACAAGATCGGGATAAGCGAGATCGTTCGATGAGACATGTGATTTTCGGCGGCGACGGCTTCGTCGGCCGCCACCTTGCCCCCAAGCTCGCCGCCGATGGCGAGACCGTCGTCGTCGCCGATATCGTCAAGAGCGACCTGCCGCATTACCGCTCCATGCGTTTCGTCACCTGTGACGTCACCGATCCGGTCTCAGTCGCGGCGGTCGGCCTCAGGACCGACGACATGGTCTACAATTTGTCGGCGAAGATGCTGTCGCCGATCCAGGTGCGCGCCAAGCGGCACGATTTCTTCTTCCCGGTGAATTTCCACGGCACCGAGAATATTATCCAGGCGATGGACAAGGCCGGCGCTTCGAAGCTGGTCCACTACACGACCGACATGATCTACGGCCACACGGTCGTGCTGCCGATGACCGAGGACCATCCGGTCGCGCCGCTCGGCGAGTACGGGCTGTCGAAGCTCAAGACCGAGGAGCTCGCCGCTGAATGGCGCAAGCGCGGCATGTCGATCTCGCTGTTCAGGCCGCGCCTGATCATCGGGCCCGGCCGTCTCGGCATCCTGGAAAAGCTGTTCAAGCTGATCGACTGGAATTTTCCGGTGCCGATGATCGGCTCGGGCAGGAACCCTTACCAGTTCATCTCGGTATTCGACTGCGCCGAAGCCGCCCGCGCGGCCTGGAAAGCCGGCGTGCCGAACGAGGCTTACAATCTCGGCTCGCTCAATCCGCCGCCGGTCAAAAAACTGCTCGGCGATCTGATCCGCCATGCCGGCTCCAAGTCGATCCTGCTGCCGACGCCCGGCTGGGCGGTCAAGCGCACGCTCGACCTGCTCGACTGGTTGAACATGCCGATCATGGATCCGGAACAGTATCTGATCGCGGACGAGGAATGCGTGCTCGATGTTTCCAAGGCCGAGCGTCAGCTTGGCTGGGTGCCGCAATATCGCGACGAGGACATGCTGATCGCCGCCTACAACGAATATCGCGCCAAGATGGACGGCCACGCCGTCGCCACCAGACAGGTTCCCGCCGAATAGAGCGCGAAGGGGAGATTTTTCAGATGACCGTCATGGCCAAGCCGGAACATACCGGAACACGCACGCTGGTCGACGCGCCGGCGCTTTCGCCCACAGCAATCGCCAAGCCCGATCTGATCAGCGTCGAGCAGGCCAAGGCGATGGACGTCGCCCGCATCACCGACCTGTTCAAGGCTCATCTCAACCCTGGACAGCTGCATTTCATGAAGCTGCTCGGCTTTCACAAGGTCAAGATCGAGCACGCCGAGGGCATGTTCTATATCGACCAGAACGGCCGCAGGATCCTCGATTTCTTCGGCGGCTTCGGCTCGCTGGCCTTCGGCCACAACCACCCGCGCATTTTGGAAGCCCGGAAGAAATTCCAGGAGGAGAAGCGCCAGGAGATCGCCATCGCCTTCATGTCGCAATATGCGGCAGCGCTTGCGCACAACATCGCCAAGTGCTCGCCCGGCGATCTCGACATGGTGTTCCTGGGCTCGTCGGGTTCTGAGGCCATGGAAGCGGCGGTGAAGCTCGCCGAGCGCGCCGCGGGCCCGAAGCGGCCGAAAATCGTCTATGCCGAGAATTCCTTCCACGGCAAGACCAAGGGCGTGCTGGCGATCACCGACGGCCAGCTCTACCGCGCCGATTTCAAGGTCGCAGACAATGTCGTGCGCGTTCCTTTCGCCGACATCGACGCGGTCGAGCGGCTGTTCAAGAGCAATCCGGAGATCGGCGTCATCGTGCTGGAAACCATCCAGGGCGGCGGCGGCATCATCCAGGCGCCCACGGAGTACTGGCAGAAGCTGCGCGCGCTTTGCGACCAATATGGCGTTCTGTGGGTCGCCGACGAAGTGCAGTGCGGCTATGGCCGCTCGGGCCGCTTCTATGCTTTCGAGCATTACGGCGTGGTGCCGGATGTGACGGCGCTGGCGAAATCGCTGGGCGCCGGCAAGGCGGCGGTCGGGGCGATGATCGCCAGGCGCGACATCTACATGAAGGCCTATGGCACGCCGAAGACGGCGATGATCCACGCCATGGCGACTTTCGGCGGCATGGGCGAGGCCTGCGTCACCGCGATCGAGGGCGTCAACGTGCTCTATGACGAAGGGCTGATCGACAACGCCGCTTCGACGGGCGCATACCTGTTGCAGCGGCTGCAGGCGCTGAAGGAAAAATACCCGAAGATCATCAAGGACGTGCGCGGCAAGGGTTTTATGATCGGGCTCGAGTTCCACGACTTCTCGCAGACCCTGCCGATGGTGCTCAGACCGGTGGTGAGCGTGCTTGACGACAAGCTGAAAGGCTCGCTGTCGGGCTTCGTCGGCTCGCTGCTGTTGCGCGACTATGACGTGCTCGTCGCCTTCACCGAATACAACCGCAACGTCATCCGGCTCGAGCCGCCGCTGATCTGCCAGTCCGAGCATGTCGACCGCTTCGTCGACGCCTTCGACAGCCTTTTGTCGCGCGGCATCGTGGCGATCGTGAAGGACTTCGTGAAGAGCCAAGTCGGTAAATAGGGGCCGCTGAGAATGCTGACCAGCCCCTCCGCGCCAACCAATCCGCTGGAAAGCCTGACCGGCGCCGGCCTGGCGTGGGGCGAGGGGGCTTACGCGAAATGGGCAGCATCGATCGGGGCGGTCGCCTTCTCGCTCTATATCCTGCTGACCGCCGCGACCGCCTGGTTCATGCCCGACGCCAACTGGGACATGCTGCCTTATCTGGCGATCGCCGAGGAAAGCGCCTATCCCGAGCCCCAGGCGCTGCATGACTATGCCTACAGCACGGTCAAGCAAGGTGTGTCGGCCGGCGATTACAGGACGCTGACCGACGACGGCGGCGGCTTCCGCAGCCATATGGCGCAGAATGCCGCCGATTTCCATTCGCTGCTCGGCATGTACCGGATCAAGTTCCTCTATGCCGAAATTCTTTCCGGCCTCAGCCATGTCGTCTCGCCGGTCGAGGCGATGCGGCTGGTGCAGGTGGTTTCCGTGCTTCTGTTCGGCGCCATTACGCTCGCTTGGCTGCGCGCCGAGGACGCGCTGGCGCTGGCGCCTGTCGTCGGCGCCTTGCTGATCATGGCCGATTTCGGCGATGCGGCGCGGGCCTCGACGCCGGACCTTCTGTGCTCGGCACTATTCCTCGGCGGTGTCTTCGCCTATGTGCGCAAGCGCGAGGCGGCGACGGCGGTCCTGCTGTTCCTCGCGTTCATGGCCAGGCCGGATAACATCGTCTTCCTCGCCATTTTCGCGGCGCTGCTCGTCGCTTTCCGTGAGAAGGCATGGGGCGCGCTGGCAGGCTTCGCGGCCTCTTTCGTCGCCTATTTCGCCATTTCGCACTGGGCCCAGCATCCCGGCTGGTGGCCGCATCTTTGGTTTTCCAGTATCGAGCAGCACTACAACATGGACGGGTTCGACCCGCCGTTCTCGGTAACGGCCTATCTCAAGGCCTTCGCCGCCTCGGTGGTGCGTGCCATCAACGTCAACAGCTGGGTCGGCGTGTCGGTTCTGGCACTGGCCGGATGGTACGGCCTGAGCCGCGCCGGCTTCCGGCTCGACCGCCGCGCCGGCATCCTGCTGGCGGCGCTTGTGCTGGGCGTGCTGGCGAAGTTCACCGTCTTCCCGATCCACGACAGCCGCATCTACTTCCCCAATCTTCTGCCGCCCTTCCTGCTGCTTGCCGCGCCGCTGATGGCACTGTGGGCATCGGCAAACCAGGGCAGGCACCGCGCCGCGCTGCAGGTCATTCCCGGAGACAAGTCATGAACTCGCTTTCCAGTCTCGCGCGGGTTCTTCTGTCGCTCGGCCTTCCGGCCGGCCTGCTCGATCGCGGCCCCTCTCTGCAGGGCACGAAATTCCTCGCCAAGGCGGCGCTTAAGGCACGGTTCGGCGGCAACGGCCGGCCGTTCCAGATGGTCAATGTCGGCGCCTGCGACGGCGCGCTGTTCGACGACGTGACGCCCTGGCTGCACCGGATCCCCGGAGCGTGCGCGATGCTGGTCGAGCCGATCCCCTACAATCAGAAGCGGCTGCGCGCCAATTACCCGGATGCCAGCCGCTTCGTCATAGAGCCGGTGGCGGTGACCAGGACCAAGGGCACGATCACGGTCCATACATTCGATGCCGCGGCGCTTGAAGCCGGCACGCTGCCGATCGAGTTCATCGGCTGCTCGTCGGTCACCGACACCAATCTGATGTCGGGCAAGAACGCCTGGGGCGAGGCCGACGGCAATTTCAACAAGTTCGCGCCGCACTTGAAGGATATCGAGGTGCCGTCCGAAACCTTGCAGACTTTGCTCGACCGCAATGGCATCACCCACATTGACGCTTTCCTGGTCGACTGCGAAGGCGCCGACTGGATGGTGTTCGAACAGCTTGACCTTGGCCGCTATCGTCCGGGCATGATCAAGATCGAGGTCGGCGCGCTGCCTGCGGCCGAGATTGGCCAGGTCGTGGTAAAGCTCAAGACCGCGGGCTACCAGGTCGGCTTCCAGGCCGAGGACGTCTGGGCCTTCGACTAGCCAATTCATCTCAGCGCGAGGGGTCGCGCCGTACCTGCGGCGTGTCGCAAACAGGCGGTAGCTCAATCCGCGACCTCTGCATATTGTGCGCCATTCGAAAGGCGCGCAAACGCGCCCGTCCATCATTCCGGAGTCGCGGGCAATGGCAGAGTTTCCGAAAAAGGCGAAGGTCGTCATCGTCGGCCTGGGCGGTATCGTCGGCGCTTCGGTCGCGCATCACCTGATCGAGCGCGGCTGGGACGACATCGTCGGCATCGACAAGTCGGGCATCCCGACCGATATCGGCTCGACGGCGCACGCCTCGGACTTCTGCTACACGACCAGCCACGACTTCCTGTCTTGCTGGACGACGCTCTACTCGATCGATTTCTACGAGAAGATGGGCCACTACGCCCGCGTCGGCGGCCTCGAAGTGGCGCGTGTCGGCGACGACGCCCGCATGGACGAGATCAAGCGCAAGATCGCCTCGGCAAAATCCTTCGGCACTCGCGCGCGGCTGATCGAGCCGGCCGAGATCAAGCAAAAATTCCCGCTGATCGAGGAGCATCTGGTGCAAGGCGGCCTGTGGGATCCGGATGCTGGCCTCGTCATCCCGCGCTCGCAGACGGTTGCCGGCAAGCTGGTCGACCAAGGTGTCGCGGCCGGCAAGCTCCAGGCTTTCGCGAACACCTCGGCCAAGGAACTGATCGTCGAGAACGGCCGTATTAAGGGCGTGGTGACCGAGCGCGGCACGATCGAGGCCGACTATGTGGTCGTCTGCACCGGCATCTGGGGCAGGCTCACCGCGGCGCTGGTCGGTGAGGACCTGCCGGTCATGCCGATCGATCATCCGCTGACCTTCTTCGGCCCCTACAACGAGTTTGCCGGCACCGGCAAGGAGATCGGTTGGCCGCTGCTGCGCGACCAGGGCAACTCGGCCTATATGCGCGACACCGGCGATCCGAAAACCGCCGAGGGCGGGCAGATCGAATGGGGCTATTACGAGGAGACCAATCCGCGTCTCTGCCACCCGCGCGATCTCCTTGAAAAAGACCAGGCGCGGCTCTCGCCGTCGCAGCGCGACCTCGACATGGAGCAGATCATGGCGCCGCTGGAGCGCGCCATGGAGCTGACGCCGATCCTCGGTGAGCTCGGATATAACGAAGGCCATTCCTTCAACGGCCTGCTGCAGGTGACTACCGATGGCGGCCCGTCGATGGGCGAAAGCCAGAAGGTGAGGGGGCTGTGGTATGCCGTCGCCATTTGGGTCAAGGACGGCCCGGGCATGGGCAAGCTGATCGCTGACTGGATGACCGACGGCCGTACCTCGATCGACCATCACGCGATCGACTATTCGCGCTTCTATCCGCACCAGATGCAGGAACAGTTCATCTGGGATCGCTGCACCGAGACGGCGATGAAGGTCTACAATCCGGCGGTGCATCCGCGCGAGCCCTTCTCCAAGGGCCGCAATGTCCGCCGCTCGCCGTTCTATGAGCGCGAGAAGGAGCTTGGCGGCTATTTCATGGAGTTGGGCGGCTGGGAGCGCGCCCATGGCTACGCGGCCAACGAGCATCTGCTGGAGAAGTACGGCAACCGCGTGCCGGTGCGCGAGAACGAGTGGGACAACCGCCACTTCTGGCGCGTCTCCAACGCCGAGCACCTGGCGATGAGCGAGGATTGCGGCATCGTCAACCTGTCGCATTTTTCGATGTATGACATCGAGGGACCCGACCATGTCGCGCTGCTGGAATGGCTGTGCGCGGCCAAGATCGGCGGCGACAGCAATATCGGCAAGGGCATCTACACCCACTTCCTCGACGAGGAAGGCATGGTGCGCGCCGACTTTACCGTCATCCGCATGGCCGATCGGTGCCGGCTGATCGACGGCGCCGACGCCGGCCCGCGCGACTTCCGCTACATGCAGCGCACCGCGCAGGACAAAGGCTTCGACGTCACCGTCACCGACGTGACGGAGAAATACGTCACCATCGGCATCTGGGGACCGAATGCGCGCACAACCCTGCAGAAGGTGGTCGAGGATCCGAACGGGCTGACGCCGGAGAATTTCCCGTTCGCGGCAATCAAGCCGATCCGCATCGGCGGCAAGGACGTCACCGCCTTCCGCATCTCCTATGTCGGCGAGCAGGGCTGGGAATTGCATATGCGCTACGAGGACGGGCTCGCCGTCTGGGACGCGCTGCGCTCGACCGGCGTCATGCCTTTCGGCGTCGAGACCTATGCCAACACGCGCCGCATGGAAAAGAGCCTGCGGCTGCAGAACGCCGATCTGCTCACCGAGTACAATCTGCTCGAGGCCGACCTTGCCCGTCCAAAGGTCAAGGAGAACGACTTCTGCGGCAAGGCCAAGCACCTGGAATATCGCGCCCGCGAGCATCAGCCGGCGATGCTGTGCACGCTGGTAATGACCGACAACAAGGACGCCAAGGGTGTCGCGCGATATCCGGTCGGCACCATGCCGGTGCTGGATCCCGCCACCGGCGAGACGCTGGTCGACGAGCTCGGCCGCCGCTCCTTCACCACTTCGGTCGCCTACGGCCCGACCATCGGCAAGAACATCGCGCTCGCCTATCTGCCCTGGGCCTATTGCCAGGAAGGCCGCAAGCTGCAGGTCGAGTATTTTGGCGAGACCTATCCGGTCGAGGTGGCCGGTGTCGGCTACAAGCCGCTCTACGACCCGGAGAACCTCAAGCCGCGGAGCTGACAACCGGCGCAATAGCGGCAACTGGTCGGAAAAGCTTTGGCCTTCCTCGGAAGGCCTTCAGGCTTGGCTTGATGTGCTGGGGGCCAACGGCTTATGTGGCCCATCAGCAGCCCGCGAAAGCCACACGCCCCATGCGCATCCTGTCCGACGCCTTCATTCCCGAACTGCCCAACCGCTACAACGGCAAGGTGCGCGAAAACTACGATCTGCCGGACGGGCGCCGCATCATCATCGCCACCGATCGTCTGAGCGCGTTCGATACGATCCTGGCCTCGATCCCATTCAAGGGGCAGGTCCTCACCCAGACGGCGCGCTACTGGTTCGAGGAAACAGCCGACATCTGTCCCAATCACGTGCTGGAATATCCCGATCCCAATGTCGTGGTTGGCAGGCGGCTCGACATGCTGCCGGTCGAGATCGTGGTGCGCGGCTATCTGGCGGGGGCCACCAGCACCTCGATCCTGACCAAATACAGGAAGGGCGAACGGAGCTTCTACGGTCACACCTTTCCCGATGGGCTGCGCGACAATGAAAAGCTGCCGCAAGCGATCATCACCCCGACCAGCAAGGCCGCCAGCGGCGGCCATGACGAGCCTCTGTCGGAAGCCGAGATCATCGAACAGCGGCTGCTCACGCAGGCGCAGTGGGACACGGTATCGCGTTATGCGCTGCAGCTGTTCGCCCGCGGCCAGAAGCGCGCCGCCGAACGCGGCCTGATCCTGGCCGACACGAAATATGAATTCGGCACTGCGCCGGACGGCGCCATCGTGCTGGCGGACGAGATCCACACTCCCGACAGCAGCCGCTACTGGATCGCGGCGAGCTACGACGAGGCGTTCGAAAGCGGCGGACGGCCGCAAAGTTTCGACAAGGATTTCATCCGGTCGTGGGTGTCGGCGCGCTGCGATCCCTACACGGATCCGATCCCCAAAATTCCCGACGAGATCGTCAACCAGGCCTCGGCGGTCTATATCCAGGCCTACGAGGCGATCACGGGCGCGAAATTCGTGCCCGACCTTTCCGGTGACAGCGTGCTGGAACGCATCCGTTCGAATCTCGCGCGGTATTTTTAAGCGGTCCCGCGGCGGCGGAATCCGATGCCCGGATTCCCGGCTTTTGCGCGCGGCGATTTTCGCCTAACCTTGCTCCATGTCTGCTTATGCCCGCGCAAGGCATATTTT
This sequence comes from Mesorhizobium sp. CA16, assembly GCF_020165175.1. NCBI lineage: Bacteria > Pseudomonadati > Pseudomonadota > Alphaproteobacteria > Hyphomicrobiales > Phyllobacteriaceae > Mesorhizobium > Mesorhizobium sp. CA16. The sequence goes on from NZ_JAIUHP010000011.1 coordinate 155,541, forward strand.
TTCAGGCAGTGCCGCGCTGGCGCTGGCGCTCTGGCTGACACCGGCAGCTTCTCCCGCCGAGCCCGTCGATGTCGAGCTGGTGCTGGCGGTCGATGTTTCGCTCTCGATGTCGCCGGCCGAGCTTGAGATCCAGCGTCATGGTTATGCCGCGGCGCTGACGCATGACAATGTGCTGAAGGCCATCGCCGACGGCGCCTACGGCAAGATCGCGGTAACCTATGTCGAGTGGGCAGGCACGACCTGGCAGCGCGTCATCGTGCCGTGGACGGTGATCGCCAACCGCGCCGATGCCGAGAAGGTGGTGGCGCAACTCGATGCCCATCCGCCCGACAGCGCTCGGCGGACCTCGATCTCCGGCGCGCTGAGCTTCGGCAGCGACCTGTTTGCCGAGAGCGGATTCCAGGGAACCAAGCGCGTCATCGACATCTCCGGCGACGGACCCAACAACCAGGGCGCGCCGGTCGACCTCACGCGCGACGAGGTGGTCAGGCAAGGCATCACCATCAACGGGCTGCCGCTGATGACGCGCGGCGGTTTCAGCGGCGCCTTCGACGTCGAAAATCTCGACCGCTATTACAGCGACTGCGTGATTGGCGGACCGGGCGCCTTCATGATCCCGGTTAATGACTGGACGCAGTTTCCCGAAGCGATCCGCCGCAAGCTGGTGCTCGAGCTTGCCGGTCCCGCTTCGCTGCAATGGGCGGCGCAAGAGGCGGCGCATCCGCCGGTCGTGCTCGCCGACGACGGGCCGGCCGCGGATTGCCTGGCGGGCGAGAAGATGTGGCGCAACCGCGGCTGGGGCACGCCGTGAGCAATCGAGAAGCCCCTCAAGGTCCGCCGGCGGGCGTCGGATTGGACCATCGTCGAGTGCGGCTTCCGCTTCATTGACAAGCCTTTTGGGGTCTGTGAGACAATTCGCGCTCACCACAAAAAGGGGAACCACAATGAAAAGAACCTCCATCTTCGCGGCGGCGCTGACGGCGGCCGCGGTGCTCAGCGCGCCGGCGATGGCGGCGACGTCGATCACCATCGGCATCAGCGGCTGGACCGGCTTCGCGCCTCTGACCTTGGCCAAGCAGGCCGGGCTTTTCGAAAAGCACGGGCTCGACGTCACGCTCAAGAAAGTGCCGCAGGCGAGCCGTCCGCTGGCTATCGCCAGCGGCGACCTGCAATGCGCGGCGACCACGGTCGAGACCTGGATGGTGTGGAACGCCAGCGGCGTCACCACCAAGCAGATCTTCCAGCTCGACAAATCCTATGGCGCCGACGGCATCGTCGTGCGCAACGACATCAAGACCGTCGCCGATCTCAAGGGCAAGAACGTCGCCTCGTCCGCGCCTGGAACCTCGCCCTATTTCCTGCTCGCCTGGGTGCTCAACAAGAACGGCATGTCGACCAAGGACGTGACAGTCGTCAACCTGGAGCCGGACGCGGCGGCGCAAGCCTTCCTCGCCGGCCAGAACGATGCCGCCGTCACCTACGAGCCCTTCATCTCGGCCGTGCGCGACAAGGCCGACCAAGGCCACATCCTGGCGACCACGCTCGATTATCCGATGGTGATGGACACGGTCGGCTGCACGCCGGATTTCCTCAAGGCCAATCCCGATGCCGCCAAGGCGCTCGCCGACAGCTATTTCGACGCGCTCGACATGATCAAGAAGGATCCGCAGAAATCCTACGAGATCATGGGCGCCGACGTGAAGCAATCAGCCAAGGAGTTCGAGGACTCGGCCAAGTACCTGAAATGGGCCGACAAGGCGGAGAACAAGCAGTTCTTCACCAAGGATTTTCAGGACTTTTCCAAGACCGCGGCAGAGCTGCTGCTGCAGATGGGGCTGATCAAGGAAGCGCCGGATGTGTCGACGCTTGCAGACACCAGCGCGATCGCCGACTGATCGCGTATCGCCCGATCGGCGGCGTGACGCCGCCGATCCCTCCTCTCAAGGACTTTTCCTGATGCTGCGCCCCTTGCATCCCGTTGCGCCGGGCACGCGAACCGTGCTCGGCGTCGCCTTCTTTGTCCTGTTCGTGGCGTTCTGGGCGTGGATCACGCTCGACGGCCATGTGAACCGGATCTTTCTTGCCGATCCGCTGTCGATGCTGAAGGATGGCTGGCGGTTGCTCGTCGAAGACCGGTTCTGGCTCGATATCCTGATCACCATCTGGCGCGTCTTCGGCGGCTTCGTGCTGGCGTCGATCGTGGCCGTGCCGATCGGCATCGCCATGGGCGCCTGGAAGCCGGTCGAAGCCTTCCTCGAACCGTTCGTGTCCTTTGCGCGCTACCTGCCGGCGTCGGCCTTCATTCCGCTGCTCATCCTGTGGGCCGGCATCGGGGAACTCGAAAAGCTCCTGGTTATCTTTGTCGGCTCGGTGTTCCAGATCATCCTGATCGTCGCGGTCAAGGTCGGCAGCACGAGGCGGGACCTGGTCGAGGCAGCCTATACGCTGGGTGCGACCGACAATGGAATCGTCAAGCGCGTCATCATGCCGGCCAACGCGCCGGAGATTGCCGAAACGCTGCGGCTGGTGCTCGGCTGGGCCTGGACTTATGTCATCGTCGCTGAGCTGATCGGCTCCTCGTCGGGCATCGGCTACATGATCATCAACAGCCAGTCGCGGCTGGCGACGGGGCAGATCATCTTCGGCATTATCGTCATAGGGCTGATCGGGCTGTTGTCCGATTTCGCCTTCAAGGCGCTCAACCGCTGGCTCTATCCATGGAGCCTGGCGTGAGCAAGCTTCTGATCGAAGGCGTTTCGCGGACCTTTGCCGGGGTCAGGGGCGGGGAGCCGGTGCGAGCGCTGCAGCCGGTTGAGCTGTCCGTCTCGGCGAATGATTTCATCACCATCCTGGGGCCGTCCGGCTGCGGGAAGTCGACGCTGCTGAGGATCGTCGCCGGGCTGGAGGCGCCGAGCACCGGCCGCGTGCTGCTCGACGGCAAGGCGGTCACAAGGCCGGGGCCGGACCGCGGCATGGTGTTCCAGTCCTACACGCTGTTTCCCTGGCTGACGGTCGCCGAGAACATCGGTTTCGGCCTGCGCGAGCAAGGCCGGCCCGAGCGCGAGCGCAACGAGATCGTCGCCTCCTATATCGATCTCGTCGGTCTGAGGGGTTTCGAGAACCATTGGCCGAAGCAGCTGTCGGGCGGCATGCAGCAGCGTACGGCGATCGCTCGCGCTCTTGCCAACGATCCCGCGATCCTGCTGCTCGACGAGCCGTTCGGCGCGCTGGACAACCAGACGCGCGGGCTGATGCAGGAACTGCTGCTCGGCATCTGGGAGCTGCGCAAGAAGACGGTGCTGTTCGTCACCCACGACATCGAGGAGGCGATCTTCATGGCGTCGCGGGTGATCGTGATGAGCGCCCGGCCCGGCCGCATCAAATCGGACGTGCCGGTCGACCTGCCGCATCCGCGCCTCTACACGCTGAAGACCAGCCCGGAATTTTCCGCGCTGAAGGCGCAACTCACCGAAGACATCCGCATCGAGGCGATGCGGACCGCGCAGACGCAGTCCACCTAGAGGACTTCGCCTCTGCCTGCTCAAGCTGCCAGCAACTGCTTGCGGTCGACGCGCTCCTGCTGCGGCGAGCGGGCGTAGAGCTCGCGGTAGCATTTGGAGAAATGCGAGGCGGAGACGAAGCCGCAGGCCACCGCCACTTCGACCACCGGCAGCGACGACTGGATGAGCAGGTGCCTGGCGCGGTCGAGTCGGATCTCCAGATAGTAGCGAGCAGGCGAGCGGCCCATCTCGGTGCGGAACAGGCGCTCGATCTGCCGGCGGGAAAGATCGACATGGTCGGCGATCTCGATCAGCGACAGCGGCTCGGCTAGGTTGGCTTCCATCAGCTCGATGATGGTGAGCACCTTCGAGTTCTGAACGCCGAGGCGGGCGCGCAGCGGCAGGCGCTGGCGATCGGTCGGGCTGCGCACGCGGTCGGTCAGCACCTGCTCGCAAACGCGGTTGACGAGGCTTTCGTCGAAATCGTCGCCGATCAGCTTCAGCATCATGTCGAGCGCGGCGGTGCCGCCGGCGCAGGTGTAGACGTTCTGGTCGACCTCGAAGAGGTCGGCAAAGACATTGGCCTTCGGGAATGCCTCGGAAAAGCCCGGCAGGTTTTCCCAATGGATGGCGCAACGCTTGTTGGACAAGAGGCCGGCGGCGGCCAGGATATGCGCGCCGGTGCACAGGCCGCCGACGGCGACGCCGCGGTTGTATTCCTCCCGCAGCCAGGCGAAGGCAGATTTGTTGTGGTAGCGCTCGACATTGATGCCGCTGCAAACGATCGCCATGTTCGGCCGATCCGGCCCGGCCATCTTCTTGCGCTCTTCCTCGAGCGAGGTGTTGACGGCGCATTCGACGCCGTTCGAAGCGCGCACCGGTTTGCCGTCGATGCTGGCCAGCCGCCAACGATAGGCTTCGTAGCCGAGCATCCGGTTGGCCGAGCGCAGCGGATCGAGCGCCGTCGCAAAGGCGATCATGGTGAAATCGGGAATGAGGAAGAATACAAACGATCTCTTGATCGGATGCTTTACGGCATTCACGGGAAACCTCACGCAGCCATGACGCGAACAGGATGTCGCGAACAGCATAGCGACAACAGGAAAAATCATTCCTGTCAATCGGGTAGGCGGCTAAGTGAAGATTAAATTTGCGACACGGGTCGCAAATGGGCAATTCGTGCAACTGCAGGGCGTCTCTTCGCCGACGTCAGGTGGCAATGCCCCAATAAAAACGCCGCCTCGGCAAGCCGGGCGGCGTTGAATTCAGCATGCCGAATTGTCTCAGGCGACGAAGCCGAGACGGGCAGCAGCCATGGCGCCGGTCTGGCCGGGCATGGTCTTGGCAAGACGCTGACGTTCCATAGCGGTTGTCAGGTTCATTTCACGGCGGGTGAACAGGCGGGCAAAGAGCTTCATCGTCATCTCCATTTGGTTGCTCAGACGGGTCGCCTTCGCTTAATGGAGTGGGGCAGCTCGTTTTGGCTGACGGTGATATAGGCTCAGTTCAGCAAAAACTGAATCGCAAAAGCGAAGCGCTTGTTATGAAAAGCGACATCATTTGCGACGTTTTTAGGCGGGGTGCTCAAAATTTCCGATAATTTACAGCGGCTTAATTCGAAAATTAACGCGCTATGCGACTTGTTCATATGCGTCATGCAGCGGCCGCATGGCTGGAAAAGTCATTTGAATGCAAATAAAAGGCTCTAAACAAACGAAAGGCCTGCCGAGCTGATCCGGCAGGCCTTCAGAACTCCATACACACTTGATTACTTCGCTCCGGCCCAGCTTCCGACACCGAGGCGCAAGCCGGTCTTGGCGTCGGCGGCTTCCGGCCAGCCGATATCCTTCTGCAGTTCGATCGGCAGGGCATGGATGGCGCGTTCGGTCTGGTAGCGGGCGCGGGCCGCGCTGAATTCGGTCGCAAGCCGACCGATGGACGACAGGATAGACATTTCTTTCTCCTCTATGCGGGCAGGGAGGGGCGCCCGTCATTGCGTTAAACCAGGTCTGTTTCAGCTTCATTTCACGTCGATTGCAGGACTGTGTCAGGGTCGTTTCATGACTGCTTTTGGCAGCATCCTGTATCGATCGAGTTGACTATGCGCTTGGAGTGATGTTCAATCAAACGAAATGGAATGATGGATTGCATCAGAAAAATTGAAGGCAGGCTGCCATGAACGCCCCGCTCAATCATCCTTTGCCGCTGCTTGACCTCGATGTGCTGCGCACCTTCGTGGCGATTGCCGAGACCGGCAGCTTCACCACCGCCGCCAATGCGGTGTTCCGCACGCCGTCGGCCGTCTCGATGCAGATCAAGAAGCTGGAGGATATCCTCGGCCGTTCCGTCTTCGCGCGCGACGCGCGTTCGGTGACGCTGACCACGGATGGCGAGATGCTGCTCGGCTATGCGCGCCGGCTTTTGTCGATCAACCGCGAGGTGGTGTCGAAGTTCATCATTCCCGACATTGTCGGCGTGGTGCGGCTCGGTTCCCCGGACGACTATGGCGAGCGCGTGCTGCCGCATGTGCTGAAGCGTTTTGCCCAGTCGCATCCCTCGATCGCCGTCGACGTCACCATCGACCAGAGCATCAATCTGCGCCGCCGCATGGACGACCGCGCGCTCGACATCACGCTGCTCACCAATTCCTACAAGACAAGCGCGATCGGCGCGGAGGTGCTTTTGACCGAGCCGATCGTGTGGGCGGGCGCCAAGGGCGGCTGCGCGCATCTGCGCGAGCCGCTGCCGGTGTCGCTGTGGGAAGAAGGCTGCGCCTGGCGGGCGGGAGCGCTCGAAGCGCTCGGGCGCGAGGGCCGCAACTACCGCATCGCCTATATGAGCGCACACACGGCCGGCCAGCGCGCCGCGATCATGGCCGACCTCGCGGTGGCGCCGCTGCCGAAGTCCTTCCTCGGCGACGACATGGTCTCGCTGGGCGCCAAGGACGGCATGCCCGAGATCGGAACCTACAATCTTGCCATGGTGGTGGCGCCTGATGCGAGCGCGCCGGTGAAGGCCGTGGCCGACCATATCCGGGCGACGTTCGAAGTGTTCCGGGAAACCGGCAAGTTCTGAACTATTCGGCCGCGGGCGCGGAGCGGGCTGCGAAAGCTGCTTTCGTCCTGCGTCGAGCGCGGGCTCGGGCTGGCGCCGGAACGCTGAGGAAATCGACGATGGAATCGCGAGCGCGGCGCGCCTCGGGCATCTCGATCAGCGGCCAGACGTGGAACATGCCTTCCTCGTAGACCAGGTCGACCTCGACACCGGCAGCACGCGCGCGTTCGGCGAAGATGAGATTATCTGGCGTCAGCATGTCGCGTGAACCGGTCAGCAGCAGCGTCTTGGGCAGCACGGACAGGTTGCCGTAGAGCGGGCTGATGTGCCAGTCGGTGCGGTCGAAACCGGCGCTGTAGAGCCGCACCGCTTCCAGCCCACCCGCAATACCCAGCCACGGATCCTGCCGCTCGGCCTCGAAGACTTCGGGATTTGCAAGCGAAACGTCGAGACCGGGCGAGATCAGCACATGGCGCGACGGTGCCGGCAGCCCCTCCTCGGCGGCCATCATGGTCAGCACAACGGCCATGTTGCCGCCGGCGGAATCGCCCATGAAGACGATCTCTTGCGCCTCAGTCTCTTCGAGCATGCGCCGGTAGACGTTGCCGACCATGCCGAACATGTCATGGAAATTGTGCTCCGGCGCGATGGGATAGATCGGCACGGTGATGCCGAAACCGAGACGCTCGGCCATCTCGGCGATCAGCCCCCAATGGTAGGAGGTGATCTGAAAGACATAGGCGCCGCCATGCATGTAGAGGATGCGCCGGCTTTCGCCCGCCTTCGGCGCGATCTCATAGACGGGAAAGCCGTCGATCTCGGTCTCGGTGATGCCCAACCGTGCCCTGAGCAAGGCCGGCGGATGATAGTCCTCGGTCTTGCGGGCGTAGGCGATCCAGCGCTGCAGGTTCTCGGGACTGGAAAACGCCTTCTTGCGGCTGTGCCTGAGAACGAACGAAACGAGATGGCTTTTCAAACTGGGCATGCAGATACACGCACTTCGGCAGAGCCGACTAAGAGAATTCCCCCCGCTCTGCGAAGATTGTACCTCAGTTAAAAATGTCAAGGATCACGCTGGCACATCGGCGTGATCGGATGGTGCCGGTTCTTTGTTTGCGCGATTTCGGGCGGAAGGCTACGCCGAATTGTCGAGCCTAGCTGCGCACTGTTCTGGAATTGCTCTAGCGCCGCTTCGACAGCAGCGCCGAGCGCAGTTTGTTATCGCCGGCAACCGAGGCCGCGTCGCGGCCCCGGCGCTTGCCGAGCAGCTTGCATTTGTCGGCGAAGGTCATCAGCGCGGGGTGCCCAGAAGCAGCGCATGAAGGGCTGCCTGCGGGTCGCTCGGCGGCGAGGCCGGCCAGCCGATATCCTTCTGGACATGCGCCGGCAGATCGTTGAGCGCGCGGATCGCCTTGTTCCTGGCATGAGCCTGCCGGATGGTGACACCGAAGCGGCTGAGATTTCCAAACATCGACATTTTCATCTCCCTTGAAGAGCGTGGCAGCCGAAGTTGCATGTCTTTGTCCCAAAGCCGCGAAGCGCTTTGGGCGACACCCACAATCTTCAGCCGCCGTGCGATGGCCGCTAAATGCGTCACACATGTATCGGGTCGATTTCGCGAAAACAGTGTTTCCGTTTCGAGATCGCGTGGATTCGGAAACATTTGCATACAAATGAATTGAGCAGACCGGCGCGCCCGTTTCGATCCGAATAGCTGCCATCGGCGGTTGACAGAGGCGAGCAGCTGCATTGTTATTGTGCAATGCGGCGTGGGGCGTGTGCATCGCAGCATGATGCGATCGGATCAAAGGCATCGTGACGAGCATCCATAGTGTCCAATATCTGCGCGGCCTCGCCGCCTGCGCGGTGGTCTGCTTTCATGTCAGCGAGCAGTTCGGCGGTCCGTTCAACGTCGGAGCATCCGGCGTCGACGTCTTCTTCGTCATCAGCGGCTTCATCATGTGGGTGACGACGGCCGGCAGGCCGGCTGATCCTTGGCGCTTCATGGGGCGCCGGATCACCCGCATCGTGCCTCTCTACTGGATCGTCACGCTGCTGACCGCGGCCGGCATCCTGATCAAGCCGCAGTTCTTCTACGGCCATTTCTTCAGCGTCCCGAATTTCGTTGGTTCGCTGTTCTTCCTGCCGGTTCTGCAGGAGAACGCGCTGCATCCAATCGTCATACAAGGTTGGACGCTCTGCTATGAAATGATGTTCTATCTCGTTTTCGCGCTGGTTCTGTTTCTCGGGCAACGCTGGCGGTTCGGCGTCCTCGTGGGCGCCCTTGTTGCCATCGTCGCGCTGCATTTCGTGGTTCCCGCCGGATACGCACGCGCCTTCAGCGATCCTGTCGTGCTCGAATTCGCGGCCGGCGTCGTCGTGGGGCGTTTGTGGTTGCAGGGCGCCAGGCTGCCGCTCGGGGTGGGGCTGGCGATGGCTGGCGCGGGATTTCTTCTCCTTGCCGCTGGCCCACTATTCGATGCCGATTTGCCGCGTGCCTTGCGCTGGGGACTTCCGGCCGCATTGATCGTGGCGGGCGCGGTTTTTGCCGAACGGTCGCGGCCGTTCAAGCCGGCTGCCTTGCCCACATTTCTCGGCGATGCGTCCTATTCGATTTATTTGTGGCATGTCGTGGTCGGCGTCTTGACGACTGGCGTCGTCCTGAGGACCGGCCTGCCGGCAGCGATGCAGCCGGCGACGATCCTGGTCGCCACGCTGGCGCTCTCGGCGATGCTATATCTGATCGTCGAAAAGCCATTGATCGGGCTGCTGCATCCGCAACGTCCCAAGGGCGCCGTCAAGGCAGTCAATGCCGCGGCCGCAGGGGCAGCGGAATGAACTGAAACGTTAGTCCCGACCGCGCCGTGCAGCGCGCTCCTCGCGGGAACGCCGGCGTGGGGTAGCGTCACCGGCGGTGCCGTCCTCGCTCATCGCCTTGCGCGGCGGCAGCTTCACCGCGGCCGCCAGCTTGGGGAAGGGGTCGACCTTGTTCGGCAGCGCCATGGCGTAGACGAAGTGCTCCTGGAATTTCGGCTCAAGCGCCGTCTCGATCTTCTCGATCCTGCTCACCGTCTCCTCAATCTCGCGCCGGTAACCGCGATTGAGCAGCGCCATGCGCGCGCCGGCGCCGGCGGCGTTACCGACGGCCTGGACCTTGTCCAAGTCGCAATCCGGGATCAGGCCGAGCACCATGGCGTATTTCGGATCGATGAAAGAGCCGAAGGCCCCGGCGAAATGGATGCGGTCGACATGGTCGGTGTGCTGCTTTTCCATCAGAAGCTTGGTGCCGGCATAGAGCGCCGCCTTGGCAAGCTGGATGGCGCGCACGTCGTTCTGGGTGATGGTGATCTTGGGCTCGCCCTCCTTCAGCACGTAGGAGAAGGTGCGGCCGTTCGGCACGATGCGAGGCGAACGCATGCCGAGCGATCCGTCGACGACGCCGTCCTCCGAGATGATGCCGGCGAGATACATCTCCGCCACCACTTCGATGATGCCGGAGCCGCAGATGCCGGTGACGCCGGTGGCCTGCACGCTGTCGGTGAAGCCAGGCTGATCGGACCACAGTTCCGAGCCGATGACCCGATATTTCGGTTCCAGCGTTTCGGGGTCGATGCGAACGCGCTCGATGGCGCCAGGCGCCGCGCGCTGACCGCCGGAGATCTCCGCGCCTTCGAAGGCCGGGCCGGTCGGGGAGGAGGCCGCCACGACGCGCGTGGAGTTGCCGAGCACGATCTCGGCGTTGGTGCCGACATCGACAATCAGCATCATCTCGTCCTGGCGATGCGGGCCTTCCGACAGGGTGACGGCGGCCGCGTCGGCGCCGACATGGCCGGCAATGCAGGGCAGCATATAAAGGCGCGCGCCCTGGTTGAGCTTCAGACCGATGTCGGAGGCCTTGATGCGTACGGCGCCTGAGACGGCAAGCGCGAAAGGCGCGCCGCCCAACTCGGTCGGATCGATGCCGAGGAACAAATGATGCATGATCGGATTGCCGACGAAGACGGAATCCAGGATATCGTTGCGCTGGACATTGCCTTCGGCGCAGACCTTGTCGACGAGGCCGGAGATCGCCTCGCGCACGGCGACCGTCATGCCTTCGCGGCCGTCCGGGTTCATCATCACGTAGGAGACGCGGCTCATCAGATCCTCGCCGAAGCGGATCTGCGGATTGGACGTGCCGGAGGACGCAGCAACGCGACCCGAGAGCAGCGACACCAGATGCATGGCAATGGTGGTCGAGCCGACGTCGCAGGCAAGGCCGTACGCCTCGTTCTTCAGGCCGGGCCACAGTGCGATGACGCGCGCGATATCGCTGTCGGCGTCCTTGTGGATGGCGGCGGTGGCGGTCCAGTTGCCCTTGCGCAGAATGCCCTGCACCTGCGGCATGAGATAGAAGTCGAATTCGAGGTTCTTGAAACCCCAGTCCTTCATCAGGGCGATCTTCAATCGGTCGAGGTCGCCGAGCGGCTTGTGCATGTCGGGTTCTTCGATCTCGACATAGCACATGCGGATCGCCGTATCGCGGGCGATCACCCTGGTATCTGCATCCTTGCGGATGGTCTGGGCGTTGATGACCGTGTCCTGCGGCACGTCGATGACGAGGTCGCCGAGGATCTGCGTCGAGCAGGAGAGGCGGCGCCGCTCGGGCAGGCCGCGCACGCGTTCGTAGCGCTCTTCCTTGGCGCCCTTGGGCGAGATGTGGTCATTGGACGAGACGATCTTGTGCTTGGCGAAGTTGCCTTCCTGCACTTCAATCTGGCAGCGGCCGCAGGTGGCGCGGCCGCCGCAAACGCTTTCGACATACACGCCGAGCTGGCGCGCGGCATCGAGCACCGGCGTGCCAACCGGAAAGCGGCCGCGCTTGCCGGACGGCATGAACAGCACGAGCGGATCGGTGATGTTGGGGGGAGGATTCATGCTGGCACGTGTCTCGATGGCAATCGCCGATGCCGTTTAACGGATCGTTTTACTATTGGGCGGAGAGTCCGTTGGTCCAGGGGCCAACCATGTCGGATCTGTTGCTCTCCGCCATCTTCACCGCGTTCACCATGGTGCGCGTGATCAAGGGCTCGTGGCTGCGCAATCCGCAATATCTCGCCACCGGGATCCTCGGCGCGATCATCGGTGCGCTGCTGCTGCACGCGTTCTGGCCCGCCTATGACGATGATTTCATCGTCGGCGGCGTGACAGGCATTTTCGGATCGTGGGCGGGAATGGCGTTGTTCGACGCCATATTGGGCGTGGCCTGAACGCAAAGCAGAGCTGTCCGGCCGCATCCACGATGCGATCGGACCAGCCTTGTTTGCGGTGCGGCTCACGATTGCGCGCTTATCCTCTGGCCATGCGGGCTTCGCGGCCGCCGCGGCGCCGGCCGCCATTGCCGTTACCTTCGCCCGGCGCATTGACGGCGGTCGGAGCCGCAACCGCTTGGCCGCCTTCGGCCGGCTTATAATCCTTGTAGGTGCGGATCCAGTTGGTGCAGTTCTCGTCGGTGCCGTTCAGCACATTGGCGCCGCGCACGGCTTCCATTTCCTGCGGACGGACCGGGTTCATGATTGCCGAGGTCATGCCGGCGCCGATCACCATCGGGATGAAAGCGGCGTTGATGCCGTGGCGGTGCGGCAGCCCGAAGGAGATGTTGGAGAGGCCGCAAGTGGTGTTGACCTTGAGCTCTTCGCGCAACCGGCGCAGCAGCGCGAACACCTGGCGTCCGGCATCGCCCAGCGCGCCGATCGGCATCACCAGCGGGTCGACGACGACGTCATGCGCCGGGATGCCGAAATCGGCGCAGCGCTCGACGATCTTCTTGGCGACGGCGAAGCGGACGTCCGGGTCCATCGAGATGCCAGTCTCGTCGTTGGAGATGGCGACGACCGGAACGTTGTATTTCTTGACCAGCGGCAGGATTGCCTCGAGCTTTTCTTCCTCGCCGGTGACGGAGTTGACCAGAGGGCGGCCCTTGGCGACCTTCAGCGCGGCTTCGATCGCGGCGCTGACCGAGCTATCGATCGACAGCGGCAGGTCGACCAGGCCCTGCACGATCTCCAGCGTCTGCACCAGAAGCGCCGGCTCGGTCGCATTGGGGTCGACCGCGGTGACGCCGGCATTGACGTCGAGCATAGTGGCGCCGCAGGCGGCCTGTTCCAGCGCATCCTTGATGACGGTCTCGAAATTGCCGGCCACCATCTCGGCAGCGAGCTTCTTGCGGCCGGTCGGGTTGATGCGTTCGCCGATCACGCAGAAGGGCTGATCGAAGCCAATTACGATTTCTCGGGTCGCCGAGGCGACGATGGTGCGGGTCATGCGATCTCTCCGTCGGGATATAAAGACTTCTTTATATCGTTATCTGATTTGGTTCAAGTGAATGCGTGCCGTCCGCGCTCTTAGGCTCTAGGTTCATGTGTGTCGTTGCCCAAACCGGTTCCCACTTTGGGGCGACATACATCAATGCGCGGTCTTCACCATATCCACCTGGGTTTCGGTTATCTCGTCATGCAGCAGGTGGTCGAGCCGGTCGGCGACCAGCTGGTCGTCGCGGCGGATCTCCCGCTTCCAAGGTTGGCGGCCTTTCAGCACGCCGGATTCATCGACGATCTCGGCGACATATTCTTCCTGGCGATAGGCCATCACATGGATGCCGGCGACGCCCGGGATTTCCTTCACCTCGTTGATGATGTCGATGCAGAGCTGCTTGCCTTCCTTCTTCTGATCCTGCGCGCCCTCCAGCCGCTTGATAACCGCATCGGGGATGTGGATGCCCGGCACGTTGGAGCGGATCCATTTCGCGGTCTTGGCGGAGGCGAGCGGGCCGACACCGCAGAGCAGGAAGAGCTTTTCGGTGTGGCCGAGGTCGCGCGCCTTCTGCATGAAGGCTTTGAACATCGGCACGTCGAAGCAGTACTGGGTCTGGGCAAACTGCGCGCCGGCGGCGATCTTCTTGCCGAGATGGATCGGGCGGAAGTCGTAGGGCGGCGCGAAGGGATTGACCGCGCAGCCGAGGAAAACCTGCGGTGGCGTCGTCAGCTTGCGGCCGGACAGGAACTTGCCGTTGTCGCGCATGATGCGGATGGTTTCGAGCAGCGACATGGAATCGAGGTCGAATACCGGCTTGGCGCCGGGCTGATCGCCGGCCTGCACGCCGTCGCCGGTGAGGCAGAGCATATTGGCGACGCCCATCGCGGCGCCGCCCAGCACGTCGCCCTGGATGGCGATGCGGTTCTTGTCGCGGCAGGCGATCTGCATGATCGGCGCGTAGCCCATGCGGGTGAGCAGCGCGCAGATGCCGACCGAGGACATGTGGCAGTTGGCGCCCGAGGCATCGACCGCGTTGATGGCGTCGACCCAGCCGTCGAAGATCTTGGCGCGGTTGTAGACGTCTTCGGGATCGGCGCTGTCGGGCGGATTGAGCTCGGTCGTTACAGCAAACTCGCCGCGGCGCAGCACGCGCTCCAGCCGGCCGCGCGACGTGTGGCCGGGCAGGGGCTCGAGCGGCAGGTGGATGCCGGCCGGGTTCTCGTCGATCTGGCGGATGGTCATGCCGAAGCTCCGGGATTCTTGGCCGCTTCGCGCGCGGCGGCGGCCTGCGCGGTCACGCGGAGCCAGGCCGAGGTTTCGCGCAGCGACTGATCGACCGGCTTCTGCACGGTGAGGATCTTGTCGCCGTGGACCATGTTGCGCGAGCCTTCCCAGGCCTTGACCCAGACGCAGGGCATGTCCGGCTCGACTTCGCAATTGCCGTTGGCGCGCACGCCGCCGCAAGGACCGTTGCGCAGTTGCTTGGGGCAGTTCATCGGGCACGACATGCCGGTGGAGGAGAGCACGCATTGGCCGCACATGCGGCAGTCGAACATGAAGCCCTTGACCCGCTTCTCGACGAATTTCACCGGGGCTTCGACGCGGCCGTAGCCGATGCCTTTCCACAGAGGGTGCAAGAGGAGGAAGACGTCGGCGAACCTGCTGTAAAACCACTCGAGCAAGCGCGAGTGCCGGACCGACCAAAGCCGTACGGCAAAAGTGCGCTGGACACGGCGCTGCGGCGACACGTCGGCCGGTTTGTAGTCGGATTTCGGCGCTGCCTTCTTGACCAAGGTGGCCTGGGTGACCGCCGGCTGTTGCTCAGACATTTTCTTTCCCGCCAGCCTTGACCAGAGCGACCAGCCGCTCTCGGTCATATTTCGCGTCGAGTTCCTGATAGGCTTTCTCAACCTCGGCCTCGATGTCGTCGCCGACCGGAACCGGGTCGGCCTTGCGCCATTCCGCCAGATAGTCGTCGGTGCCGCCGGCGCCGGTGCGCATGGCGCACATGTCTATCGCCTCAGTGAAGCGCAGCGGCAATTCGCGCTTGGCGTTCTGCCGGCCCTTCTTGACGATGACCTGGGCTGGGATGTCGCGCCAGTAGACGACGATCAGATCGGCCATGAATTCTCAACTCCTCGAAGTCATGGAGCATTGCCGCATGCGTGGTTGAGCCGCTTGTTATGGGACGACGCGCGCGCCTTCAAAAGCGACGCTGGCGATGGCGCAAAGCGAATGCTGAAATCCGTTGCGACTGATCACCAGACGCGCTTGGTCAGGCCGGTCCAGAGATAGAACCAGATCGTCGGGTGATACCATTGCTTCGATGGCAGGCCCGTATCGATCGTTTCCAGTCTGCCGGCCAGCGCATTGCCGACCGCCTCGACGCAGATATCGCGCGAAAAGGCTGCCTGCCGCAGCGCGTAGCTGGCGATCGTATCGCCGGTCTTGGGCCTGCCGCGCGCCTGCTTCAGCACGCCGCCGGTGTCGACGCCGGCATCGACCAGGTGAACGGTGGTGCCGAAATTCCCTTGATCGCCGAAGGCCAGCGCCCAGTAGCCGCCATTCATGCCGCGATATTTCGGCGCGATGCCGGCATGGTAGTTGAGCACTGGGCAAGGCATTCTTGCCAGCGTTTCCTTCGACAACAGCCTGCAGCCGGCAAGCAGCACCACGCCCGGATTGATCCTGGCGACCGCCTCGAGGCATTCGGGCCCGTTGGCGGATGGCACATGGATGATCACCTGACCTTGCCGCGGTTCAGTGTCGAGCTTCTCCTCGGCGATCAGCCTCTCGGCATGACCGGCGAGGAACCGCTTGCCGAGCCTGGTCAGCACCATCGTGCCGAGCTGGCCTATGGCCGAGATCCAGCCCTGACGTCGCGCACGGCGGATGAGCAGGCGCTTTTTGGATTCGGCGGATTCGAGGATGACGCTGACGGGACCGACACGGTCGGCAAGCGCATTGATGATGGCCCAGATATGCGGGCCACCTTCGGTGACGACCACGATCGGTCGCGTATTCGAGTCCGACGCTGCCACGGCACCCACCCGCTTGAAATCGCGCGCATGCTATGCGGAGCAGGTTAATCCTTGGTGTGACGGCGCCGTTTCAACGAGGCAGCAGAGGACGGGCTCAGCGCTTGAATTCCATGATGTCGAGTTTCGATTCGTAATAGGGCGCCGGGAATTCGATCCGCCACTCGGTGGCGCTGTTGCGGAAGGCGTAGCCGACCTGGTCGCTTTCGAGACCGCTGCCATAGGGCTTGGCCTTGTCATCATTGACCGAGAACGAGCCGAGATAGATGGAGCGTTTCTCGCCGTCGTCGAAGAAGCGGCCGGTTGTGCGCTGCGAGCCGCTGATCTTGGCGAGGCGCCAACCGGAGCCGTCGTCGGTCACCTTGCACTTGAACCAGCCATAGATGATGAGCGGGCTCAGGCCGCCCGCCTTGATGGTGCGGCACTTCCAGTTGCCGGTGAGATCCTTGTCGGAGAAGGCGACAAGAGGTCTGGCGAGCAGTTCGTCCAACTGCTTGACCTCGGACGGATCGCCGGCTTTTGCCGCCTCGAGAGCCGCCTTGCGCGTCTCGCCATATCTATCCAGTCGCGTCTTGTCGGCGGCGGTGATCAGCTTCTGCACTTCGCCGTCGGCAAGGGACGGCAAAGTGAGGGCTACGACACCGAGGGCGGCAAGGAACAGGCGAGCCATCATGAACGTGTTTCCTCAAATCAATAGCTGGAACAAAGTTCTTTCTATCGCTGACGCACAACTTACCGGTTCGCGCTCACCTGTCATCCGTGCTTTACAGCGTGAGCCAGAGCCGGATGATTTCAGGTCGGGTCGACCTGAAATCTGAATCCGGCTCCAAATCAAAGAGATAGAGCATGATGTCGTCCGAAAACCGCTCCACACTTTTCGGCATCATGCTCTAGAAAATGGCGGTTGATCGATGCGAATCTTGCTCACGGGATCGTCCGGCTGGTTGGGCAGCGCGCTTCAGCCAAGGCTCGAAGCGCTCGACCATGAGGTGGTCGGTCTCGATCCGGTTGCCTCGGCGCGCACGCAGGTCGTCGGCTCGATCGCGGATCGCGATCTTGTCCTGAAGACCGTCCGCGAGAACAGCATCGAGGCCATCATTCACAGTGGGGCGCTGCACAAGCCGAATATCGAGCATCATGAGAACACGGCCTTTATCGCCACGAATGTGCAAGGCACGCTCAATCTGCTCGATGCTGCCGTGGCCTGCGGCGTGCAACGCTTCGTCTTCACCTCGACGACGTCGCTCATGATCTCGCAGGCAATCCGCGCAGGGTTCCAGGGCGGCGCGCGCAAGGCCGCCTGGCTGACGGAAGAGATGTCGCCTGAGCCGCGCAACATCTATGGCGTGACGAAACTCTCGGCCGAGCATCTCTGTCGCCTCTACCATATCGAGCATGGACTGCCGGCGGTGGTGCTGCGCACGGCACGCTTCTTTCCCGAGGCGGACGACATGGCGCATGCCATCGAGCAGTCCGATGCCAACACCAAGGCCAACGAGTTGCTGTTCCGGCGACTGACGGTGGAGGATGCGGCGGAAGCCCATGTGGCGGCCCTGGAGAAGGCGCCGAGCCTTGGCTTCGACATCTTCATCATCTCGGCGCCGACGCCGTTCCGGCCGCAGGATTGCGCCGAGCTGATCGCCGACGCGCCGACGGTCGTCGCGCGCTATTTCCCGGATTATTCGAGGCTCCATGCGAGGAAGGGCTGGACGATGTTTTCCTCGATCGACCGCGTGTACGATCCGTCGCGGGCGAGGAAGCGGCTGGGCTTCGTCTGCAGGACCAGCTTCGCCGATGTGCTTGCAGCGCTGGAAGAGGCGTGACGGCTAGGCGTCTCGGGCAGCCCCCTGTGCCGTCCGCGCCAGTTCGCCGGTCAGATCGCCATAGCCGGTCGAGCGGCGCTCATAGGCGAGGCCAAGCATGGCGGCGGCTTTCTCGGCGACCTTGTCGAGCTCCGGATCGTCGGTCTGGGCGAGATAGATCAGCTTCTCGTAATTGCCGAAATAATCCTTGATCAGCTCGGGATGCCGGTCGAGGCCGAGCGGCTTGATGAAGAAGGCGTCGAACTGGCGGCAGAGGAAGTCGGTCATGTAGAACGACATCATGTCGTCGTCGGCGACCTTCGCGTAGGCGTCCATGCCCTGGTAGAAGGCAAAGCAGTGCGGCCCGGCCATGCGCTCGACGCCGTGCTTCTCGATGATGCGATCGAGCAGGCCGCCGGTGCCGCAATCGGCATAGCCGACGAAGATTTGCCGGTAGCCTTCCGCCTTGGCCTTCTCGATCGCCTTGTCCATCGCCGGCGCGATGCGGTCCGGGTAGAAATGAAACTCGGCCGGCAGGCAGGTCAGATCGAGATGGTCGAGCTTTAGCTGTTGCTTGACGGCCAAAACTTCGCGCGCAATCATCCCGCAGGCGATGACGAGCAGCCTGTCTGTTTGATTCGGTTCCGTTTTTTGCGTCTTGACCAAGTCGGGCCGGCTTTCGCTGCGGGGCTTAATATCTGTCGAGGGAGACACCGTCCATGAAACTGCTACGCATCGCGCCGATCGCCATCCTGGCCTGCGCGCTTGCACTCACGGCCTGCGCCAACACCATCCGGGGCGTCGGCAAGGACGTCAAATCGACGGCAAGGGCGGTCAAAGACACCGTCAACTGATCGGCAGCCTCGCCTATCATCTGGGTACAAAAAAGCCGCGCTGCAAGGCGCGGCTTTTCTTGTCGATCCATCCTGATGCCTTGGGTCAGGCGGAAGCGCGAACGTTGTGCTTGCGCTTCATGAAGTCCTTGGCGGTCTCGACCGCCACCGCAGCATCGCGGCAATAGGCGTCGGCGCCGACGGCCTTGCCGAATTCCTCGTTGAGCGGCGCGCCGCCGACCAGCACGACATAATCGTCACGGATGCCCTTTTCCTTCATCGTGTCGATCACGACCTTCATATAGGGCATGGTGGTGGTGAGCAGCGCCGACATGCCGATGATGTCGGGCTGGTGCTGCTCGATGGCGTCCAGGTATTTCTCGACGGCGTTGTTGATGCCGAGATCGATGACGTCGAAGCCGGCGCCTTCCATCATCATACCGACGAGGTTCTTGCCGATGTCGTGGATGTCGCCCTTGACGGTGCCGATCACCATCTTGCCTTGCTTGGGCGCGCCGGTGGCGGCGAGCAACGGGCGCAGGATAGCCATGCCGGCCTTCATCGCGTTGGCGGAGAGCAGCACTTCCGGCACGAACAGGATGCCGTCGCGAAAATCCTCGCCGACGATGCGCATGCCTT
Organism: Mesorhizobium sp. CA16; assembly: GCF_020165175.1. Classification (NCBI taxonomy): domain Bacteria; kingdom Pseudomonadati; phylum Pseudomonadota; class Alphaproteobacteria; order Hyphomicrobiales; family Phyllobacteriaceae; genus Mesorhizobium; species Mesorhizobium sp. CA16. Next base: position 174,701 of record NZ_JAIUHP010000011.1, read on the forward strand.
CGACCAGCGCCTCGGTCAGCACCTTGTAAGGCGCCCAGCCGCGCTCGAGAAGGATGTTAGTGCCTTCCTCGATCTCTTCCTTCAGGCCGTCATACAGGTCGTCGTGCATCTGCTGCACGAGCTCGTCGTCGGAAAGCTCGGAAAGGATGATCTCGTCGTCGGACATTTTCTCGGGCTCCTTGCTGCTCGGGATGACTGCGGCAGCCTAAAAATCGATGCGCCAATACCTAACCCGCGAGGGCAAGCTAGCCATAGCTGATTTGCGACTTCCCGCAAAAGGAAAGCGACTGGAAAGTTGGCGCTTTTCTTGTCGATTTTGCGACAGGCGTTGGCGCTGGCGGGCCGTTTCCAATAGGGTGCATGGTTACGATCCGGCGAGAAGCGGCGGTTACGGGCCGCGAGCCAATCCAGACCAGGTTTTATAGGAAGCACGATCATGAGCGAGAACGCGGCAGTCGACCAGGAAGCGTCAAACGCACGGCGTGGGCGCGGTGCCAGCGGCGGCGCGGCGGCCCGGCGCGCGGCGCGCTCGGGCGGCGGTCCGGGCACACAGCTCACCTACATCAAGCGCAAGATTAATGTCTACGAGGTCCTCAACGAGGAAGGACTAGCGCTGATCGAGAAGAATACCGACACGGTGCTGGAAGAAATCGGCATCATTTTTCGCGACGATGCCGAGGCGCTGGCGCTTTGGAAGGACGCGGGCGCCGACGTCAAGGGCGAGCGCGTGCATTTTCCGAAAGGTCTTTGCCGCTCGCTGTTGAAGACCGCGCCTTCGATCTACACCCAGCACGCGCGCAACCCGGAGCGCTCGGTGCAGATCGGCGGCAACGCGACCGTATTCGCGCCGGTCTACGGCCCGCCCTTCGTGCGCGACCTCGACGGCAACCGCCGCTACGCGACGATCGAGGATTTCCAGAATTTCGTGAAGCTCGCCTATATGGCGCCCTCGATCCACCATTCGGGCGGCACGGTGTGCGAGCCGGTGGACGTGCCGGTCAACAAGCGCCACCTCGACATGATCTACTCGCATATCCGGTATTCGGATAAACCGTTCATGGGCTCGGTGACGGCGCCGGAACGGGCCGAGGACACGGTGGCGATGGCCAAGCTCGTGTTCGGCGACGACTTCGTCGAGAACAACACGGTGCTGACCAGCCTGATCAACGCCAACTCGCCGATGGTGTTCGACGAGACCATGCTAGGCGCGCTGAAAGTCTATTCGCGCCATAACCAGGCCTGCATCGTCACGCCGTTCATCCTGGCCGGCGCGATGAGCCCGGTAACCGTCGCCGGCACGCTGACGCAGGTGCTTGCCGAAGTGCTCGCCGGCGCTTCGTTCACCCAGCTGATCAGGCCTGGCGCGCCGGTGCTGTTCGGCACCTTCGCCTCGTCGATCTCGATGCAGTCCGGCGCGCCGACCTTCGGCACGCCGGAGCCGTCGCTGGTTTCCTACGGCGCCGCGCAGCTCGCGCGCCGGCTCGGCCTGCCGTTCCGCACCGGCGGCTCGCTCTGCGCCTCGAAGGTCCCGGACGCGCAGGCAGCCTATGAGAGCGCCAACACGCTCAACTCGACGATCCTTGCCGGCACCAATTTCGTCCTGCATTCGGCTGGCTGGCTCGAGGGCGGTCTCGCGTCCTGCTACGAAAAATTCATGATGGATATCGACCAGCTCGGCATGCAGCAGAAGTTTGCCGAAGGTGTCGATCTGTCGGAAAACGGCCAGGCGATGGACGCCATCCGCCAGGTCGGTCCGGGCAGCCACTATCTCGGCTGCGACCACACGCAGGCGAATTTCCAGACGGCCTTCTACCGTTCCAGCATCGCCGACAACAATTCCTACGAGCAGTGGCTGGCCGAAGGCGAGAAGACCGCCCCGCAGCGCGCCAACGAGCTCGCACGCCGCTGGCTGGAAAGCTACGAGGCGCCGCATCTCGATCCGGCCATCGACGAGGCGCTGAAGGACTTCATCGCCAGGAAGAAGGGCTCGATGGCCGACGCCTTCACGTGAAAGGAGCCCGAGTCAGGCCGGGCTAAAGTGGCCGACATCATCCACAAGGAAGTCTGGCGGAGCGCGTTCTCCGACCCGGACCGGAAGGGATGACTTTTTTCCGCGGCACGGTCGAGGAGATTGCGGCCGCACTCGCGGTCAACGGCCTGATTCTCCGCGGCGGTTTCAGCTTCGGTGACGATGAGGTGGCGCCAGCCGGGCCTTCCGGCGCGCCGGCCAAATCCGTGCTGCTTGTCGGACAGGCGGGCGCGGCGCCCTGGCCGGATTTCCAGCGCTGGCGGGAACGACAGGCGAGGGACATCGCCAACCCACTCGACAGTTGGTCGCGCGAGGTGATCGGCGCGGTGGCGAAAGAATTCGGCGCCCGCGCGGTGTCGCCATCCGATCGGCCCTACCTGCCGTTCCAGCAGTGGGCGATACGGGCCGAAGGGCTGAAGCCGTCGCCGCTCGGCATCCTCATGCATCCGACCTATGGACTTTGGCATGCCTATCGCGCCGCATTGCTGTTCGAGGACGAGATTTCTCTTCCAGAAGCTCATGAGATGAATCATCTTTGCGACGCATGCGTCGAAAAACCCTGCCTGAAATCCTGTCCGGTCGGCGCATATTCGGTGGCTGGCTTTGCGCACGAGGCGTGCCTGGTGCATGTGCGTGGCACGGATGGTGCGCCCTGCCGCGCCGGCGGCTGCCTCGACCGCAACGCCTGTCCTTACGGCGCTGAGTATCGCTATCCGGCCGATGTCCAGGCTTTCCATATGGCGGCGTTCGCCGGACTGTAGGCATTCTTCCGAACCGCACGGAAACTTGACCGCGATCGAGAGGTTGCGGCTTGCCCTGCCGGGCGGTGCGGATATCTCTCCCTGGCAACCGGCGGAGCGCGCAATGACGAGGCAGGACATCAAGATCAAGACCCTGGACGGCACGGCGAAGGCACGGCTGTTTCGTCCAGCCGCGCCGGCCAAGGCTGGCGTCATACTCTATATGGATATTTTCGGTCCGCGCCCGGCGCTCGACCAGATGGCCGAGCGCCTCGCGGAGCATGGCTATGCCGTGCTGGTGCCCGATCTCTTCTACCGCTATGTGCCATATGGCCCGTTCGATCCCAAAACCGCCTTTGCCGAGGAAAAGACCAAGGCCCTGCTGTTGATGCTCAGCGGCGGCACGACGCAGGGCATGACCATCCGCGACGGCAGCGCCTTCCTCGATGCTCTGGCCGCCGAGGGGATCGCCGGACCGACTGGCGTCGTCGGCTACTGCATGGGCGGCGCGCGGGCGCTAAACGCGGCGGCGAGCTATCCCGACCGGATCGTTGCCGCGGCGAGCTTCCATGGCGGCAATCTCGCCAGCGACGCGGCCGACAGCCCGCACCGTAAGGCGTCCTCGATCAAGGCGCGCGTCTATGTCGGCGTCGCCGGCGTCGACCGCAGCTTCCCGCCGGAGCAGTCGGCGCGGCTGGCAGAGGCGCTCAGGGTGGCAGAGGTTGACCACGTCATCGAAAACTATGTCGGCGTCGACCACGGCTGGTGCGTCAAGGACCACAGCGTCTATGACGAGGCGGGCGCCGAGAGGCATTGGAAGCGGCTGACGACATTTTTCCAAGAGACGCTGGGCTAGCCTTCTCTCGCAGATCGCGAAGGGGGGCGTCGTGCAGCGCGAGCCTTCGAATGTTCGCGCTGCCCCTCATCCGCCCTTCGGGCACCTTCTCCCCGTGAACGGGCAGAAGGAAATGCGCCTCCGCAAAAAAATCTTTCCATCGCCCCAAGGATTGGCCATTAGCCTTCGTCCAACAGGCAAATGATGGCGATGATGCTGGACGACGGCGAAGCCTCCGATGCCGAACTGATCGGGCGGGCGAGGGGCGGAGACAGGGGTGCTTTCGGCAGATTGCTCGAAAGGCATTACGGCTTCGTCTATCGCGCCGCCTTTCGCTGGTGCGGCCGCAAAGCCGACGCCGAGGACATCGCCCAGGACGTCTGCGTGCGGCTCGGCCGCGCGATCCGCGATTATCAGGGCAGCGGCGCCTTCACGACATGGCTCTATGCCATGACGCTGAACGCTTCGCGCGACATGATGCGCAAGCGCGCCCGCGACACCGCCAAGACCGATGCCTACGGCGCCTATGCGCTGATCGCGGGCGACGCGTCGGCGGAGATCGACGATCCGGCCGAGGCGCTGTGGGCGGCGGTGCGGATGCTGCCCGACAAGCAACGCGACGCGGTGCTGCTGGTCTATGGCGAAGGTCTCAACCACGCGGCGGCGGGCGAGATCATGGCGATCTCGGAGACGACGGTGTCCTGGCACATCCATGAAGCGAAGAAACGGCTGAAGCTGCTGATGCGCTCAGCCGGGGAAGTGTGACCATGGTCGACGACAACGAACTCGAAAGGCTGCGCGATATCGCGGTACCGGCGCCGGACGGCGAGGCGAAGGCGCGCGCGTTCGCCGCCGCGATGCAGGCTTTCGACCTCGACGAAAAAATCTCGCCTGTTCGCCAAGGAACGTTCGCAGGCCTTCGTCTCACGGAGCGAGCAAGAATGCTCTGGAGAGACATCATGCAACGGAAACTCATCGCCACGCCGGCCATCACCGCGCTGGTCGCGCTGCCTATCGCCGGCTATGCCGCTTTCGAGATGCTGAAGGACCACCCGCCCGTCGTCGGCGGCAACGGCACGGTCACCGAGACCTTGGCCGACAAGCCGGCGGCGCAGAAGCCTGGGCCGGAACAGCCCGCGATCAACGAGCCGCTGTCAGCGGCGCCGGCCAAGCAGAAGAAGACAGACGCCGACGCCGAGACTCGGGCCAATTCACAAACGGTGCCGGCAACGCCGCCCAAGCCGGCGGCCGAGGTCGACAGCCTGCTCAAGCAGGAGGCGGCGCCGGAGAGCAAGCGCGCCCTGCAGCCTGCGCCGGCGGGGAGCGGCCAGCTCGCGGCCGGCGGCAAGGACGGGTCGTCAAACAGAGTGATCATGTCGATGACACCGCCTAGCGTCGATGAGGCTGAGCGGGCCGACAAGGCGCCGGCAGGCGGCGCGGCCGCCGTTCCGGCGTCTCCGCCCGCCGTCGCCGATTCCAAGCTGATGGTGCAGCCCGCGCCCATGCCGGTCGACCAACTGCAGCCGCAGGAGGAAAACCGCGATCGCGTCGAGAATGTCAAAACCAATCCGGTGCATGAAACAGCCCAGGATCCGGTCTCGACTTTCTCGATCGACGTCGATACCGCCTCCTATTCTTTCGTGCGTCGCTCGCTCAAGGAAGGCAGTCTGCCCGACCCGGACACGGTCCGCATCGAGGAGATGATCAACTACTTCCCCTATGAGTGGAAGGGTCCGGAATCGGCTTCAACGCCGTTCAACTCGACCGTCACCGTCATGCCGACGCCGTGGAACGAGCACACCAAGCTCATGCATGTCGCGATCAAGGGTTTCGACGTTAAGCCGGCCGAGCAGCCGAAGGCCAATCTGGTCTTCCTGATCGACGTCTCGGGCTCGATGGACGAGCCCGACAAGCTGCCGCTGCTGAAATCCGCCTTCCGCTTGTTGGTGAGCAAACTGAAGCCAGACGACACCGTCTCGATCGTCACCTATGCCGGCAATGCCGGCACGGTGCTGATGCCGACCAAGGGGGCGGAAAAGCAGAAGATCCTTGCGGCAATCGACAATCTGGCGCCCGGCGGCTCGACGGCCGGCGAAGAAGGCATCCGCGAGGCCTACAAGCTTGCGCAGCAATCCTTCGTCAAGGACGGCGTCAACCGTGTGATGCTTGCCACCGACGGCGACTTCAATGTCGGCCAGACCAGTGACGACGACCTCAAGCGGCTGATCGAGAAGGAGCGGAAGACGGGCGTGTTCCTCTCGGTGTTCGGCTTCGGCCGCGGCAATCTGAACGACCAGATGATGCAGACCATCGCGCAGAATGGCAACGGCACGGCGGCCTATATCGACACGCTGGCCGAAGCCGAGAAGGTGCTGGTCGAGGATGCCTCCTCGACGCTGTTCACCATCGCCAAGGACGTCAAGATTCAGGTCGAGTTCAACCCAGCCACGGTCTCCGAATACCGTCTCGTCGGTTATGAGACCCGCGCCCTGAAGCGCGAGGATTTCAACAATGACCGCGTCGATGCCGGCGATATCGGCTCGGGCCATTCGGTGACCGCGGTCTATGAGATCACGCCTAAAGGCAGCGGCGGCGAGCAGGTCGATCCGCTGCGCTACGGCCAAGCCAAGGTCGACAATGGCGGCGTCGCCAATGCGGGCGAATATGCCTTCGTCAAGATCCGCTACAAGCTGCCGGACGAGAACGTCTCGAAGCTCATCACCACGCCGGTGACCGCCGCCAATGAGGTCTCGTCCTTCGATGCGGCCGGCGCCGACCAACGTTTTTCGGTTGCCGTCGCGGCCTTCGGGCAGAAGCTGCGCGACGAGGATCAGACCGCGAATTTCAGCTATGACCGCATCGCAGAGATCGCCAATGCCGCGCGCGGCGCCGATCCATTCGGCTATCGGGCGGAGTTCCTGTCGCTGGTGCGGCTGGCCTCATCGCTGGACGGCAACAAGTAGGCCATTGCGGATTGAAGGAAAGGCCGGCGGGACAGATCCTGCCGGCCTTTTTTCGATCGTTAAATTGCACGGCTTTTCCGGAACTTCGCCGCAACGAGCTTCTGTTAGTCGGTGCTGACAAGGGTTTGAGGGATCAGCAGTGCATATCGCGACAATGGGGAACGTGAACTCGACGGCGGCCAATGCCCCGGTGCGCGGACCGTCCGCTGCTTCAGCGGAAGCCGCGCGCATCAGGAACGATGTCGACGCGGCGCGCAACACAGCGCTTTCGGCCCTCAACAACGACCGTTTTCGCTCGATGCTCGAGCAGATCAGCGACCCCGGCGCATCGGGCGCCCTGATGACGATGGGCGCCGACAACCAGGGCAGCGCCGGCACCGATCTCAATACCGCGCTGTCGCGCTACGCTGAAAACAGCAAGTAGAAAACGTATCAGGCGCGGCTGCGCCGGCGCTCGCGGCGGGCTTCGCTGGTCTCGGCGGTGTTTGCCGTCGCCGCCTTGTTGCGCATCGGGCCGATGCGCTGGACGATCGTCTCGACGGTCGGGCGGGTCGACTTGGTGTGCGCGTCCAGCGCCTTGCGCATGGCAGCAAGGTGCGCGAACGAGGTGCCGCAGCAGCCGCCGACAATCTTGGCGCCGGCATCGACCGCCAGCCGCACATAATCGGACATCAGCTCCGGCGTGCCGGAATAATGGATCTCTGCGCCGCGGAACTCCGGAATGCCGCAATTGCCCTTGACGATCACGGTCGCATCCGGCTTCGCCTCGGTCATGTCGAGCAGCGACGCCAGGATATCGGAAGCGCCGACGCCGCAATTGGCGCCGACGCCGAGAGGGGCCTGCGACAGGCCATCGGCGACGGCGTGGATATCCTTCGGCAGCAGGCCCATCATGGTGCGGCCGGCCGTGTCGAAGGAACCGGTGTAGGTATAGGGCAGGCCGACCCGGATGGCGGCCTCAGCCGCGGCGCGGATCTCGTCCGGCGCCGACATGGTCTCGATCCAGGCGACTTCGGCGCCGCCGGCCTTCAAGCCCTCGATCTGTTCGGCGAAGGCCTCGACCGCCTCGTCATAGGTCATGGCGCCGAGCGGCACCAGCAATTCGCCGGTCGGGCCGACGGAGCCGGCGACGATCACCTTGCGGCCGGCCTTGTCGGCGACAGAGCGGGCAATCTCGGCGGCGCGCTTGTTCAGCTCGTGGACGCGATCCTGCGCATGATGCAGCTTCAGCCTGTGACGAGTGCCGCCGAAGGAATTGGTGAGAATGATATCGGCGCCGGCGTCGACAAAGTTCTGATGCAGGCTGGCGATGGTCTCGGGCGCCGCCTCATTGAGCAGCTCAGGCGCTTCCCCGGCCTCCAGACCCATCGCGAACAGATTGGTGCCGGTAGCGCCATCGGCCAAAAGCACGCCTTTCTCGGCAAGCAGTGCGTCAATAGGGTTGGTCGCGGTCATGGCCCTGAATTTCCTGCCTGGAATGGCTTTCGCGTTCAAATTCAAATAACGATATAAAGAAGTCTTTATGTCCAGTCAACGAATTTGCGGCCGCGAAAGGCCACGGGTTTCCCTGGAACGATGACCGGCGACCAAGATGATGCCGAAGCGCGCGATCAGGCAGAGCTTGATGGGAAGGACATTGCGGCCAGCTTTTGCGCAAAGCTCGCGGCCTCGTGCGCGTTGATGTCGGCGGCCCGGATCAGGTTGTCGAAATGGCTGGTGAGCGTGCGGATCGGCTGAGTGGCGCTCAGCACGATATACATGTCGCCGACATAGATTGCGGCGCGATAAGGGCCGAAGATCGTATAGGGGATCGAATAGCGAATGCGGCCGTCATAGAGGAACAGGCGAAAGGTCGGATAAAGGTCGTCAAGCAGCGCCGCCATGTGCAGCAATTGCTTGCGCCGTTCGGCCTCGGGGAAACGATCCCAGACGCCGAGGCCGCGCGCGAAGATCTCCAGCGTGTGGCGCGGCATGCAGACCTCCATGTCGGTCTCCGGCCGACGGTTGTAGTCGATGCGATATTGCGTTTCGCCTGCCTGCGCCTCACGGCTCTTGTTGGCAATGCCGGCCTCATATTCCACCAGTGCCTCGGTCCGCAGAAGGTCGGGAATGCCCGCGGGCACATAGCGGATCTTGGTGCCGGCTGCCTCGGCATGCCATTTGGCCAAAAGCGTGCGGTCGAAGCCGTCGGGCGCCTCTTCGATCTCCAGGCTTTCTCTGATTTCGCCGGTGACACCTTCGTCCTGGCTCAGGCCCAGCAGCCAGTCGAGCGATACCTTGAACTCGGCGGCGATGTTGAGGAGGGTCTCGGCGCGCGGCAGGCGGGTCGAGGCGCCGGAGAGGAGCTGCGACAGCGCCGAACGGTCGATGCCGACCGCCGTCGCGAAGGCCGACTGGTTCAGGTCGGACCGTGTCAAGAGCAATTTCAGGCGCTCCCGAAAGGTCGTCGATAGATCGCGCTTGTCCATCACGCTGCTTCCGTGTCGGAGAGGAAAAATTTGCGCCGGAGTCGTTCTGAACGTGGCTCAGGCGGAAATGAATCCCGATGTCTGTTTACAATGTATAACATATGCCGCCAAAAATGCGCATTCGCAACGGTTTGTGCGCATTGTCGCATTGATATAACGGCAGGCTACTGACACAATGTTGTCAGGAATCGAGTTGGTTCCGGCGACTGGGGGGCAGTGGTCAAGAGCATGGCAAGCGTGAATACCGGCACGAAAAAGAGACGTCGCAGCACACCGGCTGTCGAATGGCCGACAGTCTTCCTCACACTCTTCTGCTACGGCGCATGGCTCGCCACCGGTTTCCTTGTCTGGCCATCCCATCCGCTTCTGGCGCTTGCCGTCCTGCCCTTTATCCTGGCTCTGCAATCCTCGATCATGCACGAAGTGCTGCACGGTCATCCGACCCGCAACGCCAGGATCAATGAAGCCTTCGTCTTCCTCCCCATCGGCATGGTCTGGCCGTTCCGCCGCTTCAAGACCATCCACCTTCGCCATCATGCAGACGAGCGCCTGACCGATCCGCTTGACGATCCGGAGAGCTACTATCAGGCGCTCTGGATGCATGAGGGCCTGCCGCCGACAATGAAGCTTCTGCTCAAGATCAACAACACCATGGTTGGCCGCCTCGTCCTCGGTCCGTGGTTGTCCTCGGTCGGTTTCTTCATCGACGATGCCAAGCAGATCCTTGCCGGCGACAAAGCGATCCGCAAGGCCTGGCTGCTGCATGCCGTCGGCCTCGCGATTGTGGCGCCGATCGTCACGTTCGGTTTCGGCATCCCGCTGTGGCTCTATATCCTGGTGCCGGTGTGGCTCGGCCAGTCACTGATCTCGATCCGCACCTATGCCGAGCACCAGTGGTCGGAGCATCCGGAGGGGCGAACGGTGATCGTCGAGCGCTCGCCGCTCTCCTTCCTGTTCCTGAACAACAATCTGCATTTCGTTCATCACAAGAGCCCGACCATTGCCTGGTACCGGCTGCCGAAGCTCTTTCGCGAGCGCCGCGAGGAATGGCTGCGGATGAACAACGGTTATGCCTATCCGAACTATTTTGCGATGCTGAAGGCCCATGCGTTCAGGGCCAAGGAGCCGATCGTTCATCCGGTGCTGCGGCGCACGCCGGAACCGGGCCGCGCCTTCAAGCCGCGCGTCAGGGCGCGCAATGTCAGCGGACTTGGCACGGCGCCGGTTCCCGCCGAGCCGCCGAAGGAGTAATTTCGACTTTCCGCGACGCTTTTTGCGCGGCGGAACGCAGGCGCCGAAGGCCGCTTGCCTTTGAAAGCTATTCGACATGAGCAAGTTCGTTGCGGCCCTGCCTATGTATGATTGGTCCGAAGCGCGTGGCCAAGTCGACGCGCAATGGGCGCGGCTCCGTGACGCTTTCCGGCAAAGGGGCATCGAGGCGCCGGAGGCGGTCGTGCGCAGCAATCGCGAGCTGCCAGGAGTTCCCGGCGGCATACTCGATGACACCGGCAAGCCGATCGCACCCGACCCGGCGACGCTGCCCCCGGAAGAATTGGACTTTCACCAGCTCTGGCTGAGCCCGGCGCTGCTCTTCGGGCAAACCTGCTGGGGGCCGATGGAACTCGGTCTTGCGCGGCATGTGCAGGTGGTTGCGCAGCCGAGCTACGATGCGTTCGAGGGCGGGCAGGGAGAGCTCTATTCCAGCGCGCTGGTGATGCCGGCGGATGGCGGACCGGGGATTGCCTCGCCCGCGGACGGCAAGGCCCTCATCCCGATCGACCTTCTCCGCGGCAGGCGCTTCACCTTCAACAATCCGGATTCGATGTCCGGGCTGATCGGCCTGCAGCGCGACCTGGAGGCGATGGGCGAAAGCCTGGACATCTTCGCCTCGCGCGGCGAAAGCGGCGGCCACCGGTCGTCGATTGTGGCCGTCGCGGAAGGCAGGGCCGAGGTCGCGGCCATCGACTGCGAAAGCTGGGCGCTGGCGCAACGTTTCGAGCCGGCGGCGAGAGGCGTGAAGGTGGTCGGCTGGACGGCGCGGCGCAAGGGCCTGCCCTATATCACCGCCCGAACGACGCCGGAAAAAATCGTTGCCGCGATGCGCGACGCCGTCGCGGCCGTCGAAAGCGCATCAGAGCAGCCGCTCGTCCAGCTTGTAGGCTGAAAGCTTCTCGTTGCCGGTTTCGGTGATCAGGATCTGCTCCTCGATCTTGACGCCTTCGCGCCCGCCAAGCCTGCCGATATAGCTTTCGACGCAAAGCACCATGCCGGGTTCGAGCACGCCGTCCGGCGTGTCGTCGGTCCAGTCGCCGGCATGCGGCAGCGTCGGATATTCGTCCGCCAAGCCGACCCCGTGATAGAGCACGCCGTAGCGCGTCGGATAACAGTCGTCCGGCGGCACCGCCGAGCGTTCGACGAGATCGCGAAAGGAGATGCCCGGCCGCATCAGTTCGGTGTTATGAGCGATCTGACCGGCGGCGATGCGGAAGAGGTCGTGCTGCTCGTTCGACGGCTTTCCGTCGCCGCAAAGCCATGTGCGCGAAAGATCGGCGCAGAACCCGTAGGGACCGATCAGGTCCGTGTCGAAGGCGACGAGGTCGCCATCCTCGATGACGCGCGAGGAGCATTCCTGGAACCAGGGATTGGTGCGCGGTCCCGATGACAAAAGCCGCGTTTCGATCCATTCGCCGCCGCGCGCGATGTTGCCGCGATGCAGTTCCGCCCAGAGCTCGTTTTCGGAGATGCCGGGCTTCAGCGCTGTCTCCATCTCGCCAATTGCCGCCTCGCAGGCGACGATGGCGCGGCGCATGGCGAGGATCTCGTCCGGCGATTTGATGAGGCGCGCATTCTCCATCACCGCCTCGCCATTGCCTATCGCGATGCCGCGGCGGGCGAGTTCCTCAACGCCTTCCGGGTTGATGCGGTCGACGGCAATGCGGCGGTTGCCGCCGCCATGCTCGGCAACGAGCTCGGCGATACCGGCACCCCAGCGCCGGACTTTCTGCTCGGTGAGCTCGCCGCTGTAGAGATATATCCACGATACCGCAGGGCGCACCTCGTCGACGACGCCCGAATGGTCGGACAGGTGCTCGCAGGAGAAATAGTCGAACAGCACCACCGGCCCTTCCGCGGCGACGAAACAGTGGCGTGTCGAATTGTGCGCGACCCAGAGCTGCATGTTGGTCGAGTCCGTCGCGTAGCGGATGTTGACCGGGTCGTAGAGCAGGGCGCCGGCATAATCGCGGCGCTTCAGCTCGGCGCGGATGCGGTCCAGCCGGTATCTGCGCATTTCGGCCAAGTCCGGCGCGGCGACGCCCGCCGTCGCCCACTCGGCTTCGGCGGTCGCGCCATAGCCCAGCAGATGCTGGTTGAGCGAGGCCGCCTTTTTACGCGAGGCCTCGCGCAGCGCTTCGACCGAGCTTGGCTCGAAGGGCATGATCTTGCGATGGCGGCCGAAGCCTAGCTTGTCCATTCGTCCCACCTGAAGCTTACTGCGCGGGCTTCTTGTGCAGTCTGGTAATCGTGACCTTGCGGGGCGGAAAGCCGAGTGCCTGCGGCACTTCAATTGTGCGGTGGATGGTGTCCATCACGTAGCCGACCTTCGCCAACTCTTCGAAAACCTCCGAGGACGATTCCCTGTCATCGGTAAGCACGAGCACCGCCGGCTCGCGGATCGACCTGGCGAAGTCCGGCGTCTCATCATCGAGCGCGATGAGATCGGCATCGACCAGGCGCAGATTGCCGACCCAGAACCAGCTCGAGACCACGGTCTTGACTGGCCCGTCGGCGTTGATCTGGTCGTAAAGCGAGCGGTAATCCATGCGCACGATGCTGCCGCGGCTGTCGCCGCCGTGCAGATGCATGTACCAGCTCAGCGGCAGCACCAATATGGCAAGGAGAGCGCCGACGAAGACAATGGTGGCTTGCGTCTTTCGGCCCTTCTGGCCCATGGCGTCGAAGCGCATGGCGAGCGCCGCGGGCAAGAGGATGAAGATCGGTAGCATCCAGCGGTCGCGAAACTGGGTGATGCCGGCCGCCAACACGACTGTGACCATGACCACAAAACCAAGTACGATCGCCCGCCACAACAGCTTTTCCGGCCACCGTACCGGCTGAGGCGGATCCGTCCGTTTTCTTGTCGCCAGGACGTAGGCGACGGCAAAAATCACGACCGGCAGTCCAGCGAAATTGACGATCGCGTTGACCAGTCTGCGGATGCCGAGAAGCGCCGTTTTCGCAACGCTGCCGCCTTCGGCGACGCCCAGGCCCCCTTGGTGCGCGAGCAGGTCTTCCAGATGTGTCAGGCTCCAATAAAGCGTCGGCAGGCAAGCAAGGACCGCCACCGCCACGCTGATTGCGAAACGGCGGTCGAAAATCGCCTCACGCGTTTCGCGAACCGAGAGAGATGCCAGGAACAGGGCGGCAAGGAAGATGACGATGTTGTATTTCGACAGCATCGCGGCCGCCGTCGCCAGGCCGAAAAACGCATAGGCAACAGCCGATCGCCGCTTCTCCACCTCGACCAGCGCCAGAAGCAGCACCGAGGTGAAACAGAATATGGCGACCGAGTGGGTGAGGGCGTGCTGCATCTCCCAGAAGATCTGAGGAAACAGCAGCAATCCGAATATGCCGGCCGCCGCGGCGCGGTTCGAGTAGCCGAGGCGGCGTATGGCGGTGAAATAGGCGACCAGCCCCGCGGCCAGCAGGCCGTATTTGACGATCTTGAGGGCAAGGACGCTGGTTCCGACCAGCGAGGCCGCAAGCGTCGCCAGCCAGGTGTATAGAGGCGGCTGCGAGCTGCCGTAGCCGGCGGCCAGGAACCGCATTTCCGTCAATTGCTCTGCATCGTCGACACCGACGCCCGTGCCCGCAACATGGGACAGCAGGGCCATCATGACGATCTGGGTCAGACAGTAGAGGAGGACCGACGCAACCGCCGCGCTGAATGGACCGACCCGTTCATCGCAGAGCCAATCGGTCCATTTCTCTAGTTGCCGCAAGGGGACGGTCTTCTCATGCTGATGCGCCGGTAGTGGGCTCGGACCATGCCATAGCTACCGACGCAATCCAACAATGGGGCTTCAGGTCCGCATCTTCTCGCCGCTCGGGTCGAAAGGCGGTTCGACATTGATGCGGGCGGGGCGGCGGTGGCCGAGAATCTCGATCTCGAACAGGCCGGCGCTTTCGTCCTCGGCAAGAGCGGCCGGCACATAGCCCTGCGCCATCGACTTCTGCACGTAATGCGCATAGCCGCCCGAGGTCACCCAACCAATGACGCGCCAGTCGCCATCGACGATGCCGCGCACGGCCGAAGCGCCTTCGGCGGCCTTCGAGCCGCGCACTTCCTTGCCTGACGTGTCGAAGCGCGGCGCGCCGTAGCCATGCGGCTTCTCGACCGTGCCGTAGTCCTTGCCGACCTTGGCCCAGATCGGCTCGTCGCCCATCACGTCGGCATCGGCAGCGTCGACGATGAAGGAGACCCGGCGCAGCTTCGGCCCTTCGGCATGCTCCTTGGCGGACGCCTCGCGGCCGATGAAGTCGTTCTTCTCCAGCTTGATGAAGCGGTCCATCGAGCCTTCGAACGGTCCGTAGATCGGACGCAATTCACGGAACCAGGTCGGAAAATTCTTTTCCAGGCGCATGGAGAGCAGCGCACGCATGCCGAAATCGACGATGCCGAATTCCGCGCCGGCTTCCTTGATCGCCTTGTAGACGAGGCGTTGATAGGCTGGCGCCATCCAGATCTCGTAGCCGAGGTCGCCGGTATAGCTGATGCGGTTGACCATGCAGGGCGCGCCGCCGACCGCCATCTCGCGGAAGTCCATGAAGCGGAAGGCCTTTGTCGAGACGTCTACATCGACGAGCTTCTGCAGCAGGTCGCGCGATTTCGGCCCGGCGATGGAGAGACCGACCAGCGTCTGGTCGAAGCGGTGGATGCGCACCGAGCCATCCTTCGGCAGGTGCTTCTCGAACCAGCGCATGTGATATTTCTGCGCTGCGGACGAGCCCCAGATCATGAAGCGGTCTTCTCCATTCCTTGGGCCGGCCTTGGCGATGGTGAAGTCGCCGATCAGCTTGCCGAATTCGTTGACCATCGGGGTCAGCACGATACGGCCGACCTTCGGCATGCGGTTGGTCATCAGCCGGTTGAGGAAATCTTCCGCGCCCGGACCGGACACCTCGTATTTGGCGAAGTTGGCGATCTCGGTGACGCCGACCCTGTCGCGCGTGGCGCGCACTTCCTCGCCGATCGGGCCGAAATCGTTGGAGCGGTGGAAGGAGACGAGGTCCTTCGGCTCCGTGCCCTTCGGCGCGAACCAGAGCGGCGTTTCCAGGCCCCACGAATCGCCCATGACGGCGTTGTTGGCGAGCATGGTGTCGTAAAGTGGGGTCGTCTGCGCCGGACGGGCGGCGGGCAGTTCCTCGTTCGGGAAGCGGATCGAGAAGCGGCGCGAATAGTTTTCGCGCACCTTGGCGTTGGTGTAGCGCAGGCTCGCCCATTCGCCGAAGCGAGCGACATCCATGCCCCAGACGTCGAAGCCCGGATCGCCATGCACCATCCAGTTGGAGAGCGCGAGGCCTACGCCGCCGCCCTGGCTGAACCCGGCCATGACGGCGCAAGCGCACCAGAAATTGGTCAGGCCCTGCACCGGGCCGACCAGCGGATTGCCATCGAGCGCGAAGGTGAAGGGGCCGTTGATGATCTGCTTGATGCCGGCCTTCTCGATGCCGGGGAAATGCTTGAAGCCGATCTCCAGCGACGGCGCGATGCGGTCGATGTCGGGCTGCAGCAACTCATGGCCGAAATCCCACGGCGTGTTGACCGGCGACCACGGCTTGCACGCCTTCTCGTAGGTGCCGAGCAGGACGCCGTTGCGCTCCTGGCGGGTGTAGATCTCGCCCTTGAAGTCGAGCACGCCGATCATCTCGCGGCCGGTCGACTTGTTGAATTCCTCGACCTCCGGCATCGGCTCGGTCAAAAGGTACATATGCTCCATGGCCAAAACCGGCAGCTCGACGCCGACCATGCGGCCGATCTCGCGCGCCCACAGGCCGCCGCAATTGACGACGTGCTCGGCATGGACCGTGCCCTGCTCGGTGACGACGTTCCAGGTGCCGTCCGGCTGCTGAGTCAGGTCGACGACGCGGTTGCGCAGCACGATCTCGGCGCCGAGCTTTTTTGCCGCCTTGGAATAGGCGATGGTGGTGCCCGAAGGGTCGAGATGACCTTCGACCGGATCCCACATGGCGCCGACGAAGTTCGTTTCGTCCATCAGCGGGAACATCGCCTTGGCTTCCGAGGGCGTGATCAGCTCGGTATCCATGCCGAGATAGCGGCCCTTGGCGTGAGCCAGCCGCAGAAAGTCCATGCGCTCGGGCGTATCGGCCATCATGACGCCGCCGGTCAGATGCAGCGAGCAGGACTGCCTGGAGAGTTCCTCGATCTCCTTGTAGAGCTGGACCGTGTAGGCCTGCAGCTTGGCGACGTTCGGGTCGCCGTTCAGCGTATGGAAGCCGCCCGCCGCATGCCAGGACGAGCCGGAGGTCAGCTCCGAGCGCTCGATCAGCATGATGTCGGTCCAGCCGGCCTTGGCGAGGTGATAGAGCACCGAACAGCCGACGACTCCGCCGCCGATGACAACCGCTTTTACGTGGGATTTCATGCAGATAGATCCGTGTTTGAAAATACTGAATCGAGGGATCGAGGTGTGAAAACAAAGCGGAGATCGGACGCCGCGATGTTTTCGGCCAGCCTGCCGTCGAGCGCGGCGAGGATGGTTTCACAGACGGAAGCACGATGTTTCAGGACGTCATGGTTCCAGAAGCGCAGGATCGAGTAGCCCTGAGCCTGCATGAAGTGGTCGCGGCGGCGGTCATATGAGCTGTCGGCGTGTTGGGATCCATCGACCTCGACGACGAGCCGACGCTCGCGGCAAGCGAAGTCGGCGAAGAACGGTCCGATGGAAAACTGGCGCGTAAAGCGATAGCCGCCGAGCTTGCGTGACTTCAATTCAAGCCAAAGCAAAGCTTCCGCTTGATTGCCGGCTTGCCGGAGATTTCTTGCGCGCTTGGTCGTGCCTTGTTTGCGACGGCTTCGCGTTTGAGCAGCGCCTTCCCCCACTCCGTCGCCGCTTCGCGGCGCCACCTCTCCCCCCTCCGGAGGGAGAGGAAAGGAGCCAGCTGGAATCGCCGCGCGCCTTTCCTCTCCCCCGTCGATCGGGGGAGAGGTGTCGAGCGAAGCTCGACGGAGTGGGGGTCGACTGTGCACCAAATCCGTTTGATTTCCGGCTTGCTGGGTCGTGCCCTGTTTGCGACGGCTTCGCGTTTGAACAGCGCCTTCCCCCACTCCGTCGCCGCTTCGCGGCGCCACCTCTCCCCCCTCCGGAGGGAGAGGAAAGGAGACAGCTGGAATCGCCTCGCGCCTTTCCTCTCCCCCGTCGATCGGGGGAGAGGTGGCTCGCGGAGCGCGCCGGGGGGGGGGGCGGTGTCGAGCGAAGCTCGACGGAGTGGGGGTCGACTATTCATCCTCAACACAGATGGTCAGAAATCCGTCGGCGCGCCGCCTTCGGCGCGGCGTTTCTCGACGAAGTCGTTGAGCTCCTCGCGGATGGCCGGATCCATATACGGCTCCTCGTAGGAGGCAAGGCGCTCCTTCCAGACCTTGTTGGTCCGCTCCATCGCCGTCGGCGAGCCCGCCTCGGACCATGTCTCGAAATTGCGCCAGTCGGACACGATCGGCGAATAGAAGGCGGTCTTGTAGCGCTCCTGCGTGTGCTGGGTGCCGAAGAAATGACCGCCAGGACCGACCGACTGCATGGCGTCGAAGCCGAGCGCATCCTCGGAGAGGTCGAGCGGGGTGAGGAATTCGGCCACCATTTGCAAAAGGTCGATGTCGAGGATGGTCTTTTCATAGGAGCAGCGCAGGCCGCCTTCCAGCCATCCGGCGCCATGCATCATCAGATTGCCGCCGCCCTGGATCGCGCCCCACAGCGAGAACACGCTTTCATAGGCGGCCTGGGCGTCGACCGTATTGGCGGCGCAGGTGTTGGAGGTGCGGTAGGGAATTTGGTAGCGGCGCGCGAGCTGGCCGCCGACGAGCTGCGCCTTCATATATTCGGGCGTGCCGAAGGCCGGCGCGCCGGACTTCATGTCGACATTGGAGGTGAAGCCGCCATAGCCGACCGGCGCGCCTTTCTTGACCATCTGCGCGAAGGCAATGCCCGAGAGCGCCTCGGCGTTCTGCTGCACCAGCGCGCCGGCGACGGTGACGGGCGCCATGGCGCCGGACAGCGTGAAGGGCGTGACGATCACGGCCTGGCCCATGCTCGACATCTGGATGATGCCTTCCATCATCGGCACGTCGAGCTTGAGCGGCGAATTGGTGTTGATGATGGTGAAGACCGACGGTTCCTGCATCAGCTGCTCGCGGCTGATGCCGCGCGCGATGCGAGTGATCTCGATGCCGTCGACGTTGCGTTCCTTGCCGAGTGAATAGATGTGGAAGACTTTGTCGGTCAGCATGGCTAGGTCGCGAATGCATTCCAGGTGCCGCACCGACGGATGGATGTCGATCGGCTCGACCGGATAGCCGCCGGTGCAGTGCAGGATGTTGTGCATCTGCGCCAGGCGCAGGAAGTTGCGGTAATCGGCCTGGTTGCCGGGCCTGCGGCCGCGGTCGAGGTCGGAGCAGTTCGGCGCCGAAGCCATCATCGACAGGATGACGTTGTTGCCGCCGAAGCGCAGATTATGCGCCGGGTTGCGGGCATGCAGGGTGAATTCCGACGGGCAGTGCGAGACAAGCTCGAGGATCATGTCGCTGTCGAAGCGCACGCGCTCCGAGCCTTCGCGCACGTCCGCGCCATGCGCCTTCATGATGCGGCGGGCCTCGTCGTGCAGAACGTCGACGCCGATTTCCCTCAGCACGCGCAGTGAGGCGAGGTGGATTGATTCCAATTCGTCATCGGACACCAGCCTGGTCGGCGTCAGCGGGTTCTTCAATTGCCGGAAGGCGGGCTGCTCGAAGGCGGCCGAACCGCCGGCGCGCTTTCCCGCGCGGCCGCCACGGCGGGCGCGATCGGTTGCCAGTGCCGGCTCGGCAGGATGAAGGGCGGCAGTCATGAGAGGCCTCGTGAGGATGCGAATTTGGCCGGCATAATGGACTGGCAGCAATACAGCCGGTGAGGAGGCGGCGACCACTAGGGCGAGGGAAGCGACATGACGGAAGGGGAGGCGGCCGCAGGCGATCGGCCGCTCGGCTGCCTGCCGTCATCGTCGGGCTCCATGCGTTGCTGGGTGCCGCTACCTTGTGCCGATCCTGGCAGCGCCAGCGCTCCTGACAGGGACTGGCTGGAGCATGCGCTTTCGCCGTTGGCCCTTACGGCTGTCGCCGGTAGCGGCTAAGGCTCCGAAGATTGGAGCGGCATTGATGGCGCTGGCGGGCTCGGAAAGCGACGAGACGGTGCAGTGGGCCGCGATCACCGGCGTGATCGCGACGGTTTCCGTCTTCGCCATTGCGCAAGGGCTTTCCTATCCGCTGCTCAGCTTCATCCTGCAGCGGCAAGGCATTTCGCCGGCGATGATCGGGCTGTCGGCGGCGATGACGCCGGTCGGCTTCATCCTGTCCTCGCCGCTGATCCCGGGATTGGCGCGCCGGTTCGGGGCGGGGCGGACCGCGCTGACCTGCGCGGCGCTTTCGGCGCTGGTGCTGGCGCTGATCGGCTGGACGCAAAATGTCTATCTGTGGTTCCCGCTGCGCTTCCTGATCGGCGTGGTGACCAACCCGCTCTATGTCCTGAGCGAAATCTGGGTGATTGCGCTTGCGCCGCCGGCGCGGCGCGGCCGCGTCATGGGCATCTATTCAACCATCATCTCGGCGGGCTTCGCGGCCGGGCCGCTCTGCCTGCTCGGCGTCGGCACGGAAGGCTGGCCGCCTTTCCTTGTCGGCATTCTTGCCTTCCTCTTCTGCGGCGGCTGCCTGGCCGTGGTGGTGAAAAGGCTGCCGAACGTCGACGAGGCCGAGAACAAAGTTTCGGTGCTGGGCTTCATACCAATGGCCTGGCTACTTATGTCGGCCGTGATCGTCGCGGCCGGGTTCGAGCAGGCGATACTGGCGCTGCTGCCGGTCTATGGGACGCATCACGGCATTCCCGAAGCGCGTATGTCGGCGCTGCTTTCCGTGATGATCGCCGGCAACATCGCCATGCAGGTGCCGCTCGGCCTGCTCGCCGAAAGGCTGACGGCGCGCCTGGTGCGGTTCGGCTGCGTGGCGGTGACCGTCCTTGGATGCGTGGCTTTGCCGGCGCTGATCGAGACGCCGCTGATCTGGGCTTGCGTCTTTATCTGGGGCGCCGTTTCCTACGGCATCTACACGATGTCGATCATCGAGCTCGGCGAGCGCTTCACCGGGTCGGCGCTGGTTGCCGGCAATGCCGCCTTCTCGCTGATGTGGGGTTTTGGCGGCATCGTCGTGCCGCCGCTCACCGGCGGCGTCATGGATGTCATCGGCGCCGCCGGCCTGCCGGTCACGCTTGGCGCCATCTCCGCGGCGCTGGCGGCGGCGACGATCGCGCGCAGGCGGGTTTTGTAATCGGCCCCGAATGGCTCTTGAATATCAAGGCAGCGAACGCGATGTAGGCGGGGCCGCCGGATGGAGACCTGCATGACCAGCACGATGACCAAAACCCAGCTCGAATTGACCGCCGACGATCCCTACCTCTGGCTTGAGGATCGCAATGGCAAGGAAGCGCTGGACTGGGTTCATCGCCAGAATGTGCTGACGGTCGCCGAACTGCAGGGCGATCCTTCTTATCAGGCCGCGTTCGAGACCGCGCTCGACCTGATGACCGCCGAGGACAATATGCCCGTCGGGGCTGCGCTTGCCGGCTACGTCTATAATTTCTGGCAGGACAAGACCAATGCGCTGGGTCTCTGGCGGCGCACGACGGTCGCGTCCTACAAGACCGACAAGCCCGACTGGGAGACGATCATCGACTTCGATCAGCTTTCCGCGAAGGAAGGCGTGAAGTGGGTGTTCGGCGGGGCGAGCCGGCTCTATCCCGATTTCAACCGCTGCCTGCTCTACATGTCGCCCGATGGCGGCGATGCCAGCGAGATGCGCGAATTCGACATCGTGACGAAATCCTTCGTCGAGGACGGGTTTCGGGCGCCCGCTTCCAAGTCGGGCTTTTCCTGGCTGGACGAAGATACCGTGATCGTCTCCGCCGCTTTCGAGGAAGACGACAAGACGCAGTCCGGCTACCCGCGCGTGATCAAGCTGTGGCGGCGCGGCGCCAAGCTCGAGGACGCCACGCCGATCCTCGAAGGCGAGAAACAACATCTCGCGGTCGGCGGCGGCGTCGAATATGACGGCGACAAGCGGCACGTGCTGCTCGGCAAGACGCTCGACTTCTTCACTTCGCACAGTTTCCTGCGGCTGGCTTCGGGCGAGAACCGGCGCATCCCGCTGCCCGACGACGCCACCGACACCGTGGTCTTCAAGGGCCAACTGATCTTCGGCGTGCGCAGCCCCTGGACGGCGCCGGACGGCACGCGCTGCCTGCCCGACGGGCTCTATTCGGTCGATTTCGATCGCTGGA
This sequence comes from Mesorhizobium sp. CA16, assembly GCF_020165175.1. NCBI lineage: Bacteria > Pseudomonadati > Pseudomonadota > Alphaproteobacteria > Hyphomicrobiales > Phyllobacteriaceae > Mesorhizobium > Mesorhizobium sp. CA16. The sequence continues at coordinate 196,332 of NZ_JAIUHP010000011.1, forward strand.
TCGAGAACGGTGCCTTCGGTCCGTTCCAGACCGTGCTCGAGCCGGCGCACCGCGTTTCGATCGCCGGCCTCGCCAGGACGCAGGACCGGCTGTTCATCAACCTGATGGACAATGTGCGCGGCAAGATCATCGCCTGCGACCGCGCCGCAGAAGGCTGGTCGCTGAAGCGGATAGCGCTGCCCGACAACGGCAATGTCGGCATCAGCCATGTCGAGCATTTCGGGTCGAGCGTCTCCTTCTCCTTCACCGATTTCCTGACGCCGAGCTCGATCATCTGGTCGGATGACAATGGCGAGACGCTTCAAACGGTGAAGTCGCAGCCGGCCCGCTTCGACGCCTCGCCTTATATCTCGGAGCAGTTCGAGGCGCGCTCGAAGGACGGCACGATGATCCCGTATTTCGTGGTGCGGCGGCGCGACCAGAAAGGACCGGTGCCGACGCTGCTCTACGGCTATGGCGGCTTTGAAGTGCCGCTGCTGCCCGGCTATGCCGGCATTCGCGGCAGGCTCTGGCTGGACAGGGGCAACGCCTATATCCAGGCCAATATCCGAGGCGGCGGCGAGTTCGGTCCGGCCTGGCATCAGGCGGCGCTGAAGGGCAAGCGCCAGAACGCTTTCGACGATTTCGCGGCCGTGGCCGAGGACGTGGTCCGGCGCGGCATCACCACGGCGGCGCAGCTTGGCATCCAGGGCGGTTCCAATGGCGGCCTGCTCACCGGCACGTCGTTGACCCAGCGGCCGGAGCTGTTCGGCGCCGTCATCATCGACGTGCCGCTGCTCGATATGCTGCGCTACACCGACCTGCCCCCCGGCGCCTCGTGGATGGCTGAATATGGCGATCCGTCGAAGCCGGAGGAGGCGGCCTGGCTCGGTGCCTATTCGCCTTACCAGCATGTCAAGGCGGGCGCTGCCTATCCGCCGGTGCTCCTGATGACGTCCACCGCCGACGACCGCGTCCATCCCGGACATGCGCGTAAGATGGCGGCGCGGCTGCAAGAGGCAGGTCACGGCAGGACGCTGTTCTTCGAGGAGACCGAAGGCGGCCATGGCGGGCGCGGCGACCGCCGGCCGCAGGCGGCGCAGACGGCAATGCGCTATGTTTTCCTGCAACGGGCGCTGGGTAAGCCTGCCTCATAGGCATGGCTTGAATTCTGGGCGTCAGGCGGCGTAAGCTGCTGCCATGATCCGCTTCAGCACATCAGGCGCCTTCGGGGTCGCGGTGACGCCGTCACCGCGCACGCTGCGCGCCGAGCTGTTGCGGCTGTGCGCCCGCATCGGCTATTCGCCGCCCCGCTTCCTCTGACGAATCCGCCCCGGCCGCTGCCGGATTGATTCAAGAGGAAAGATCAAATCCATGACCTATCAGAATTATTCGCTGAAGCAGCTTCAGCAGATCGATGCCGCGCATCACCTGCACCCCTTCACCGACCATAAGGAGCTGCGCGAGACGGGCTCGCGCATCATCACCCATGCCAACGGCCCGTTCATCTACGATGCCGACGGCACCGAAATCCTCGACGGCATGGCGGGCCTGTGGTGCGTCAATGTCGGCTATGGCCGCGATGAGCTGGCCGAGGCGGCCTACGCGCAGATGAAGGAGCTGCCTTACTACAACTCCTTCTTCAAATGCTCGACGCCGACGCCGGTGCTGTTGTCGAAGAAGCTGGCGGAGCTGGCGCCGACGCATGTCAGCCAGGTCTTCTACGGTTCGTCCGGGTCGGAGGCCAACGACACGGCGCTCAGGCTCGTGCGCCACTATTGGGCGCTTGAAGGCAAGCCCGAGAAGAACCGCGTCATCTCGCGCAAGTCGGCCTATCACGGCTCGACCGTAGCCGGCACGTCGCTCGGCGGCATGGAGCCGATGCACAAGCAGCTCGGCGGTGCCGTGCCCAACATCGTCCATGTGATGATGCCCTATGCCTATGAGCTCGCGCTGCCCGGCGAAAGCGACCATGATTTCGGCATCCGCGCGGCGAAGGCGGTCGAGGACGCGATCCTCGAAGCCGGCGCCGACAAGGTCGCCGCCTTCATCGGCGAGCCGGTGATGGGCGCGGGCGGGGTGAAGATCCCACCGATGAGCTACTGGCCGGAAGTTGAGCGCATCTGCCGCAAATACGATGTGCTTTTGATGCTGGACGAGGTCATCACCGGCTATGGTCGCACCGGCGAATGGTTCGCGGCGCAGACGTTCGGGATCGAGCCCGACACCATCACCACCGCCAAGGCGCTCACCTCGGGCTACCAGCCGCTCTCGGCGCTGCTGGTCGGCGACCGCATCGCCAAGACGCTGGTCGAGAAAGGCGGCGAGTTCTACCATGGCTACACCTATTCCGGTCATCCGGTGGCTTGCGCGGTGGCGCTCAAGAACCTCGAGATCATCGAGAAGGAAGGCCTGGTCGAAAGGGTCAAGAACGACACCGGTCCCTATTTCGCGCAGGCGCTGCAGGAGCGGATCGCCGGACACAGGCTGGTCGGCGAGGTGCGCTCGATCGGCCTGATGGGCGCGATCGAGATCGTCAAGGACAAGGCGACCAAGGAACGTTATTTGCCATCGGGAAATGCGGCCGTCGTCGTGCGCGACCACGCGATCGCGCAGGGCATGATGCTGCGGGCCACCGGCGACACTATGATTCTCTCGCCGCCGCTGATCTGGACGCGCGACACGATCGACATGGCTTGCGAACGCATCGCCAGGGCGCTCGATCTCGCTGACGCCGATTTGCGCAAGCGCTAAGCGGATGTTCTCCGGGCGCTCCTGACTAGAGCATTTCACCGTTTCACGAAAACGGCGAAATGCTCTATCTCCTTGTTTTGACGCAATTCCGGGCGGAAAACCGCTCACACTTTTCCTGGAATTGCTCTAAGCGCCCGGTCCATTCCTGAACGGCTCGCGGAGGGCGTCTCCGAAACGCAAAAACCGCGTCCCTGCGGGAACGCGGCTTTGCCAGATACACATGGCATTTCGCTACGAGAATACTTGCGAAATTTACGGGCTCCGGTACGCGAGACCTGATCCGGAGCGCCGGGCAGACGCGATGTCCGCCTCGCAGTCCGTTTTAAAGGCACATCGTTACCGGTGCGTTAGCAAGACCTTAAGCAAATCTAAATTTGCCGGCTTCGCACCGGCAAATCTTGGAAATAACCCTTCAAAAGCAGAGACTTATGCCGGATTTCCGCGCAGGAAATTAATAATGCCGGAAAAATCGGCGCCGGCGTGGCCTTGCGCATTGAACAAGGCATAGAGCTGCGTGGCTTCGGCGCCGAGCGGAGTCGCGGCGCCTGCGTTCTGCGCGGCTTCCTGCGATAATTTCAGGTCCTTCAGCATCAGCGCGGCAGCAAAGCCGGGCTTGTAGTCGCGGTTGGCCGGCGAGGCCGGAACAGGGCCGGGCACCGGGCAATAGGTGGTGAGCGACCAGCACTGGCCCGAGGAAGTGGAGGCGACGTCATACAGCGCCTGGTGTGACAGGCCGAGCTTTTCGGCCAGCACAAAGGCTTCGGCGACGCCGATCATCGAGATGCCGAGAATCATGTTGTTGCAGATCTTGGCCGCCTGTCCGGCGCCGTCGCCGCCGCAATGAACGACGCGCCCGGCCATCGGCTTCAGGATCGGCTCGGCAGCGGCAAACGCCTGATCCGAGCCACCGGCCATGAATGTGAGTGTGCCGGCAGCGGCGCCGCCCGTGCCGCCGGAGACGGGTGCGTCGATCGACGGGTGACCATGCTTCGCGGCAATGGCATGCGCCTTGCGAGCCGATTCGACATCGATGGTCGAGGAATCGATGAACAGCGCACCTTCCTTTGCCTTGGGCGCGATGTCCTCATAAACCGACAACACATGCTTGCCGGCCGGCAGCATGGTGATGACGACGTCAGCGTCCTTCACCGCCGCGACGGCGTTCGCCATGACGGTGACGCCGTGTTCCTTGGCAGTGGCTAGGTTCTCGGGCACGAGGTCGAAGCCCAGCACCGTATGACCCGCCTTTACGAGGTTGGCGGCCATGGGATTGCCCATATTACCGAGGCCGATGAAGGCGATCGTTGTCATGATAGTGCTCCCTGGATCAGGCAGTAGGCAGTAGGCAGTAGGCAGTAGGCAGTAGGCAGTAGGCAGTAGGCAGTAGGGAAAGATGACCGGCGAGATCAACTCATACAAG